>CAYQGB010000132.1:0-8008 GCA_964416895.1 uncultured Calditrichaceae bacterium
AACGGGAAAATCTGCTCAAGAAGCTGTTTCAGCGGGAAAAGGGGCATTACCCGGTACAGGTGCAGGGCATGGACAACATCATGGTGCACTTCGGCAAGTGCTGCTCCCCGGTACCCGGAGACGACATCATCGGCTATGTAACCCAGGGCAAAGGGGTAACCGTTCATCGCACCACCTGTCCCAACATGCTTGCCCTGGTAGCCAATCAGGATCGCACCATCCAGGTGGATTGGACTGTGGAGACCGATGAGGAATTTCGGGTGCAGTTGTCCATTCTGGCGGAAGATCGGAAACACATGATTCGAGACATCGCCCAGGCCATATCCAACAACAACACCAATATCATCCATCTGGATATTCGCTCGAAAGACAATCTGGGCATCGGGAAGCTGATTATCGAGGTGAAGAATCTTTCCCACCTTACCCGGGTGATCAAGGCATTGAACGGTATCAAGGGAATGATCAGTGTGGAGCGGGTGGATTCGGCATCCCGAAAACGTTTTTCATAACCAGGCGGAGGTACTATGAGCAACTATTTCTACATTTCCAAAGAAGGTTTGGAGAAGATAAAAGCAGAGTTGCACGAGTTGAAGACGATTAAGCGCCCGGAGCTGTCGAAAAAGATTTCTGAAGCCCGGGATTTCGGGGATCTTCGGGAAAATGCGGAGTATCATGCCGCCAAAGAAGCGTTGGCGCTGCTGGAGGCCAAAATCTCCCAGATGGAAGAGACCATTCGCCGGGCCAGAGTCATCGATCCCAAAGATATTTCCACCGAGCAGGTGGCGTTGTACACCCGAGTGGTGGTAAAAGATCTCAATCGGCAACTTCGACAGGAATACACCCTGGTATCGCAGGAAGAGTCGGATTTCCGGCAGATGAAGATCTCGGTGACTTCGCCGGTGGGTAAGGCGCTGCTGGGCAAAAAGGTGGGAGAGGTGGTGGAAATTAACGTTCCGGCGGGGGTGTTGAAATATGAGATTTTAGAAATCAAACCCCCGGTTTGAGCGGGGGTGAAACTTTTCCCCGATCATCACGTGTATCTTTGACATTGTCAACCAGGAGTTTCTATGGAAACCGATACCCGAGAACCTTCTAAATTGTATCGTTCCCGGACCGATCGCTACGTCGGCGGCGTGTGTGGGGGTCTGGCCCAATATTTCAACGTCGATAGCACCCTGATCCGCCTGCTGTTTGTGTTGTTGACCTTCATCGGAGGGATTGGCGTGGCCCTGTATATCGCCGCTTTGATTCTCGTTCCGGAGAATCCCCGGGAAGAGGCGACCCCTTCCCGCCCCCTGAGCAATAACACCACCTTGCTGGGAGTGCTTCTGGTGGTGTTGGGGGCGCTATTGCTGCTGCGAGAGTGGGGAATTTTTCAATATCTTCAGCTCCATCGGTTGTTTTCCTTCCCCATGGTATGGGCGGTGGTGCTGATCGCTATCGGGGCGGTGTTGCTGTATACCGGTCTTACCCGGCGGGCGGAAGAAGAAGGGGAAAGCCCCCCCAACCTGTTCTCCCGCATCGACATTCAGCGGTCCCGTTCAGACCGTAAGATCGCCGGAGTTTGCGGCGGGATCGCCAAATATTATCATCTGGATTCCACCCTGGTGCGCCTGGGATGGGTGTTGGGAACTCTGCTGACCAGTGGGTTGGGAGTGCTGCTGTATATCATCTTGATGATTGTGCTGCCGGAGGAATCTCCCGAAGAAGTGGCCTGATAGAACATCCCGGAGGAAACCATGAAAACCACATCGTCTCTGGCGGTGGGAATAATTTGTATTCTGGCCGGTGTGGCTATCCTGATCCACAACTACCTGGATGTAGAAGGCTATTTTGTGCACAGCCTGGTGCTTCTGGGAATTGGCCTGATGGGATTGCTCCTCCGGATTTCCCGGGAACCTCGCCGGGGAATCTATTTCTTCTCGTTTATCACCCTTACCGGTTTGTTTTTGCTGCTGGGGGCTACCCGGGCCATCCCGTGGAGTCGGGGTGTGATCATCTCCGGGATGATTATCATCGCCGGGTTGGCGTTTTTCCTGCGATATGCTCTGGAACGCCGGGAGTGGCAACAACTGGTCAAAGGTGGGTTGGTTACCGGTGTGGGGGTATTTTTCCTTTCCGAAGCCCTGGAGTGGATTCCTCCCGCAATATTCCCCTTAGTGGTGGATCGGTACTGGCCGGTGGCCCTGATTATCATCGGAATCCTGAAGGTGTTTCAGGCCTTTCCCCGGTCTCAATCGGTTTCCGTTTCCGAATCCATTACCGAGAATTGAGTCTCGCCTGTTTCAAGAGTAAAGATTAAAAATCCAGGAGAGAAGATGGAGCGCCGCGGGGCGTTCCCGGGGGCAACGGCTTTTGGGGAAATGCGGCCCCGCTCCGGTGTTCTGGCCCCGGGGAATTTCCCGGCGCCCAAAGTCAAACTTTGTTTTTTTGCAAAAGTTTGATAAATTACTTACGAATTATTCTCCTAAGCGTAATATGATTTAACGCATTTTCCGGTACGCGCCGTCGTGTTATTTTGAGTTTCGTTGCAATTGTAAATCCGTTTATAGATCGTTGAAGGTGGAGTTTACCGTGGCATCCGACATTGTAGATACCCAGCAAACCCCTGTTCTGGAAAACTTCGGCCTCCATGACAAAATCGAAATCGGCAATCGGGAGTTTCATGTACATACCGGCACCCTGATCAAACATCAGAAAATTATCTCCGAAGTGTTTGAAAAAGGGATGTTCCTGATTTCCTGCGAATATCCCGTTCGGCTGCGCTCGGAAGAGAATCACATCGATTACGATTTCCTGAATCAGGTGACGGAGGATTTTCATCAGAGCGTGCTGGAAGAATTGGAAGCGCTGTATCAGATTGAAACCAAACTGGAACGATACCGCCATCCCAAGTCCCATTACTACCTTGGGGTGCTGTTCCTGAAACGCAATCTCTATGAAGAGGCCATCCGCCAGTTTAAGATCGCCATGGATCAGGATAAGAACTACGTGCAGGCGTATATGGGACTGGGGATTGGCTACTTAAAGTCGGGAGAATTCCAGAAGGCGGTGAAGACGTTCGATAAGGCCAGGTCCGTGAGCGAAAGATATCCCGACTTTCTGAATTATTTTGGTCTGGCCTACCTGTTCAGCGGAGATTATGATCGCGCCACCTCTTTGTTTAAAGAAGCCATCCGCCTGAACCCCAATTATGTGGAAGCCCAGTTCAATCTGGGGGTGGCCCTGTATAAGTCCTCCCTCAAAGGGGTAAAAGATCCCAAAGCCCTGGCGGTGCCCGCCCGGGTGTCCATCTACTTGAAACAGGTGCGGGATCTGAAAAAGTATCGGGAGCCGTACTGGCAGAAGCAGTTCAATCAGCTTCTGGAGTTGCTCAAGGACAACAACCACGAGGTGATCATTCCCCAGTTGGAAGAATTTCAGCTTCGGCTGGTGGATCTGGTGGCCGATCGGGAGAAGATTTACGAGTTTTACCTGCGATTTGCCTTTGGCGGCGAACGCCTGAGTCTGGAAACGATTCGCAAATACGAACCTTACTTTTATCACGACAACGGGGAAAATACCCACTATCCCGATTACTGGAACGACCTGGGCACGTTTCATTTGATCAAAAGCCGCAGCCTCTACCTCAAGGCCAAAGAGGAGTTTGAGAAGGCCCTGTCGCTGGCTCCTGATTTTGAAGAAGCCCGAAAGAACCTGGAGCGCATCCGCAGCCATGAGAACGGATTCCTCATCCTGCTGCGCTCGATCTTGAAGTAGTGCTGTTTTATCCCCAATGCCTTGAAAACCCTTACACCCCTGCTGTATCCATGTCTCGTATTCTCATTGTTGATAACGAGGAAAAATTCTGCAAGGTGGTTAAGACCGCCCTGGAGATGGAAGATTTGCAGGCGGAGTACTGCACCTCCGGAGAAGCGGCGCTGGAATTTCTGAAGGGAAATTCCGCCGACGTGGTCATCAGCGATCTGCGGATGGAGGGGATGGACGGCCTGCAACTGTTAGAGGCGGTGAAAAAAGCCTACCCGGAAACGGAAGTGATCATCATGACCGCCTACGCCACCCAGAAGACCGCCGTGGAAGCGCTGAAGAAAGGCGCCTGCGACTACCTGATCAAGCCGTTTGAGATGGATGAACTGACCCTGCGGGTGCGCCGGATTTTTGAGCAGCAGCGGCTGGCGAAAGAGTATCGGCAGCTCAAGCGCAGCCGGGAGGAGCCGGTTTTTTACCACAAGATTGTGGGGCGCAGCAAGCCCATGCGGGAAGTGTATCGGTTGATCAAAAAGGCCAGCGAGAACGACGCCACCGTGCTCATCCGGGGAGAGAGCGGCACCGGCAAGGAACTGGTGGCACAGGCCATCCACGAAGCCAGCTCCCGGGCGCAGAAGCCCTTCGTCACCGTGAATTGCGCCGCCCTTCCGGAGAATTTACTGGAAAGCGAATTGTTCGGCTATGAGAAGGGAGCCTTTACCGGCGCTACCCAGCGGCGAATGGGTAAGTTCGAGCAGGCCGCCGGAGGCACCATCTTTCTGGATGAAATCGGCGACATGACCCTGTCCACCCAGGCCAAAATTCTCCGGGTGCTCCAGAACAAGGAAATCTACCGCCTGGGGGGAAATGAGCGGATCATCGTGGATGTGCGGATTATTGCGGCCACCCATCAGGATCTGGAGAGCATGGTGGAGGAGGGGCGGTTCCGCAACGACCTGTATTATCGGCTGAATGTATTTCCCATCACCCTGCCGCCCCTGCGGGAACGCAAGGAGGATATTCCCGCGCTGGTGCACCATTTTCTGCAACAGTCTCCCGCCACCGGCATTGTTCGGGAGGCGCTGGCCCTGCTGATGGATTATGACTGGCCCGGCAACGTGCGGGAGTTGCAGAACGCCATCGAACGGGCAGGGATTGTCAGCGAGGGGATGATCCGCCCGGAGGATCTGCCGGCGCATATTCGCTCGCCCGGTCGATCCCGTAGCTCGCAGGGAAGGTTTGAGCTGCCGGAGGAGGGAATTCAACTGGATGAATTTGAGAAGGAGTTGATTCATCAGGCGCTGGAGAAGGCCCGGGGCAACAAAACCCGCGCCGCCGAACTGCTGGGCATCACCCGGCGGCGGCTGTATTCCATGATGGAGCGGTTTGGCATCAATCCCTGAATGAAAACAGGAGGCCGGGAAGGGGGGATACGCCCTGAGAATCGTATTGGTAATGCAGATGCACGACCTTTGTTCCACCCCGGTGGGACCAAACCATTTCACGGGAGGAAGCCATGCGTATCCGAAACCCCCTTCGCAGCGCCATCCGATTGTTGTTTTTCCGGGCACCGGTAGAAGCCCAGTTGATCGTTACCCGCCGCTGTAACCTTAGTTGCGGTTATTGCACCGAATACGACAATTTCTCCCCTCCCATCCCTCTGGAAATTTTGCAACAGCGGATTGATGCCCTGCACCGCCTGCGGGTGATCAACATCGCCCTGTTGGGCGGAGAGCCGCTGTTGCACCCCCATATCGGAGACATTGTGCGCCATGCCCGGCGAAAAGCTCAGGTCTCCATCACCACCAACGGGTTTCTGCTTTCCCGAAAGAAGATCGAGGCCTTAAATGAAGCCGGCCTGGACAACCTGCAGGTGAGCATCGACACCCTGCACCCCGATCCCGACCTGTATATCCAGAAGTCCATGAAAACCCTGGCTCAGAAGCTGGAACGGCTGCGGCAACTGGCTGCATTTGACGTGCACCTGAACATCGTGCTGTGCGAAGCCTCCCGGGAAGAGTTTCGGGAAATGGTTCGGGAAGTGGCCCGGATGGGGTTCGTGGTCACGGTGAATCTGGTGCACAACGATCGGGGAATGGTGGAGATCTCCGGGGAGGAATATCTGGAACTGTGGGAATACCATTTCCGCCACAGCCGGGTGGGTTCGCTGATGGAGTATGAGTACGGCCGCCAGCTATTGCAGGGGAAATTTCCCCGCTGGAAGTGCCGGGCCGGTTCCCGATTCCTGTATGTGGATGAATTCGGTAAGGTGCAGTTTTGCTCCGCCCAACGGGGACGATTGGATCGACCGGTACTGGAATATTCCCGAAAGGATTTGAAGCAACATTCCCATACCTACAAGGGGTGCGAGGCGGGCTGCTCCCTGTTTTGCGTCTATCGCAATTCGATGGTGGACAACGCCCCTTTGCAGGCCCTCAAATCCGTGCTCGCCCTGTGGCGTCGGGGGGTAATGGGCCGGGCGGCGCCTTCTCGAGAACTGCAAATTCAGGAAGAAGTTGAGGAAACCGTATAATCATTTCCGGAAGGCTTCCCGCCGAACCCCGACCACGGCGTATTTTTCCCCTTCTCGTCTCAAAAATACCCGGGTTGTGCCCACTCCCGGCGTTTCGATGGTGACCATCAGGTAGGCGCTCTCCGTGGAGGGAATGGCAAGCCGGAGGGCGCGGCTGTGGAGTTCGTGGAGCACTTTACCCGCTTTGCCGGTGAGGTTATCAAACGTTTGCCACCGGATGCGCCGCTCCCTGCCGGAAGGTTCCAGACCGTATTGCGCCGGTAAATCATCAAACTGTAACCGATTCTCCTCATTCACCCGAAATCGATCCAGTCCCCCGCCGAACCGCAGGTACGCCTGGCCGATCTTGTCCCGCCGTTTGATCAGCGTGCGAACCAGATACGCTTCTGCCGCTTTGTCAGAGAGTTGCCCGGTGGAAACGATCGCCCGAATTTCCTCATCGGTGAAATGCATGACCTGCTTGGCGGCCCAGAAGGCATCTTCCCCGTCGCAGTTGTTGAAGGCCGGGTTGGGGTACTCCGGCTTCCACTTTCGGGGATCGAAGAAATCGCCCTCGAAACGGCCGATGGAAGGGTAGGGGGGATATTTCACCTTTACCCAGGGACGCACCCACAGCCCCAGGGTGAACAGGCTTTTCAGGATCGGGGTCAGCTCAAAAATGTATTCATTCCCGGCGCGATAGCTTTGCACCTTTACGCTGCCGCTCCCCAGGGTGGAACCAAAGTCGATGAGATAGTGGCGCACAAAGTGGCGACCGTCCTCTTCCACGTACATATCCAGGGTGTTCACGCTGCGGGAGTCGTCATGGTTGAGCCAGGCGCAAAAGACCCGCAGCCCCCGCAGTTCCCGGCGGGCTTCGTGGGGGATGACGTCGTTGGGGTCATCCGGGCGGGTGCCATAATACCGGAACGGGCCGACCGGTTTGCCGGAGAGGAATTTGCTGGCGATCACCCGGAAGTAGCCCCGGCCATCCCGGGGCACCCGGGACAGCATGGCCTCCAGCGTATCCGGCGTCAGAGGGCGTTTGTTGCCGAAGATGTCTTTCACCGTGGCGGTGGGGCTTAACACCAGCTTTTCCGGAGAGATGTAGGTGAGGTAGTTCTCCGGGACGTTATATCCCAGGGCGTAGAAGAATTTGGTACAGATGACTTCCGCCGCTGTGGCCATCTCCGGATTGGTCAGGGGATCGAATTTGATCAGATACAGGTCTCCCCGGGCGTCTTTGATGGTAAAACCGGGGGTGATCCCCTGTCCCTTGCCTTTGATGATCAACCAGTTGTGGGTGGTATCCGGGCCGTCGGATTGATTGGGGCCTCGCATCAACTCCGCGATGCTCATGCGGCGCCGGTAATGCCGGTTGGTGTACCAGGACGAGTTGGGTACCTCGCCCAAGGTGTTGACGTTTTCCGCCGGGCCCCGGTGAGCGGCGCCACGATGCAGAAAGGTATTTTCAAAAAAATCATAGTATTGAGAGATAATGGATTCTTCCGGCGGCGGACTGTCCAGCGTGTCCGGATCGTGCCCCAGGGGATCATCGGGAAAAAACACCTGCGCCGTCACCGGGAACCATCCTCCCATCAGAATGGCTGTGGTGAGGAAGAAAATCCATGTTCTGTAAGGTCGGTGCATCATCTGCCTGAAGTTTCGTTCCCTGGTGAAGGGGGTTGGGCTATTAGGCTATTAGGATATGAGGGGAAAGGGGAAAGTTAGGGGAAGTGTAAGATACCC
>CAYQGB010000132.1:8108-9878 GCA_964416895.1 uncultured Calditrichaceae bacterium
TAGGCTATTAGGATATGAGGGGAAAGGGGAAAGTTAGGGGAAGTGTAAGATACCCGAACACCCGAACACCCAAACACCCGAACACCCGAACACCCGAACACCCGAACACCCAATACCCAATACCCAATACCCAATACCCAATACCCAATACCCAATACCCCCATCCTCTAAAAAATATTATCAAACTTAATAAATGCCCGACCTCCCTCCCGGCTTCGGGCATAGCCAACCCGCAATAGAATGGCCCGGGAGGTGCGAATACGGGCGCCGATACCGTAGCTGGTGATCATCCGGGCGAAATTCAGCCCACTCCGCCGGGAAACCGCTTTTCCGGCGTCAAAGAAGAGCGCCATTTGCAGACCGGTCCAGGCGCGCCAGCGGTATTCACCGTTCAGCAGCAACACGTGGTTATCCCGGAAGCGGAAATCCCGATAGGCCCGCAGGCTGTTGCCCCCACCCAGGGTTTGCATCAGGTAAATGGGGATTTCCCCATGCCCGTTCCGATCGGTGATGGAGACAAACTGCCGAAAGGCCAGCACCTGATGGGCGCGATAGAAGGAAAAGTATTCCTGCAATTCCACATTCAGCCGATGGAAACTGTATCGATCGGTATCCACATCGTCGTAGCGGCTGAGTTGCAATTCCAGCAGCACTCCCCGATCCGGGTTCAAGGTTCGGGCGGCCAGAGGATCATCCTGCAGGGCAAAGGCCCGGGGAGTGAGGCGGTTTTTCCGGATGTTTCGGAAGTCGAAACGCAATTGCAGGCGAGAGATGAGGAAGCCGACGGCTTCGGTTAAGCCGGGAGCCTCCGTTTCCGGGAAAACATCCCCCACCTGAGGGACGCTCCTCTCTTTGCCGGGCCCCGGGTCATTTCGAAGAAAAGATAGCTGCACCATGGCCGAAACGCTCTGACCCAGAAACACCCCCGCGGCTCCACCAACCTGAAAATCGTTCAACCGATAGGTGCTGCGCAATTCAGCACGGGAATTCCCTCCGATACCGAAAAAATCCTCTTTGGGCATCTGCCGGTATCGGATGAATCCCAGCACGCTCCATCGGCGAGGGGTAAAGCCGATGACCCCCTGATATCCCTGATAGGAGCGGATGCTGAAGGCGGCCCGAAGCGACACGTGAAGATATCGCCGGGGAAGGCGAGGACGGAAAAGAATACCTCCGGCGGTGCCCGCTCCCGTGCGAATCCCCCCAAATACGGGATAGAATCCGGCGAATCCCCGGGACAAAATGGCCTGAATGTGGCCTTCTTCAATGAACATGAACAGCCGTTCCAGCCGACCCGGACGATAAGGATGCAGGCGGTGGGCTTTTTCCAGACGCTTTTTACGGAGCAACTCCACCCGGGAAGGAGGCTGCGTTTGCGCTTCCGTGAGAGGCGAGAGCAATAATATCACCGAAATCAGAATAAGAATCGCTTTTATGCCATGTCGCTCCATCATTGAAGAGGGGGCATAGTATGGTCCGCTTCGGTAATTTGGGTCATGCGTGGCAGCGAAAAGTGCTTTCAGCACGGGTGAATGTAACACGTTCTGGAGAGATAAAAAAGGGAGAAATATTGTCTTCGGATGCCTGCCCGGAGCGCTCCCCGGCTCCGGGGCCATTTTCTGGGAGAATTCTCCGTGGAGCTTAACGGCCGGCGATTGAGCCACTGGTCGGGGAAAAAAGGGAAAGAGGTGTTCAGCTATCTGGTGTTTCATCATTCTCGTTGTGTCGCACCGTTCTGGAAAAAGACAATTGCCGGGAGGATATTCACTG
>CAYQGB010000133.1:0-9766 GCA_964416895.1 uncultured Calditrichaceae bacterium
TCACGCATCACGTTGAGTTACCCAAATTGCCAGGCGTTATGGTAGACCTATGATCCCCCTTCGACTGACCGTGAAAGGCCTCTACTCCTACCGGCAGGAGCAGACCGTTGACTTTACCCGCCTGACCGAAGCCCAATTGTTCGGTATCTTCGGGCCGGTGGGCAGCGGGAAATCCACCCTGTTAGAAGCGATCTCCTTTGCCCTCTACGGCGAAACCGAACGCCTCCACCGCCGGGACAATCGTTATTACAACATGATGAATTTGAAGGCTTCCGAATTGTACATCGAGTTTGTTTGCCGGGCGGGGAAAGACGGCCAGGAATACCGCTTCGTGGTGCAGGGCAAACGCCCCAAAAAGAACTACGCCGAGGTTAAAGCCTTCAAGCGGGCGCAGTATCGGCGGGCGGGCAAAGAGTGGGAGCCGGTGGAGGTGAATCCCGCGGAACTGCTCGGCCTGAGCTACGAAAACTTTCGCCGCACCATCATCATCCCCCAGGGAAAATTTCAGGAATTCCTCCAGCTTAACAGCGCCGACCGCACCCGAATGCTCCGGGAAATCTTCCATCTGGAACGGTTTGAACTTTACGAGAACACCCGTCAGGTGGAGCAGCGCAACACGGAGGAGATCAACCGGCTGGAAGGGCGATTGCGAGAGTTGGGCGAAGCCAACCCGGAGGTCATCCGGGAAAAAGAAGCCGAAGCCGCCGCTCTGAAAAAAACCCTCCAAAAATTGCAGCGCCGGCTCCGCCAGAAGGAACAGCAGGAAGCCGACCTCCGGCGGTTGAAAGACATAGGGGAAAACCTTGCCCGACAGGAAGAGCGGTTGCGCCAACTGCAGGAACAGGCACCCGCCTTTGAGGAGCGCCGGAAGCGGCTGGCGACCTACGAGGAATGTCGGCTCAAATTCGGGGAACTGCTGAATCGCTATCGGGAAGAGCGCCGCCGCCTGACGGTGCTAAAAAAAGAGGTGGAGGAAAAACAGCGCCAGGAACAGCAGCTTTCCCGGCGCTGGCAGGAGGCCCAAAAAGCGCTGGAGCAAATTAAAGCCGAATACGAGGGCCGCGAACGGCTCCAGCAGGAAGCGGAGGACCTGTCCCGCCTGCTGGAGATTCGGGATCTGGAAACCCGGATGGAGAAATTCAGGCAAGATATTGAGCAACGACAGAAAGAACTGCGCCTGCGCCGGGAGACCCTGAAGGCGGTGACGGCGGATTTACAGGCGGCATCGGAGCAGCGGAAACAACTCCGACAAAAGCAGCAGGAGATGAAGAAGCTGGAACAGATTCGGGAGTGGCTTCGGGAGCGCCATCGCCTTCAGGAGAGGATCGAGGAGTTGCAGGCGGAAGCCGGAAAGCGCAACCGCGACTTGCAGGCGCTGGAACAGCACAAGCGCCGCCTGATCTCCGAACACCGCCTGACCGATTGGGCGCCGGAGGAGATGGCGGCCCTGCCGCTACCGGAACTGATCCGACGGGTGGAAGAACTCCGGGGTGAACTGGAGGCCGGGGTGGAGCAACTGGATCAGGAGCTGGAGCACCTGCAGGTGCAGGCGGAGTTGAGCCGCCTGGCTTCCACCCTGAAGGAAGGTGAACCCTGTCCCGTGTGCGGTTCCACCGAACATCCCCGGGTGCTCCGCCGGGAAGAGGTGGAAGAAACCCTTGCCCGCACCAGACAGAAGCGCGCCGCCCTTCAGGAACGGCGGCAGCAGGCGGATCAAATCCGGGCGCGCTTGGGGGAGCTTTTCAGCAAGGCAGAGCTTCTGGAAAATCAACACCGGGAGGTACGCCGGCGGCTGGAGGAGATGGAAGCGGAAATGCAAAACCACCGCGCCCGGTTCGTGTGGAAAGAATTCGACCCCGACGACGAGGAAGCGCTTCAGGCCGCCTTTGAAGAAGCCCGGCAAATCGAGGAGGAGCTGAACGCTCTGGAGCAGAAACAGGAGCATCTTGCCGAGCAGCAAGAAGAGGCCCGGAATCAGCAGGAGGCCCTGCAGGACGCCCTGAACCGGTTGAAGCAACAGCGTGGGGAAGCGGAAACCCGCCGCCAAACGCTTCTGGAACAGATGCAGCATCTTGATTTGGGGGCATACCGGGATCAAGATAAGGCGGCCATTCAACGGGAGCGAGAAGAGCGATGGCGCCGCAAAGCCAAAATTGAGAAAGCGTTTCAGGAGCGAGATCGGGAAGTGCAGGAACTGGGAAACCGGGTGGCTGCATTGCGGGGACGTCTCGAACAGGCCCAACAACAGATGCAGGCGCAGCAAAAAACGGTGCAGCAGTTGCAGGATCGCCTCTCCCACCAACTGAAGGCTTCGGTGTATTCCCGACTGGAGGAGGTGGAAGAAATCCTCAGCCGGGAACTGGATGTGGAGGGGGAAAAAAAGGCCATCGCCGAGTTTGAGAGCGCTTTAAAAAGCACCCGCCAACTTCTGAACGATTTGCAAAAACAGATGCAGGGGAAAACCTACGACGCCGGGGTGCATCAGCGGCTACAGGAAGAGATCGCCGAACTGAAAGAACAACAACAGGAACGGCAAAAGACGCTGGGCGCTCTGGAACAGGCAGTCCAGGATCTCAAGCAGCGGTGGGAAACCCGCCAGAAGGTGGAACAGCAACTGGAAGCGTTGCGGAAACGGGCGGAAAATTTGAAGCTCTTGAAAAGCATGTTCCAGGGCAGTAAGTTCGTGGAGTTCGTGGCCTCGGTTTATCTGCGGGAGTTGTGCCAGGCGGCCAACGAACGTTTTCAACAACTGACCCGGCGGCAGTTACGCCTGGAACTGAGCGAGGACAACTCTTTTCTGGTGCGGGACTTCCTGAACGACGGGCGGTTGCGCAGCATCAAGACCCTCTCCGGAGGGCAGACCTTTCAGGCCGCGCTGTGCCTGGCCCTGGCGCTCTCCGATCACGTACAGCAGCTGGCCGGGGCGTCCCAGCGGTTCTTCTTCCTGGACGAAGGCTTCGGCACCCTGGATCGAGAGTCGTTGCGGGTGGTATTTGACACCCTGAAAACCCTGCGCCGGGAAGGTCGGATCGTGGGAGTTATCTCCCATGTGGACGAACTTCAGCAGGAGATGGATGTTTTTCTGCACATCGAAAACAGCGAAGACGAGGGCAGCGTGATTACGCCCAGCTGGGAAAAACCCCAATTCTGAGGAGATCGGTGAAAAAGCGAATGGTGGGAGTTATTTCCGATACCCACGGCCTGCTGCGTTCGGAGGCGGTGGAAGCCCTCCGGGGATGTGAATTGATTTTGCACGCCGGGGATGTGGGCAAACCGGAGATTCTGGAGCGATTGCGGCAAATTGCTCCGGTGGTGGCGGTGCGGGGGAATGTGGATCACGGAAGCTGGGCCGGGGCCCTCCCCTGGGCGGAAGTGGTGGAATGGAACAATCTGCTGATGTATCTGCTCCACGATCGTGATGGGCTGGACATCGATCCGGCAGCGGCGGATATTCGGGTGGTCATCTTCGGGCATACCCATCGCCCCTATCAGGAGGAACACAACGGGGTGCTGTATTTGAATCCCGGCAGCGCCGGGCCGCCCCGCTACGGCCTGCCCCCTACCGTCGCCCGGTTGTGGCGCACCAAAGAGAAAGTGATGGCAGAGATTGTGCCGTTAACCGCAACATAGCTGAGCAGAAGTTGGGAATGTTGCAGAACGGTAAAAACGGGATAGAGGGGGAAGATTAAAGATTCGAAGATAAAAGCCTCAAAACGTTAGTATATTGTTGGTGATTTACGTGGGGGATAGAAAAGAATACAGGAGAATTAAAAATGTCCGAACAGACTATTTTTAAAGAGTTGGAAGAAGAACAGAAAAAATTGATATATGCCGAAGGGGACACCGGGGTCGAGGAAGAACAAATTCTCAGTGAAGAAACCATTATTGAACCCTTTGATCCTACCCAAATTCGAGTCGCCCAACTTCCCATGACCATTGACTTAATTTGCGCCAGAATCCGGGAAAACGAACTGGATTTATATCCGGATTTTCAGCGTAAAGCGGGAATCTGGAAAGAAGGCGCTCAAAGCCGATTAATCGAATCGATGTTGATTCGCATTCCCCTTCCCGCATTTTATTTTGATGGCACCGATGACGATCATTGGCTGGTAGTAGATGGTTTGCAACGCTTAACGGCGATTAAGCGCTTTGTCATTGATAAAACTTTAAAGCTGGTAGAGCTGGAGTTTTTGACCGAGTTGAATGGCAAAGGATTTGATGAACTCACCCGGGGCTTTCAGCGAAGAATTTTGGAAACTCAGATAGTGGTGTATAAAATTGAGAAGGGCACTCCGGAGAATGTAAAATTCAACATTTTTAAGCGCATCAACACCGGTGGATTGCCGCTGTCGGCGCAGGAAATCCGTCATGCTTTATATCAGGGAAAAGCAACCCGCCTGTTGAATGAACTTGCCGAATCAAAAGAATTCAAACAGGCCACTGATTACGGCATTCGCGATACTCGAATGGCGGATCGAGAGTGCGTACTTCGATTTCTGGCATTTACCCTGGTTCCCTACACAGAATATAAAGTGCCGGATTTAGATCGGTTTTTGAACGAGACCATGGTTCGCATTAACAAGATGTCCGATAAAGAAATTGAGAATTTGCGAAAACAGTTTTACCGAACCATGAGGGCGGCCCGGGCAATATTTGGCAACAACGCTTTTCGAAAATATTATGGTGAAGGCTATTATCGTTCCCCGATTAACAAGGCGTTGCTGGAGGCCTGGTCAGTCAATCTCAACAAACTATCCGATCAACAAGTTGAACTGCTGATCCAACGGAAAGAGTTGTTGAAAAGGAAGTTTGCCAGCCTTATGCATGACCCTGATTTTGAACGCTCGGTTTCTCAAGGAACCGGGGACATCAAAAAAGTAAGAATCCGATTTGGCGCCATTGAACGCATTATTAAGGAGGTTTTGTCGTGATTCGCCGTTTGCGGCTTAAAAACTTTAAATGTTTTGAAGACGAGACACTGGAACTGAGGTCTCTTACTCTCCTGTCCGGGTTAAACGGGATGGGTAAATCCACAGTTCTTCAAGCTCTGCTTTTGCTGCGCCAATCGTATCTTCAGGGCCTGTTGACCAAAAAGTTAATTGCTCTAAATGGAGAGTTGATCAGTTTGGGAACGGCAAGGGACGTGTTGTTTGAGGATGCAAAAGAAGAGCGCATCGGTTTTGAAATTGAGTTAGACAATAAAACCCGGGCGAACTGGGTGTTTAAATATGATCGCGAAGCAGATGTTCTGGAACAAACTTCTCCTAAGGTACCGGACAAGATTTACAAAGCCAGTCTGTTTAACGATGCATTTCACTACCTTCAGGCGGAGCGAATTGGCCCACGCACCTCTTTTGAAATGTCCGATTACCAGGTAAGACAACACCATCAATTAGGCAGCCGAGGGGAATATGCAGCCCACTTTTTGCATCAGTTTGGAGACTCTCACCGAGTACTAACCGCCATGCAGCATTGGCAAGGAAAGTCATCTTCTTTAAAGGATCAAGTAGAAGCCTGGCTGAGAGAAATCAGTCCGGGCGTGCGAATAGACGTAAAACCCTACTCAGAAATGGATCTGGTAAGTCTGCAATATTCATTTGAATTCGGTAAGCAGGTTAGCAGCCCCTATCGTTCTACCAACACCGGTTTTGGAATTACTTATACCCTTTCCCTACTTATCGCCATCCTGTCGTCGAATAAAGATGCTCTGGTATTGTTAGAGAATCCCGAAGCCCATCTCCACCCAAAAGGTCAGGTAAATATCGGAAAACTGATCGCTTACGCCGCAAGTAGTGGCGTGCAAATTATTGTGGAGACCCATAGCGACCATCTGTTGAATGGGATCCGCCTGGCTGTTCACGATGGGAAGCTCAATCCCCAAAGTGTTTCCCTAAATTATTTTGAACGTCGTAATTATGAAACATTTAGCCGGGTGGTGGTAAATTCCCCCCAAATTGATCATAACGGCCGTATTGACCACTGGCCGGAGGGATTTTTTGATGAATGGGAAAGAAGCCTGGATGCATTACTTCGTCCAAAGGAGAAGAATGAGTAATGTCCGTAGAATTAGTATTGAACGAACTTTCTCACCAAACATATGCTCCCAATATTTATACTGCCAGAGAATGGATGACCACTTTTCGGGAAACCATTCAGGCAGCCGTTCAAATCGGCACAAAACAGATTCTCCGTACCGGGCAAATATTTTACCAGATCAAACTGACTCGGGATTACACCATTGCTCAATGGCTAAATGATTCCGGTGTTGATCGCGATGAAAGGTTGTATATTAAAACCCTGACGACCAAATATCCTTACCTGGAAAATTTTGCCCCTATTGAAGGGGTCACCCCGGTGGAGTTGATGGATGTTTACTATAATGATCAGCGCGCCGAGGGGTTTCGTTATGCATACTGGATGGATGCGTTAGCGATAAGTTTTCTTAGCAATTCCCAATGGGATCGGGCGATCATTGAGGGGTTGGTGCTTCAATACATGGAGCCGGAAAGCGATGAAATAACCGAAGAAATGATCTGTATCCCCCATGCAAGCAAACCGGAGCATGTGGATACTCATCGGGAGTGGATATCTCATCGCGTTCAGGATTCCATCCACGATGGTACTGACATCTGGTATCGAAGGGAAGAGCTATTTCCCGCGTTAATATTTTGCGAATCCGTACGTCAACAACTTCGCCAGATCCATTCTTCCCATCCACTGTTACGCCAGGTTAAAGAGCGCCTCCAGGAACTTCAAAGGTATTGCGATCATTGGGATTCAGGCCCATTCGATCCTTCCCAATCTCTAATAAAAGGCAGGCCTCGCACCGAGAGTCAGGCAACTCTTCAGCAGTATGGAAACTTCCGTACATTTCTCTGCCCGGATGGTCACCGACGGATATTTACCTGGCACATCAGCCTTAACCCCGGTTCCTGGCGATTATATTTCTTCCCTCTTGAAAGCACACGAAAGATCATCATTGGTTATATTGGCCCCCACTTACCGATTGCTTCGGAAAATTAAGCACCGAAGTGTGAATTAAGCATCCATGCGTGAATTGATTGAACACATCCGCTCCCGGGATCGGCGGGCCATTGCCCGGTGCATGAGCCTGATCGAAAACCAGGCGCCGGAAGCCGCTGCGCTGCTGGATCAGTTATATCCTTTCCTGGGGCAGGCCTATCGCATCGGGATTACCGGGCCGCCCGGCGCGGGGAAAAGCACCCTCACCGCCGCCCTGACCCGGCAGTTCCGTCAGCAGGGTCGCCGGGTGGGGATCGTGGCGGTGGATCCCACCAGCCCCTTTACCGGAGGCGCGCTGTTGGGCGACCGCATCCGCATGAGCGAGTTTGCCACCGATCCGGAGGTGTTTGTGCGCAGCATGGCCAGTCGGGGCAGCACGGGAGGGCTGGCGGAACGCGCCCAGGAGGTGGCCGATGTTCTGGATGCCGCCGGATACCAGATTATTCTACTGGAGACCGTGGGCGTGGGGCAGATGGAGCTGGACATCGCCGATGCCGCCGATACCACGGTGGTGGTGCTGGTGCCGGAAAGCGGCGACTCGGTTCAGGCGATGAAGGCCGGGCTGATGGAAATCGCCGACCTGTTTGTGGTCAACAAAGCCGATCGGGAAGGGGCGGAGGTGTTTGCCCGGGATTTGCGGTTGACCCTCCACCTGCGCAGCGCCGGCGAATCCGGATGGGAGCCGCCCATTCTACAAACCGTGGCCACCGCCGGGAAAGGCATCGAGACGGTATTTCAGAAAGTGCTGGAACATCGGGCATATCTGGAACGGGAGGGTCTGCTGGAAAAACGGCGCACGGCCCACCTCGAAAAGCGGTTGCGCCGCCAGATCGAAGCCGCGGTTCTGGAACAGTTCTGGACTCCCCAACGGGAAGCCCGGTTTCAAAAGGAATTTCCCCGACTGGTTTCCGGAAAAATCACTCCCCGCAAGTTGCTGAAAACTCTCCTCAAAACCTGAGGCAACCTCCTTCTACCGAACATGAGCACGTTACTGTGAAGCGTACCCCCGTCACAAGGGGGTAAAACGTGATTTTTTCTTTCACGCATCACGGGAACTACCCTGACCGCTAAACCTTTCCATACCGCCCACCCTCCCAAACACTCCTGGCAATCACGCATCACGAAGCTCACCCTTGCACGATAAACTTCACCAAAATCTGCCCTCTCCGATTTGATCTCCCCCAAAGCGGGAGTTATATTTGGCCGCTCACGGAAGGAGAAACAGCGCCGCATGGCAGTAAGGCAAATCCGCACCGCATTGCTCATCCTCGCGCTGGTAATTCTGGCAGGAACGACCGGCTATATGCTCATCGAAGGGTGGGCGTTTCTGGAATCTTTTTACATGACCATCATTTCCATCACCACCACCGGCTTTGCCGAAGTGCGCCCCCTGTCTCCCGCAGGGCGGTTATTCACCGTGGGGGTGATCATTGCCGGATTCAGCACCATCGCCTACATCGGCGGGCGGGCGGCGCAACTGCTCATCGAATCCCGAATTTTCTGGAGGAGAAGGGTGAATCGCAAAATCGGTGAATTGCAGGGGCACTATATCGTGTGTGGATTCGGGCGTCTGGGGAAGCAGATTGCCGAAGAACTCCATGCCCTGAACCAGCCCTTTGTGGTGATCGAAAAAGACCCCGCTCGAATTGATGACATTGCCGCCGCCGGGTATCTGTTCATCAACGGGGACGCCACCCAGGACGAAGTGTTACAAACCGCCGGGATTGACCGGGCTGCCGGCCTGATCGCCGTGCTGCCCAGCGACGCCGATAACGTGTTCGCCACTCTGTCGGCCAAAGTGCTCAATCCCCGGGTGTTCGTGGTTAGCCGGGCTATCGAAGATGGCACGGAAATCAAGCTTATGCGCGCCGGCGCCGACCGGATCGTCAATCCCTATGAAATCGGGGCCAGCCGCATGGTGCATATGCTGGTGCGCCCGGCAGTGGTAGATTTTATGGACATCGTTTACCACAAAAAAGGGGTGGATCTGCATCTGGAAGAAATTGCCGTAAACGAAAATTCCCCCCTGATTCACAAAAGCCTGGCGGAATCCTCCATTCGGCAGACCTTGAACATCATCATTGTGGCCATCTTTCGACAGGATGGGCGCTTCATCTACAACCCCACCTCCACCGAAAAAATCTTACCGGGAGATCGCCTGATCGCCATCGGGGCTTCAGACAGTTTGGCCAGTCTGGCCAATCTGTGCGCTCAGGGGGAAAAGTGAGCAGGCTGTAAAATTCTTGCACAGCTTATCAAGGATTATACCTTGAGAGGGAGGGGTTCAACCGTAAGCATTTGATGGAGAGGAGGGGGAGTGTAAAATAATTACACGGAAGGATCAAAAATCCATCCTTCAAACCTGATTTTAAACCGGCAGGCCTTGAATTTGCCAAATTCAACCCTTCTACTTGACCGTACCGGCGAAAAGGGCAACAAAGGTAACCGTTCAGGCCTCTCCTTACTTGTCTCACATCACAAAAGTTGATTTGCGAAAATTACTGAAGGAGCAAGTTCGGGGAAATCAGGATATTGGGGTATGAGTGTACCATCATGTGCCATTTGAGAAATTGTCAATCCGGAGGATGAACCCGATCCCCGTTTCCCCCATTCTTCCGATGGATTGAGATCTGCCGACCCGATTCTCCCGATGGTTCGGGATCTTCGATCTGATTCGGTTTCCGTTACCTTAGTGGTCTGTTTCAGAAATTCTTGTAGGGTTAGGTGGAAGAATATGCAGGCG
>CAYQGB010000134.1:0-9744 GCA_964416895.1 uncultured Calditrichaceae bacterium
CTGAGCCGCTCTTCGGGGGTGAATCGGATTAAGGGCGGGTCGGTGCAGATTAATTAGACGGAATACCTCCCATGAATCTGGTCACGTTTGGCAACATAGAAGCAGGTGTTACACTTGCCACAGATAAGCATGGATATGAGCATGTTCTGGTCGTGGCAAAAGTCACCTTTACCATCAAAGACGACGGCACATGTGCTCCCTCGGATGAGCAGCAACCGTTGGTTTACGCCGATGAGTTCTACAGTGAACCCGGATTCAGCGCCGTTAAGTATGAAACCGACTTCGCCCTGTTTAAGCCGAAAACGGACGTACTTCTGAACGGTAGTGCGTATGCTCCGGGAAGTAAGCCGGCTACCAGAGTAACGGTTTCTCTTCAAGTAGGAAAAATGGTAAAATCCTTCAACGTAGTGGGAAATCGCTATTGGAAACGAGGGTTGATGTCGGTAAGCCCCACTCCTCCGGAACCCTTTACGGTAATGCCTATAACCTATGAGAACGCCTTTGGGGGAGTCGATGATACGCACAAAGACCCGGCGAAACATCGCACTTACCTGCTAAATCATGTAGGAAAGGGATATTATACCAACACAGATCTGGCCTTGATGGACGGCAAACCGTTACCCAATACTGAAGAAATTAACAACCCGATCACGAAGCCGGATGGGAAATATAAACCGATGGCATTCGGAGTAGTTGGCCGCGCCTGGCAGCCTCGGGCATCTTATGCCGGAACTTACGATCAACAATGGCTGGATGAACATTATCCTTTTCTCCCACCTGATTTTGATAATCGCTATTTTCAGGCAGCCCCGGAGGATCAATGGTGCGAACACCTGCGGGGAGGGGAAGCGGTACGGCTGGTTAACCTGACTCCGGAGGGGAAGATGGCGTTCAGGTTGCCGGTTTTTGAAGTTCCTGTAAAACTAATTTATAGATCACATAATGAAGAACTCCGCAATATTTTGGACACGGTTATTATCGAACCGGATAAGCGACGCTGCATCCTGACCTGGCGAGGTTCAACCCGGCTAAAAGAAAAACCGAATTTCTTATACGAAATCTGGGTAGGCGCTCCAAGTAAAGCAAGACTACGAGCTTTAGAAACAGGTAAAAGATATATTAAATGGGCAGACTTACATGAACTCTCTGAAGAAATTTGATTCCAGCAAGTGGCTTTCGGTCGAATCGGTGGGAATGGTTTCATCAATCGGATTAAACGCGCCTTCGTGTTGCGCGGCTATTCGGGCAGGTATTTCGCGTTTCGAGGAGATCCCATTTCATGATCATTTTGGGAACCCAATCATCGCTGCCCCCGCTATAGAGGCGGTTCCGAACCGGCAAGGCTATCAGCGAACGATACAATTGTTGGTTCTGGCAATTCGTGAGTGCATCCTATCTCACCCTGCCCATCGAAAGTATATACCTCAGAAAGTTTGCTTACTGATTCATATTGATACCCTGGATCGCCCCGATTTTCCAGAAAATCTGCTGGATTATATGGCAGCCGATATCAATGAAGGTTTGGGGGAAATTGCACCCGATAGGATTGAAATCTATCCGGAGGGAAAAACCGGTTTTTTTCGCTCGCTCATAAGAGCACGGAAAATTCTAAACGATTCTCATTTTGACGCCTGTATTATTGCTGCCGGAGATTCTCTGGTGAATGGACGGATGTTGGCGTTTTTGGAGAATAATGATCGCTTAAAAACCGAGCACAATTCCGATGGGGTAATTCCCGGAGAAGGGGCAGGGGCATTATGGGTATCTCGTTTTTCTCGGCAGGTCAAATCAATGTTAATAGTTGCCGGAATTGGCCTAAATAAGGAATTGTCTGTTCTTGAAAAGGATAAGCCCACTCTTGGAATCGGACTTGCAAACGCGATCAAAGAAAGCCTGAAAGATGCCGGTATTCCTTTGCATTCGATCGATTTTCGTATTGGCAGCATTGCCGGAGAGCGACTGGATTTCATGGAAGCTTCCACCGCATTAGCCAGGGTACAACGGGTTCATAAAGATCACTTTGAACTGTGGCTTCCTGCTGAACAATTGGGGGATACAGGTGTTGCGTTACCTGCATGTATGACAATTATCGCCGCTGTGGCTTTTTCAAAGGGTTACGCTCCCGGGAGGAGTGCGTTAGTATTTAGTTCCTCCAGATCGGCAGAAAGAGCAGCATCTATTGTTTTATCAACTACAGGTTTGCATAATGCCTAATAACGTCTTTGCAAATGGAATGGCCATTGCCTGTAAAGCCGGGCAGGGCAAAGTTATCGCAGCTTTCCCGGATGTTTGTCTTTCGCCGCCTTCCCCCCCGGCTGGGCCGGTTCCCATTCCATATCCCCTCTTTTCGTTTTCCAGTGATACCACTTCCGGAAGTAAAAAGGTAAAGATTAACAAAAAAGAGATTATGCTAAAAAACAAGTCTTACTATAAAAAATGCAAAGGCGACGAAGCTGCTACACGTTCTTTTGGTATGGGAGTGGTTACACACACGATTGGGGGAAAGGTTTATTTTATCTCCTGGTCGATGGATGTAAAGATTGAAGGCGAAAATATAGTTCGACATCTGGATATGACGACCTCTAATCATGCAAGTCCGCTGCCCAATGAAGCTCTTACGATTCCAGGAATAGAAAATATGACAACCTATATACTGGAAAAATGCAAACAAACTTACATTAAATTCAAATTGCACCGTCACGGAAATAAAAATTGTGGAAAAGGGAAGCAATCCCATCATCTTGTGCAAAACGCATGCTTCATGTCTGAGAGAAGAGGCGAGCCTTACTATAACACCCCAAAATATAATGAGAACGATGCCCCTGCCATTTGCTTGAAAGATAGCCGCAAAGGAACCCAACATTACAGAGTCTCGCAAAAACAGAAGGATTGGGCCAATCGTTTAAAAAAACGCCCTACTTATCGAGACCTCAGAGCGCAGGAAAAGAAGAATTTAAAAGAGGCTGTACCTATGTCGGAAGAAGAGGCAGAATGCATTATGAAAATTGTTGATACATATATGGAATCTATAGGAGTTACAAAGGACACCGTTTTAAGAAAACCATATTCCTGATAAAGCCCCACTTTGCAAGGATGGTTGTAATGGAAAAACGAGAAAAAATTTATACCATTTACGACCTTTGCGGACACACCCCCGCAAATATTCGACTATTGGTTCATATTGAAGATGCTGAAATCCCTGGAGATTGGCAATTTTTTAGTTCTGCAATTGTTCGAGTGATAAATACAAAGATAGAATGTGAATACTCCGTTAAGGAATGGTTAACATCAATGTGGCAATCTCCATCCGGCTATGTGTATATCTGCTCCATGGATGGTAAAATACATTATAAGTCTGGTGAGGCATGGAAAGTATTCGATTTGGGTAACCGATATTCATTAAACCATATATGGGGACTAAACGACAGAGAGATATATTGCTGTGGCTTACATGGGGTGTTATTTCAGAAGGATAATAATAACTGGAAACGCACAAGAACCGATCTAAAAAAAGACTTATTAAAAATCGCTGGAACATCTCCTGAAGATTTATACGCCCTCGGGTCAAATGGTACCCTCTTTTACTCTGATGGAAAAAAATGGAGGGAAATTGATTCTCCTACAAACTTTCATCTTCAGTCGATCTTTTGCGAGTCCCCCAATGAAGTTTATATATGTGGAGAGAATGGAATGCTATTTAAAGGTTCCAAAAAAGGATGGGAGCGAATTGATGAAGTTGATTTTGACCTATGGGATTTGGAAAAATTTCAGGGAAAAATATTGGTTGCCGGTGGAGATGAAGGAATATTGAGCATTGAAAACAAAAAACTAGTTCCTTTTAAAGAAGGAATCAGTGTATCAGGCATAAAAGTCATAGAAGATACACTTTTCGGTTTTGACATAAATACGCTTCATAAGTTTGATGGGAAAAATTGGGACACAAGAAAATTTGATTTTTCCCAGGTAATTATCAATACGTGATAACAGAGAACAAAACATGAAGATAGTCGAAAATGATTGCAGAAATCATCTCCCAGCACGCCGAAGAAGCCGCCTTCCTCTGGCTTCTCCGCGATATGGCGGTGCGTGAACCACACTATTCGCTGCAGGATTTGGCGGCTCTCGACGAACGGGTGGAAGCCAACTTAGACGGTCTTCGTATTGCCGGGGACGCCGGCTGGGAAATCTGCGCCGAAGAGCTTTCCTGGCAGGAACCGGGGGAAGTGTTCGCCGCGGCAGTGCTGGCCTTTGAAAGCGGCAACATGGAGCGGGTTAAAGAAGTTCTCCGCGTTGGGGGGCAATCCCGGGAACTGGCGCGGGGGGTTGTCTCGGCATTGGGGTGGATGCCCTACAAGAACGCCCGGAAATATATCGCCGGGTTCCTCAAAAACGAGCATCCCCTGTTGCGGCAGATGGGGATTGCCGCCGGCGCCATCCACCGGCAGGATCCCGGTGACGCCTTAATCGCTGCCTTGAGAGATGAGCATGAAGATCTAAGGGCACGGGCGCTTCGGGCGGTGGGAGAATTGGGAAAAGCAGAGCTAATGCCCTATCTGAAAGGCAATTTTGTGCACGAATCCCCCCGATGCCGATTTTGGGCGGCCTGGTCGGCGGCGATTCTGGGAAGTTCAGAAGCCATCGAAATATTAAAATCGCTGTACCCGCAACTGGGAGGACGATTACGGGAGGAAGCTGCGAAGACCGCCATTCGCAAAATGAAACCCGTTGATGCTGGCGCCTGGCTGAAGGCGTTGTCCGGGCAACCCGAGCATTTGCGGCTTGCCATCGTGGGAGCAGGCGCATCGGGTGATCCGGTTCACATTCCCTGGCTGATGGAGATGATGGAAGTAAACGAACTGGCTCGTGTTGCCGGGGAGGCATTTACCATGATCACCGGGGTGGACCTGGCCTATCACGATCTGGAAGGCGAATGGCCGGAGGGATTTGAAGCCGGCCCTACCGAAAACCCGGAAGATGAGGATGTCGATCTCGATCCCGATGAGGATCTCCCCTGGCCGGAACCGGAATCGATACGGAATTGGTGGAAGCAGCATCAATCAAATTTCAGGAGTGGAACGCGTTATTTATTGGGGCAACCCATTTCGCCGGAGTGGCTGCAACAGGTGCTGCGCAATGGTATGCAACGCCAGCGTACCGCCGCTGCAATGGAGATTGCCATGGCAAATCCCGGCCAACCGCTGTTTGAAGTACGGGCGCCGGGATTTCGGCAAAAGGAATTGCTTAATGCGTTATAATTGCCGGGATAGACTCCCATCTTGTGGAGGAGCAAAACCAGGCCGCTGGTTGCCATTGCCCGCCGAACTCCGAAGCCTGGGAACCACAGGAAAATTTCAGAAAACATTAACCTCATGGGGAAATCCGCCTTTAGTATCGGAGGGATAATCCCCACTCAATCCCCCACCGATCCATGCGTGTTTCTATGAACCAGATCCGAAATCGGAAGGCTGAGCAGGCCGGGTCACCCTCTCTCACGGTTCAGATCATCGCCGGAAACACCGGTGGGCAGCCCCGGCGGTTCACCAGGGAGTTTACCGTCGGTCGGGACCCGGCCTGTGAGGTGGTGGTCGATCATCCTCTGGTCAGCCGGATACACCTGAAAATTGAATATGAGCACGGGCGATGGTGGGTGGTGGATACCGAAAGCACCAACGGCACCTATGTCGGGACTACCCGGATGGATCGCGTTGCCGTTGATGGGGAGCTGGAACTTCATCTGGGGCGAAACGGCCCTCGACTGCGTTTAACCGCGCAGGAGACCTCTGCGGCAGAGCAGGACACCATCCCCGAAGGCGTCCCCTCTGAAACCTACTACCGGGAGCGGTACTTCGGAGAAGGGGACATCGAGGGGATGAGCGAGCGCACCCGGATCATTCGCCGGGCATTTTCCGAAATTCGTCAAAAACAGAAGCAGTGGGGGTGGATTGCCGGCGGATGCGGCCTTCTTCTGCTCCTGCTTACCCTGGGATACATGTATTACTACCAGTCGCAGATCGAACGCCTGACCTTCCTGGCCAAAGACACCTTTTACCGTCTAAAGTCGCTGGAATTGGAGCTGGCGGCCCTGGATGTAGAAAACCTTTCTCCCGAAGCGCAGGCCAGGCGCGCCCGATTGCAACTGGCGTACGGAGAATTGGAGCAAACCTACAATCGGTTCATGGAAACGTTGGGGATCTACGAACAAAACCTGAGCGAGGAAGACCGGCTGATCTTCCGCGTCGCCCGCATTTTCGGAGAATGCGAACTGACCATGCCCCCGGATTTCGTGCAGGAGGTGAAGCACTACATCCGGCGCTGGCAGAGCACCGACCGGCTGGAAAAAGCCATTCGGAGGGCATTACGCCACAATTATCACACCCGCACCACCCGGATCATGTTGAAGCACCATCTGCCCCCGCAGTATTTCTACCTGGCCCTTCAGGAAAGCGACTTCAAGCCCCGGGCAGGACCGAAGACGAGGGTTGGCATCGCCAAAGGGCACTGGCAGTTCATTCCCCGAACCGCAGCCAAATACGGCCTGCGCATCGGCCCTTTGGTGGAATTGCGACGATACGATCCCCGGGACGAACGCTATGACTTCGACAAAGCCTGCGACGCCGCGGCCCGGTATATCAAAGACCTCTATCAAACCGAAGCGCAGGCCTCCGGGCTGCTGGTAATCGCCTGCTACAACTGGGGAGAAGAGCGCATTCTGCCGCTGCTGCAACAAATGCCCGCCGATCCCCGGGAACGCAACTTCTGGCAACTTCTTCAAAAGTATAAAATTCCCCGGGAGACTTACGACTACGTGATGTATATTGTCTCCGCAGCGGTGATCGGAGAAAACCCTCGCCTGTTCGGATTTGACTTTGATAATCCTCTGGCGACGGCGCTGGCTCAGGCCGGGGAATCCCTCCCCTCCCCTTCCGGGAAATAAACACATTTTCCGCTTTCGTCTTGCAATTTTCTAATCTTTTGGGTAAACTCCCTTGCACGCCATGTACAGTTCCGGGGATAGGCAATTCCCCGGTGGAGCCATCCGGAAAGGCTCCTCCCGCACACGGATGTTGCCTGCCGCCGTTGAGGAAGAAGGTCCCTAAACACTTAACGTTTGTTCCAACTATTCAGGAGGCATTATGTCTAAGTCCGGATTTATCCGCCAATGGCCCGGGCGGCTGGCGATACTGGGCCTGATATTCAGCGCGCTGGCGCTGCTGTGGGTTGGCTGTACGGAAGAGCATCCCGATCTCTCCGCACCGCCTCAGGATCAGGAACAGCAGGAGGTTGTGCTGAGCCTGGACAATCCCCAGGTGCAGGAGGCCATTGCCAAACAGGATCGGCATACCGCAGAGTTGATGGCCATTCCCGATGTGGTGGGCGTGGGCACAGGCATGACCGGGGATGGACGCCCGGCCATTGTGGTGTTGACCAAACGGGAATTGAAAACCCGGGCGCTGGATAAACAGGCCCCGCTTCCGGCGGAGATCGAAGATGTGCCGGTAATCGAGATCGTCACCGGAGAGATTGTCGCGTTGCGGAAACGCCCCCGGCAGCGGATCGATCCCACCGCTCGTTTCGACCGGCCGGTACCCATTGGGGTTTCCACCGGGCATCCGGATATCACTGCCGGCACTATCGGCTGTCGGGTGAAAGATGCCCAGGGGAATGTGTACGCCCTGAGCAACAATCACGTGTACGCCAATGAGAATCTGGCCCAGATCGGGGATGCGGTCATCCAGCCGGGCACATTTGACGGCGGCTCTCTGCCCAACGACTTTCTGGGCAATCTGGCCGATTTTGAACCCATTGTTTTCTCCACGACCGCCAGCAACACCATCGATGCGGCCATTGCCAGTACCACCACCGCCCTGTTAGGGAATTCCACCCCCTCTGACGGTTACGGCACTCCGGTATCGGCCACTGTGGCGCCTGCCGTGAACATGCGGGTAATGAAATACGGGCGCACCACCGGGCAAACCAAAGGCCGGGTGCAGGCCATCAATGCCACGGTGAACGTGGGGTACGATTCCGGCACCGCCCGGTTTGTGGGACAGATTGTCATCGGAGGGGGGAACTTCAGCGCCGGGGGAGATTCCGGCTCGCTGATCGTGGTTCAGAAAGGTCGCGATCAGGGGAAAGCCGTGGGATTGCTATTTGCCGGTGGCGGCGGTGTCACCATTGCCAATCCCATCGACCCGGTGCTGAACCGTTTTGGGGTTACCATCGATGGACAGTAGGGTTTCAGCTTCGCATAGAAGTCAAAGGCAGCCTGGAAGTTACCGGGCTGCCTTTGGTTTGAATCAACCGGGCTTACGATAATAGATGATGGAGTCTTCCCCAATAAACCGGGACTATATATGAGTTGGGTGGGTCAACAGAAGCTCCATGCTTCCCTTTAGTATAATAGACAAGCGAAAGCGCCATGTCACCCAATTTTTTAGATGTTCTCTGTTTGTTCCCTACAAAATGGGCTTCGCAAAGGGCCGCAAATTGCCGGTTGGGGTATCCGGCGACGCGGAGCGTCTGAACTTTCCTTCCGCCGCGGGAGCGGCGGAAGGAGAAGGGCGGGTTGGCCACCCACCCAAATCATATAGAACCTAAACCGGGACGTTTGAAGCAAATAGTTTGCTAAATAAATCGTTGCGGGGTGTGGGGAAGGGATAAAGAATGCCGAAAAAATCCATCGAACAGGTGTTGCAGGAACACACCGATTATTTGATGCGCCTGCCGGGGGTAGTTGGAGTGGGGCAGGGTGAACACAAAGGTAAACCCTGTATTCAGATATACGTTATCCATCTTTCAACCGAACTAAAACATCAACTCCCCCGCACGTTAGCGGGCTATCCCGTTCGGGTTCAGGTTACCGGCGAGATTCGCGCCCTATCCCGATAGTGCCCGACTTTCCCTCTCCGGCAGAGCGCAAAATAAACCCTGAAAATTCTTCACCGATTTATCCCCGGAAAACACCGAAGGCACAGAAAACATCAATGTTCCCGACCTCTCGGCACCCCGGCGGTAAGGTTGAACCGTTGCTTAAAAAATATTCACTTTTTCCGCCGGAGTATTGCATTTTTATTCCAAATTGGTAAATTAATGCCACCGATCATTCAATTTTGATCTTTTGACACCGACTTGACCACCATCCTGCCTGTTGCCGTGGGGCGCCACGAACTCCAGCAGTTTCCTTCTCCGGTCCTATTTCCCGGTCAACTCTCTCCAATATCGGTCGATAAGCGAATTATTCCGGCAACGGGATAGTGCTCGTATTGTTGTCCAACGTACAGCCCGATTCAGATACTGGAATCGTTTGAATACTGCTGCCGGATCCGGTATATCCGGGGTACACACAAAGGATCGGGAGAAAAGGGAGGTTTGACATGCGGAATGTCTCACCGGGGCATTTTCTTCACCGGCAACAGCATCCCATAATTCCCATCAGGTGGTCAGGTACGAGGTTCCGCCCGTTTACCGCTTTACCCTGAGGAGGCAACTATGGGAAGCTTTATATTTGCCATATTCATCTTCCTGGCCGAACTGGTAACCCGCCCGACGCTGGTGGTGCTGGATTTTCTGTATAAAAATTTCGGTCTGTTTGTTCACACCCGCCGAAGGTTGCGCCGGTGGTACTACGGACGCATTAAGGTGCACTTCACCAACTTTTAAGGTTTCCCTTCCGGGGCTTTTGAACCGGTTCTGCAAACGTAGCGTGCACTATCCCTCACCCTTTTCGCAAACTTGAGAAGGATA
>CAYQGB010000135.1:0-9727 GCA_964416895.1 uncultured Calditrichaceae bacterium
AAACAATACTCTCAATAGCAACAACACTCAAAAGGGAGACTACCCAAACTTCTTCTCGATAAAATGCTGTCTTGCGTGATGCGTAAAAAAAAACAGTTATATGTGTAAGAAACAATCACGTTTCACGTTTCACGGGTGATAGCCAAAAGCTCAGAAGTTTTGTCCGGCAGAGAAACGCAAGTTTTCATCCTTAACGGGTATAATCAATAAGCATTCTCCCCCCGGATGATTTCCAGGAAGGTCAGGATGATGATCTTGATGTCAAACCACAGTGACCAGTTCTCGATGTAATACAGGTCGTAGCGGGTGCGTTCCTCGATGGGGGATTGCCCCCGCAGCCCGTTGACCTGCGCCCATCCGGTCATGCCGCAGCGCACCCGGTGACGTTCCAGGTAGCCGGGAATCAGCTTGCGGAACTGTTCCACAAAATGCCGCCGCTCCGGGCGGGGGCCTACCAGGCTCATCTCTCCTTTCAGCACGTTGATGAGCTGGGGCAGTTCATCGAAACTGGTGCGCCGCAGGATTCGCCCCACCGGAGTTACCCGGGGATCGTTGGGTTTGGCCCATACCGGCCCGGTTTCCGCCTCCGCATCCACCCGCATGGTACGAAATTTCAGCATCACAAATTCCCGACCGTCCAGCCCCACCCGCTCCTGTTTGTAGAGCACCGGCCCCGGTGAGGTCAGCTTGATGATTGCCGCGATCAGCAGCATCAGGGGAGAGAGGAGCACCAGCGCTGCCCCGGCCACCACCACATCAAAAGTGCGCTTGAGAAATCCCTGCCACCCGGAGAGGATGAACGCCTTCAGCTGGAGCACGGGAATCCCGGCGATTTCCAGGGTGTGCACCCGGGAGGTGAGGATGTCCAGAATGTCGGGCACGTAGAACAGCTCCACATTTTTCCCCTCTGTCGCCCGGATCACCTCCAACACCCGGCGATGGTCGGCCTGATCAAATGCGATGAGCAACCCATCCACCGCTTGGTTCTGCGCCAGCAATTGGGGCAACTGCGACAAACTTCCCCGATATTCCAGGGGAATCTGGTGTATCGGTTGGGGGGCTATGTAGCCCTCCAGGTGGAACGTTCCCGGCAGATGATGTTCAAACCGTTGCCACAGCCGGGGAAGCACTTCTTCCGACCCCACCAGATACACCCGCAGCACGTTGAATCCCCGCCGGAGGAGCGGTTCCTTGATCCGGTGAAACAGCCACCGCCCGATCAGCAGAAACAGGTTGCTGGTCACATAGATCAGGGCAAATACCAGGCGGGAGTAGGAGAAATCCCGATACAGAAAGGCGCCGCTCATCCCGAAGAGAATGCCCAGAAAGCAGGTTTTGAGCACCACGGGAATATCTTCTCCGAAGGTGGAGAAAAAGCGGCTCCGGTAGGAACGGAAGGAAGCGAACAGCCCCACGAATACCACCACCAGAAAGGCGGAGAAATACAGGTAGTTCGCCAGCGGGGGGTACCCTTTGGTCACCGGGAAGATGGCCGTCAGGGGGGAATAGAACCGCAGGTAGTAGGCCGCCAGCACCGCCGCTTCCACGGCCACCACGTCGAAGAGAATCTTCAACGTGGGCACCAGCAAACTTCGTTTGTACACTCCTTTTTGCATGGCAACTCACCGGTAAACCGGACAGGGAGGGATGCCTGTCCTACGTTTTAACCTACCTCTTGAAGGAGTAAAACTTTTGGCGGGTCATACTGAGCTTGTGTTTACATCCCGACGCAGTCGGTGATCGAAGTATGACCCGTCCCTGTCACACTTCGACGGGCTCAGTGTGACAGGGAGTTATCAGCTTTGCTGAATAGTAACCCTATGTTTTAACCGACAGGCAGGGATGCCTGTCCTACGTTTTAACCGACAGACAGGGATGCCTGTCCTGTTTTTTGGTGGATGAACTCGCTGATTTCCCGAACAAATCGGGATTTGCCGAATTTTTCCGCATGGCGCCGGATGAATCGGGAATCCCAGGACACCGATTCGCACTGCCGAATCGCTGCCTCCAGAGCCGTTTCCGTCTGTTCATGGAAGAACACGCCGGTGCATTCCCGGGGGTTGCTGCCGTCATAGGGAATGACCGTCTCCAGCGCCCCGCCCCTGCCGTAGGCCACCACCGGGCGGCCACAGCTTTGTACCTCCAGGGGCACGATGCCGAAATCCTCTTCTCCGGGGAAAATCAACGCCCGGCAACCGGCGGCATACTTCACGATCCGTTGGGAAGGGAGCCAGTCCAGAAACTCCACATTGTTCTCCGCCAGCGATTGCAGCCGCTTTTTATCCGGGCCGCTACCGATGATGATCAACCGCCGCCCCAGACGGTTGAACACCCGAATGGCTAAATCCACCCGTTTGTAAGGCACCAGGGCGGTGATCATCAGGTAGTAATCCTCCGGTTCGCCGCCGGGGCGGAAGGTCTCCGTATCCACCGGCGGATGGATCACCGTGGCCTCCCGTCGGTAGTAGCGCCAGATGCGCCGGGCCACGTGGCGGGAGTTGGCGATAAAATGATCCACCCGGTGGGAACTGGTGACATCCCACATCCGCAGATAGCTGGCGAAGAAGGGGATCAACAGCCGTTGCAGGCGACCGATCTTATCCGGGCCGAAATATTCTTCATACATATCCCACACGTAGCGCATGGGGGTGTGTATATAGGAAATGTGAACGGCGCCGGGAGGCGTGCGCACCCCTTTGGCGACGCAGTGAGAGGTGGACAGGATCAGGTCGTATTCTTTGAAATTAAACAGCTCGATGGCGGTGGGAAACAGGGGCAGGTAATAGCGGTACCGGGTGCGTTTGCCCGGCAGGCGATTGATGAACGAAGTAAAAATCCGCCGCCGCTCGATCACCTCCGATACGCTGCCGGGATTGTGGATCAGGGTGAATAAATCCGCCTCGGGGAATAGCTCGCAGAGCACTTCCAGCACCTTCTCGCCGCCCCGCATCCCGGTCAGCCAATCCTGCACCAGGGCGACTTTTCCAAAATCTCCGTTCATCAAGGGGTATTTCTCTCCGGACGTTACGGGTTTAATGAAGATTAAAGAAGTAAAGATGAAAGATTAACGAGTGAAACGAATACAGTTTTGGGGAAAACGGCTTCGGGGTCTCTGCATAAGCTCTGTGCACTTAGAGGTTCAGAGGCTATTCAGGTTACAGTTGCTCCAGCACCTCAATATGTTGCCGGGCGGATTTTTCCCAGGTAAACCGTTCCGCCCGTTGCAATCCCCACCGGCGATAGGTTTCCTGCGCTTCCGGATTTTCCCACAGGCGTTGCAGGGTGGCCGCCATATCCCGAACATCCCGGGGATCGAAATAGGCCACGGCGTCTCCGGCCACTTCTCGAATGCTCCCGATGCGGGAGGCCGCCACCGGGCATCCGCAGGCCATCGCTTCCAGCACCGGAAGGCCGAATCCCTCATACAGCGAGGGCACGGCGCAGAAGTCGGCCAGGTTGTACAGCATCGGCAATGTTTCATCAGGAACGTTTTGCAAAAAGCGCAAAAAGGGATTGGCTTCCAGTCGGGACATCTCCCGGACGAATTCCCGATCCACCGTACGCAGCCCCTCCACCGTTCCCACCACCACCAGATGCAGATCAGGGAACCGTTCCCGAACCGCTTTGCAGGCCTGCAACAACCGGGAAAGGTTTTTGTGCGGCTTCACGTTTCCCACGAATAGGATAAACCGTTCCGGGAGATGGAATTTTTCCCGGGTTTCGATTAACAGGGAAGCATTCTCCACCGGGTGGAAGCGAGAGCTATCCACCCCGTTGTAAATCACCCGCACTTTATCCGCCCCTAAATCCAGATGGTTGTGAATTTCGTTGGCGGAGAAACGGGAAACGGTGATCACCCCATCGGCGATGGCGGCGATGCGGCGGAAGATCATTCGGGCGTACAGGCGTTGCAGCAGAGGCAACTCGTGGGCAAACGCCAGATGATACACATCGTGAATGGTGACCAGCCGCTTTTTTGCCCGAATGGGAATGTAGGGAATGTTAAAATGAGGCGACCAGAACACATCGCATTGGGGCACCGATAGGGGGAGCCTGGCCTGCTCCCGAATGGAGTAAATGGGGCTGTTCAGGGGAACAATGGTTGCCCGACCGCTCCAGGGAAACTCCCCCAGTCGCCGGGGATCTCCCATCAGGGTTACCGAAAAGTGTTCCACCACGTAGGGCAGAATGCTCCGCAGATACATCCCGATTCCGGATTGGTCGATCATCCGGGCATCGATGTAAACGCTTTTTTCTTTTGCCATCACAGTTGCCTTCCCATACGATTGTGTCGATAGTCCCGAATCGCCCGAAATGTAACCGAAATGTCTCGCCACCGAAAGCGAAACAAACGCTTCATCACCCGGAAGGCAAAATACAGCCCGGTCAACAGCCGGTGATCGGCGCAGTACCGGCCATTGATGTACAGGGTATTGCGCAGGCCGTAATAATCTTTGATCGACCGATCGGAACTGACCCCTAATTTGTGATACACCCGGGCTTCCGGAGCCACTGCCAGGCCAATGCCCTGCTGTTGCGCCCGCAGGCAATACTCCGCATCTTCCCCGTACAGGAACAGCTCTTCGCAAAACCCCCCGATCTGTTCCACCGTGTCCCGGGAAACCAGCATGGAAGCTCCCACGATGTAATTCACCCGATGGCGCTCCTTCGGTCGGGTGATGTGGCGGCTGCGACCGATGTAGCGGTTGTAGTATCCCCCCAGAGCCTGCACCGTATCCGGGCGCCGGTAATCCATCAGGCATGCGCCCACAATCCCCGCCCGGGGATCGCTCTGCGCCGCCTGCACCAGCCGGGACAGCGTGTCCGGTTCCACCACCGCGTCGTTGTTCAAAAACCACAGATAAGCGGGATCGCTCTGCTCCAGGGCAAAGCGGAGGCCCACGTTGTTTCCTCCGGCAAAGCCCAGATTCTCCGGCACCTGAAGGAAAAACAACCGGGTCTCTAAATCCGATAGTCGAGCGGGTTGGGGAAGTGGGGCGTTTTTTCGGAGGTGTTTGCCGGCTTCCAAACGAATCTGCCGATACGCGACGGGTTTGGGGATGGGGGGATGGGAAAGCGATCTCAGAGGATGATCCGGCGGCAACCAGACATCTAATTTCCCTTCCGCCCAGTCTCTGAGGCGGGCGCAGGAATCGTCCGAGGAAGCGTTATCGACGACAACCGTTACCCATTCGGGATAATCGCTCCGGAACACGCTTTCCAGGCATTCGATGGTATCTGCCCAGGCGTTGTAATTGAGGATGATAATAGAAACTTTCTTCACGCGCATATTTCGGTGTCACAATGGTTTGCCATCCGCAAAGGCTCTTCATAAACCCGGAAGGCGCGCCGGGCAATGCGATGGCCGGGATTACTCGACTTTTGTTATAAACGGATGCATGGATTTAATCAGTGCAGTTCCCTTTTTACAGGCCACGATGTTTTGATAGGCGAAGATTTCCCGATGCAGCGGGGTGGTGTCGTTTAACAGGATTGCTCCGTTCGGCAAAAGCCGCCAGAAATCGTACTCCGGCAACAGATCCATAAAATCCTTCACATAAACCCGGCTGATCAGATGGGTTTCGTTGAACTCGAATTGAACCAATTCGATCTTACCGGCACGAAGCAAATCGCCTGCCCCCTGCAAGACCCGGAGTTCGTTTCCTTCGGTGTCGATTTTCAGAAGATCGATGCGCTCGACCCCGTGGGTGGCGGTGAAATCATCCAGGGTGGTTACCTCCACCTGATGTTGAACCGCCCGATGCCCGTGCAATTCTTCTATCACCGTTTTGTAGAAGGAAGCATGGGAAGAACCGTCCCGATCCGCGTGATCATACAGGGTGAGCTTCCCTTTTGTGTCGCTTATGCCCAGGGGGAAGGCTGTAAAGCGATATTCCCGGGCACACTCCTGAAGAATTTTGAAAGTGGTCGGATGCGGCTCGAAGGCATATACCTGAGCGTCCGGGGAGAGCCGCCTGACCATCCGGGCATAGTGACCCTTGTGCGCCCCTACATCGAAGACAACCCGGGGGGTGTACCGACCCCGGAACAGGGTTTGTAAAAAGAATGCCTCCCCGCTTATCCGGGGCGTCAAAGAGTTTAATATTCCCATTCCATGCAGGCTGAGCAGATATAATCTCCGGTTGAATTTGTATAGACCTCGCCTGGCGAACAGGAAAACATATCCTTTCAACAACAGGTGTTTCAATCGTTCCATGGGGAAACCGGGTTTGTTTTAGGGTGTTGGGCGTTTTTGCCTCAATTTGCAGATTCTGAGCTCCGGGGATTTTGGGTCACGACGGGTTTGCTTCGCCCTCCGGAAAAGTTGGAGAGCCGGCGCAGGCCAGCGAATCGGCAAGGATTTTATCCCACCGGGCGGCTATGCTCGCCAGATTAAAATTCTGCGAGGCGACAACGGCCTGACGTTGCTGTTGATATAGCCGCTCTCGATTGGTGTACAGTTCCCCCAGCGTGTCGGCGGCCTTTTCTACAAATTCGTCTTCTTCCCAGAGATAGCCCACCCGGCAAATTTCCCGCAGTTCGCAAGGGCCGACGTGGTTGGTGGCCATAAAAATAGTGCCGCAGGCCAGGCCCTCAATCAACACCATTCCAAACGTCTCTTCCCACCGGGAGTTTTTTTGGGAAGGCAGCAGGAGCACATGGGAATTTCTATACACCTCGGCCAGTTGATCGGGTTCCGGGATGGAGCCGAGATAGGTGACGTTCCTTTTGCTTGCGGCCGATTTGGCAACCGCCTCGCGTAAAGGGCCCCGGCCAACCAAAGTGAATGCAAATCGGTCTTCCGGCAATCTGTGAATGAGTTCCAGAAGTTTCAAAATGCCCTTTTCCCTGACCAGGCGACCGACAAACAGGCACTTCAACGGGCCTGTGTCCTCCTCTTGCCGGTGGGGATGGGGATGAAAAATGGTGCTGTCAAACGCATGATATACCACCTGGCCGGGCGCCTGAATCTGATAGGCCTTCCGGAGTCCGGTCAATGCCCGATGCGTCACGGTAATCAGGCCGGCAATTTCCTTTTCCAGAAAGGTTTTCCAGGCGGAAATGACCCGGGGATGCCCGGCAAACAGGCGTTTGGGGTAGCGGGTATGATCCCAGTACGGCCAGGAGGTGAAATAGAAGACCCGGTGATTCCGAAGCAGCTTGCGCAAAAATACCAGCCGGAAGTCAAAAGGAGCCATGCCCAGAATAACCGTCATATTTCGTGAACGAGACAACGCTTGCATAAGCCGGAGGTTATGAAGGTGTCTTTTAAGGGGAGCAACGCGGCGGGTTTGCAGCGCTTTTTTGAGTCCGGCCAAAAAGGAAAACTCCCCATAGCGTATCTCCCATTGAGGATATTTGGTGGCGATCAGGTGTTCCAGCCCCCGGAAATGGGCCGGTTCTCCGTATTCATGGAGCACAACGAGCTGTTGGTTCATTTCACTACCGTTTTGCCTCCAATATGGATCTGGTGCTTCCACAAGGTCAGTACCCCCAGCGTCAGGATGGCCGTTTGCGCCAGAACATTCGACAGCGCCACTCCATTGGCTTCCCATCCCAGCAAGATAAGAAAAAGAAAAAGAAAGATAAAATTGAGCAGGGCGCCGCTCAGATAAATCATGGAAAAATATTTGTCCAGTTTAAAACTGAGAAGAACCACATTGAACACCAGATACGCCATCGGGGTAATCATCACCAAAAATGAGAAAATTCTAAAAATGGGAATTGCCGGAAAGAACTCCGCTCCCAGAAAGAAAACGACAATGTATTCCGAGAGAACGAACATACCGGCCCATACGATCAGGCCATACCCCACGGTGAACTGAAAAACCCGCCGGAGAAAGCGCATACATTTCTCGCGACTGGTTTCCGCCAGCACGGCGCAATGGGGATAAATCGCCTGGTACAGAGGATTGGGCAAAAACTTAACCGCCTGGATGATTTTTTCCACCGCGGCATAGTATCCCACAATGGTATCGTTGGTGAAAATGCCCAGGATGAAGGTGTTGGCGGTGGTATAGAGGCTGATGGCGATCTGGGAGGTGAAAATGTACCACCCATTTTTGAACTGGTTTTTTAAGATTTCAAATGCCGGAATACGAGGCGTAATCCCGAAGCGCCGAAGCACAATGACAATCGCGATGATCCCCCCACTGATAACTCCCAGAGAATTCAAAAAGGGTACGTATAGATAGTCTGAGGGGCCGGAAACAAAAATAAAGATGGAAAAGGTGAAGATGAGTTTCGCCAGCAAATTGAGAACGGTGATATATTTCATGCGTTCCATCCCCTGAAAAAACCACAGGGGAAACAGGACCTGCCCGATGACCACGCCAAAAGAGAGGAAATAGACCGGCCACTCCTTACTGAAGCGTTGAAAATTCAGGACAATTATCATCATGATGGCCAGGCACAGGAGGGTCAGCAGGAGTTTGATGATCATTACCGCACTGTAGATTTCGGAGAGCTTCCGGGGATCGTTCCGGGCCAGCGAAATGGCCCGGGTGGCGGATAAATTGAACCCAAAGTCCGTTATCACCACAAAATGATACACGAAGGCCTGGGCAAACATGACCAGACCGAACTTTTCTGCTCCCAGGACTCGGGTTAAATACGGAAGGATGATCAGCGCCAGGAGGTAATTTGCTCCTTGAAGAACAGAGAGGGAAAAGAAGTTTTCAACGATTCTTCGTTTACTGAGGTCGTTGCGCAAATTTCGCAGAAAAGAAAACATATCGGCCTTGAGTTCGAGTTGCCGCAGATCATGACAGAAATCCGGAATATGGGGTCACCTGTGAGTGCCGGATTCGACCAGGCTTCCGCAAGAGCAAGGAAGTCGGCGGTGTGGATTAGGGCCTGTTTGAGGATTCGGCAAACAGTTCCGTCTCCACGATCTGACACACGATATGCCCGATGAGGATGTGGGCTTCCTGAATTCGGGCGGTGGTGGAGGAAGGTACCACCAGGGGTAAATCCACCAGGGGCTGCAACCGGCCGCCGGCGTCCCCCAGCCAGCCCACTACATATATCCCCTTCTGGCGGGCCACGTGCACCGCTTCGATCACATTGGGGGAATTGCCGCTGGTGCTGATGGCGATGAGTACATCGCCGGGTTGTCCCAGGGCCTCGATCTGGCGGGCGAAGACCCGCTCAAACCCGTAGTCGTTGGAGCAGGCGGTAAGGACGGAGGTGTCCACCGTCAGGGCCAGGGCGGGGATGGCCGGGCGCTCGAAGGCGCCCCGCAGTCGTACCACCAGTTCGGCGGCGATGTGCTGGGCATCGGCGGCGCTCCCTCCGTTGCCGCATAGCAAAAGCTTTCCCCCCTTGCGCAGGGTTTCCACCATTTTGGCCGCGCAGGCGGCAATCGGTTCTCCCATCTCCTCCAGCACCCGCCGCTTGACCGCAATGCTCTCCTCAATCTGGCGGGCGATCTCCTGCTGTATCCGGGCATTCCGGGTCATCGCTCTGTTCTCCTTCCGGGGATAACAAAGTATCCCGTTAGACTGATGAAAGATTAGTAACTACCTCGACAATGTCAAATTAAACCGCCCTCACCCATCCCCACCCCAACCCTCCCCTTCCCTCTCCCGCAGCTGCGGGAGAGGGAAGGGGAGGGTGCCCCGACAGCCCATTCGGTTCAAAAGCGATGCTTACGACTCAACACGACCCCCGGGAGGCGGAAAAACTCCGCTATTTTCGGGCTGTCGGGGCGGGAGGGGTAGGGTGA
>CAYQGB010000136.1:0-9710 GCA_964416895.1 uncultured Calditrichaceae bacterium
AAAGCCCGCTTAAGCGGGCTTCCGCGGCGGCTTAAGCCCGCTTAAGCGGGCTTCCGACCCCAAGCGCCCTTAAGGGCGCTTCCCCGCCCCTCGGCACTCCCGGCACAAACCCCGATCACAGAAAGGAACTTCCATGCCTCGATCCCTTCCACCTCGCTTCTCGCCGGTAATTCTGGTGGTACTATTCGGAAGTGTTTCCCTTCTGGCGCAGAATGACTGGCTACGTTCCCTTCCCTCCCGCCACTATCGGGCCGAAATGCGTCAGGCGGGATACTTCAAATGTGGAGTGCCTTTCATTCTGGAGGCTTTAGCCTCCGGCGACAAAGCGGCGCAAGCCATCCTGCGCGCGCATCGGAAACAGGTCTGGCAAACCCAAAAAAGCCAGGCCACCCTCCTCAGCCCCTCCGGCCATTTCTTGATCCATTACGACACCACCGGAACCGACGCCATTCCAACTTACGACCGGGATGCCGATGGAACCCCCGACTATCTGGAATTCGTGGCCCAATCCTTTGATCGTGCCTGGCAGGTAGAAATCGACAGCCTGGGCTTTGCCCCTCCCCCGGACAGCACCGGCAATCCCCTGAGCACCTATCCGGTGTTTTGTCGGCGACTGGGGGGATATGGGTTCACCTTCTTTACCGATCCCCTTCCCGGCCCGCCGGGCGTCTTCCGCTTCACCAGTCACATCGAAATCAGCACCGACTTTTCCTTCATTCCCGACGAACTGTATCAACACATTGCCACCGACTCCATCGTGCGGGATAGCATGGCCATTGCCGTGACCGCTGCCCATGAATTCAACCATGCCTCCCAATTGGGTTACCAGATCTGGCCTGCCGGGGGTGGCGAGTATGAAGACTTATGGTTTATCGAAAACTCCGCCACCTACATGGAAGAAGTGGTCGCCGATGCGGTCAACGATTATTACCAGTATCTCGATCACTTTTTTGGGGGCACCACCCTCCATCTGGCCTTCAACAACTCCCTGTTTCGGCTGTATGGAGAAGTGGTGTTCAACATCATGCTGGGGGAGTTATACGGCAAAACCATCACCCGGGAAGTGTGGGAAGAGATCGTCAATCAGCCGGCATTGGGGGCGCTGGATGAAGTGCTCCTGGGCAAGGGCAGTAGTCTGGAGCGGGAGTTGCAGCGCCTCAGCGTGTGGATGTTCTTCTGCGATGCCAACGCCCTTCCGGGCCGATTCTTCCCCGAAGGTGCGGCGTATCCACTTCCCGCCATGACCTCCGGCGATCCCCGCACCCTCACCTCGCAATTCGCGGCGGCATACCAGGGTTCCCTTCCCCCGCTCGCCTTTGCCTATCTGCGCCTGCCCCTCACTTCCGCCACCGACAGCGTGGGGATCGTTCTGGATGCCGAGAAAGGCCCGTTTACCTGGCGCATTGCCCGGCTGGCGCCGGGAGTTCCTCCCGACAGTGCCTATCCCGCGGGAGCCATCTGGAGCGCCCGGTTGCCCGCCCAACAATCCGATCTCATTCTGAGCATCTTCAGCGGCAACTGGGATGTTGCCAGCCGCACCAATCGCAGCGACTACACCGTGCACCTGCGCAGCGGGGGAAAGCCGTTTGGGGATAAAGTCTTTGCCGGGCCGAATGTGGTCCGCCCGGAGTCGGAGCCGGTGGTGCGATTCTTCAACCTTCCCCCGAAAGCTCGAATCGAAATCTTTACCGGCAGCGGCACCCACATCGCCACGGTGCAGCCCGATGCTTCCCAAAATCTGGCCACCTGGAATCTGCGTACCCACCGGGGCGATGAAGTGGCCAGCGGGGTATACATTTACCGGGTGGTTTCTCCCACCCGTACGCAAAGCGGAAAGATTCTGGTGGTTCGTTAACTCCGAAGGATGGGCGCCATGTCCTACCTGACCACAGCCCTGCTCATCGGCATACTTTCACTGGATACGACCATCGCCTTTCAGGTGCTGCTATCCCAACCGATTTTCTCGTGCAGCATCCTGGGATGGCTGTTGGGCGATTTTCAACTGGGGATGGAAATCGGAGCCATGATGCAACTCCTCTGGTTGAATGTGGTGCCGGTGGGAGCCACCGTGTTTCCGGAGGGCAACCTGGCCTCCATGGTTACCTGCGCCCTGGTGCTGCATTTTGCTCCTCTGGGGCAGCCCAATACCGTGCTGTTGGTGGGCATCGTTATGGGCATGGGAGTAAGCTTTTTGGGGGATCGCTTCACGGTGTACGACCGCAAACTCAATCAATACTTTTTTAATCTGTCCCTTCGAGCGGCGGAACAGGGAAGCTATCGGGGAGTGGTGTGGTGGGATGTTACCGGGGTGGTGGTGTATTTTCTGCTGATGAGCCTGCTGGCCTATGGGGCGCTTTTGGCGGGAGATGGGGTGATAACCTTGTTACAACATACCACTACTGCTCGCCTGGAGCAACAGTTGATGTTCGTTCGCCCGGCCCTGTGGGGCGCCGGTATCGGGCTTACCGGCCACATGGTGTGGCGGGCGTTTACCCATCGATCATAAACCAGGAAGGCCCTATGTTCCGGGTCAAACCGGTACAGATATTGAAGCGCTGGACCCGGGAAGTCATCGCCCGGTTTCCGGGAAATCATCGGCAGGAGGTCTCCGAAGCCTCCCCTGCGCGCCCGGCTACCGTGCTTCGCCAGCTGGATTTCATGCGAATGTTCCTGCGAAGCTTCTTCATCCAATCGCTGTGGAACTATCGCTGTTTACAATCGGTGGGCTTTTGCATCGCGTTGTTTCCCATTGCCCGGCGGCTGTATAAAACCCCGGAAGAGCGGCGGGGTTTTCTGCTGCGCCATCTGAAATTCTTCAACGCCCATCCGTACATGGCCTCCTATGCCCTGGGGGTATGCGCCCGTCTGGAAGAAGCCCACGCCTGCGGCGATCCCCAGGCCCTTAAAAAACTGGATCGGGTAAAAGAATTGCTGATCAGCATCCTGGGCGCCGTGGGGGATCATCTGTTCTGGTTCGTGATCAAACCCTTCTCCCTGATCATGGGAGTGCTTCTGATAACCCTGGTGGATTCAGAACTGTACAAAGCTCTGGCATTAGGGGCCACATTCCTGATGTACAATATCCCGCACTTTTATCTGCGGTACAAGGGTTTAAAGGAAGGCTATCGCTATGGATTGGAGATTTATCGGTGTTTTACCGGGGAGAGGTTTCAGGGGCTGGAGCGGATATACCTGTATGGGGGGATCGTTGCCTTTTTATTGTTTTTGGCGATTTTAATTCGTACAATGATTACAGTGGGTTTACTGAATATTTTGGTATGGTCTCTGGCGGCGGTCAGCGCCTTTATTGTGTATCGCTTCACTCAAAGTCTGTATATGGCCGTATTTTTAAGCCTGCTCATCGGGCTGGTCGCCGGGATTTTTCACTAACCGGTTTAACCTTATTTCAAACGTGTATGGTCAAACGAGTTTTTCAAATACGGAATCGGTTCGGGCTTCATGCCCGACCGGCGGCGCTGTTGGTGAAAACCACCGGCAGGTTCAAATCCAAAGTGCTGGTGAACAAAGACGGATTGACCGCCGATGGAAAAAGCATTATGGGACTTATGACCCTGGCCGCCGAACCCGGCAGCCAGATCGAAGTGGTGGTGGAAGGCGAGGATGAGCAGGAAGCCATGGAAGCCATCCGCGAAGTCATCGAAAACAATTTCTTTGAAGATCAACTCTACGATTGACCGCTCTTCCGGAGCATCTCGGTACAAAGGATATACAGCAATTTTCGCACAACCCATTTACCTATGAAACCATCCATGGGGGATACAGTGGCAGATCGGGAGGTATGCCTGGAGGGAATATCCGCCTCGCCGGGAATTGTCATTGGTCCCTGTTTTGTGTACCTGGCCCCTTCGTGGGAACCTGAGCCTACCATCATTCCTCGCAGTAAAGTGCCCACCCAGCTAAAGCGTTTCCGCCGGGCGGTGGAACGGGTGCGCAAGGATCTGGAAAAAACCTACCAGCACACACAGGAACAATACGGAAAACACCTGGGAAGCATTCTGGAAATCCAGATAGCCATCCTTCAGGACACCATCTTCTTGAAGGAAGTCGAAGACGAGATTGAGAAACACCGCTACGATGCCGCCTACGCCACTTTCGTGGTGTTTCATCGCAAGAAAAAGCATTTTCTGGAAATGACCAGCGACTACTTTCGGGATCGGGCGCTGGATATCCATCATTTGAAAGAACTGATCATCAAGGCCATCTCCGGGAAGCATCAGGCGCTGGTGTTGAAGAAACCGGCCATCGTGGTGGCCGATACCTTGAATCCCACCGACGTGGTGCAACTGCATCGGCAGCAGGTACTGGGCGTGGCCACCAACAAGGGAGGACGCAACTCCCACATGGCCATTGTGGCCCGATCCCTGGGAATTCCGGCGGTGGTGGGGTTGAAGAACATCACCAAAATGGCTGCCGCCGATATGCCCGTGATCGTGGACGGATTCCACGGCAGGGTGGTGTTGAATCCGTCTGAGGAAACGGTGGCCGCCTACGAACAGAAGCGGCAGATGTTTATCTCCCTGGAAGAAAAGCTCCGGCAGGAAACCGAACAGGAAGCCCGTACCGCCGACGGAAAACGCATCTATCTTCACGCCAACATCGAGTTCGAGGAAGAGCTTCCCGGCGTGCTTCAGGTGGGAGCCGACGGCATCGGCCTGTTTCGCACCGAGGGAATTTTCATCAACCGTTCCCAATTGCCCTCGGAAGAAGAGCAGACCGCCCTGTACAGCCGGGTGGCCGAGAAAATGCATCCCCGCAAGGTAATCATCCGCACCCTGGATATCGGGGGAGACAAGATATTCCCCGGCCTGATCAGCTCCCCGGAAGAAAACCCCTTTCTGGGCTGGCGGGCCATCCGGTTCTGGCTGGATCATAAAACCGGCTTCCTGGCCCAATTGAAGGCGATTTTACGGGCCAACCTCCGGGGCAACGTGCAAATCCTGTTGCCCATGGTCAGCGGACTGGGGGAAGTGCTGGAAGTGAAAGAGCTGCTGGAAGAAGCCAAACGGCAGCTTGGCAAAGAAGGAAAACCTTTCGGCGAGTCCATCGAAGTGGGGATCATGGTGGAGATTCCCTCTGCAGTGGTGCTGGCGGATGTGCTGGCCCGGGAAGTGGATTTCTTCAGCATCGGCACCAACGATCTGGTGCAGTACACCCTGGCGGTGGATCGGGGCAACGAGCGCGTGGCCGACCTGTATTCTCATTTTCATCCCGCCGTGCTGCGGATGATCCAGATGACCATCGACGCCGGTCGAGAGGCGAACATCCCCGTGGGGATGTGCGGGGAGATGGCCGGGGATCCCCTGGCGATCCCCCTGTTGCTGGCCATGGGATTTGAGGAACTCAGCGCCAACCATGTGGTTATCCCGGAAATCAAGAAAGTGATTCGGGAACTCTCCCTCTCCGAATGCCGGAGCCTTTACGAAGAAGTTCGGAAAAAACGCACCACTTCAGAAGTAGCTCAGGTAGTACGGGAATTTTTCCGCTCCCGCTTTCCGGAATTGTCTTCAGAAGAACTCCCTTTATCAGATACAGCCGGGGAAAGCAAAAACTCCTCTATATAGTTAGTTTAGTTAGTTCCGTTCGGGGTGAAGACTCAGATTAAAAAAGGTAAGGGAAAGGCATCCATGAGAGCTGTGAGGGCACTGGCTATCGCCCTGTTGCTATTGGTTGCCAATTGCATGAAAGATTCCTGTCCTGTTTCCTACACCGATGACGTCGAACAAGTGTACCCCCTTATATTGGGCAATAAATATCGGTATTATCATGTTACCCAATGGGGAAGTTATTACTATACTCTGGAAATACGGAGGGATTCTTTGATCAATGGGAAACGGTATTTCGGGTTTTACAAGTATTATCCCAATTATACCCCTCACTTCATTCTTGACGATTTGATACGAGTTGAAAATGGTCATGTATATTCGTATCAATATACCGGCATGTATAAGGATCATCTGATATTCGACTACAACGCCCAGGTGGGGGATACGATTCCTTTCGATGTGTTTGAATATGGTAGGGTTACCGCGATTACCGAAGGTCAGGTGTTTGGCGAACCGCAGAAACTGTATCATCTCGTTTCGGTAGGGGGGTCGTGGACGGATTCGGTTGTTTTTGCCACGAAATTCGGTAAAATTGCCGAATACGGAAAATTAGTGAACTTGAAATTGGTCGGCGCCATCATAGACTGTCAGGAATACGGGTACGTTACCAGCATTTATGACAAATCTACTTCTTCGCACCGCCTTAAAGCCTCCCAATGAAAACTCCTTGTCTGACCTGTGCCCAGGTGTTATTTTAACGCCACCTTTTCAATGGATTGCCCGGTGCATACTGCGTTTCGGTAAGCCGGGTGCTGAGATTATATTTTGAAAGCGGTTAGATAAACATGTGCGGTATCGCCGGATATTTTTCCCGAAATGGAGAATTCGCCCCGGCTCAGGTGGTGCTGGCTTTGTATGCCCAGCAGCATCGGGGGCAGGAAAGCTGTGGTATCGCCGCCACCGATGGGAAGTTCCTTCGGCGGCATCGCGCCATGGGCTACGTGAAGGAAGCTTTCCCGAACCAGAAGTTGCAAGAGTTGCCCGGCCTGGCCGCCATCGGGCACGTGCGCTATCCCACCCGGGGGAGTTCCGTACTGACCAATACCCAACCCCACCTGATCGAGACCCTCAGCGGACCGATCTATGCCATCGCCAGCAACGGAGATGTGGTGAATTACGACGAAGTGGCCAATGAACTTCAGGTGAAGGGGGTGCACTTTACCTCCCGGAACGACGGGGAATTGCTGGGGCGCTTCATCGTGTATTATCACGAACGGGAAGGCAAAACCATCCCCGAGGCCATCAAGTTGTTGATGAAGCGTATTAAAGGGGCCTACTCGGCGGTGTTCCTCACCCGGGATACCCTGTATGCCTTTCGGGACATCCACGGCTTTCGTCCCATGATGCTGGGACGGGTGGGCGAAGATATGGCTCTGGCCTCGGAATCCTGCGCCATGGATATTCTCCGGGCGGATTCGGTGCGGGAGGTGCAACCCGGGGAAATCGTGGCCATCACTCCCCACCGGGAATACTTCACCCATTATAATGATCCAACGCTGCTACCGGAAACCGCCGAACATCCCGTGCATCACTGCATCTTTGAACTGATCTATTTTGCCCGCCCGGATAGCTACCAGTTCGGGGAGTATGTGTATGAAGTGCGCCATAAAATCGGCGCCCGGCTGGCCAGTTACGATGACTTCGACGGGGACGTGGTGGTGCCGGTGCCGGATTCGGCCAACTTCATCGCCATGGGCTACGCCAAAGCCACCGGAATTCCCCTGGAGTTAGGGCTGATCCGCAATCACTACGTGGGGCGCACCTTCATCCGCCCGGATCAATTCACCCGGGATGAATCGGTGCGGCAAAAGTTCAATCCTCTGAGAGACTTCTTCACCGATAAGCGGATTATTCTGGTGGACGATTCCATCGTGCGGGGCACCACCATCCGGAAGATTGTGCGCATGCTTCGGGGAGCCGGGGCCCGAGAAGTGCACCTGCGCATCGGCTCTCCGCCGGTACGTTTCCCCTGCTACTACGGCATTGACACCCCCACGTACGAAGAGTTGATCGCCAACACCCTGGAAGAAAGCGAAATCTGCCGCTACGTGGAGGCGGATTCGCTGAAATATTTGCAGTGGGAAGATCTGCGCCGGTGCGTGAAAGCGCCCGATAACTTCTGTTACGCCTGCTTTGATGGGGATTACCCGGTTCCCAAACCCACAACCGAGGCGAGTTTCTCTTCCTGTTAACCCTGGCCGGGGAAAGGCAAGCGATGGACATCATCCGCCTGAACAACATGATCTTTTACGCCCATCACGGCTACTACCGGGCAGAACGGGAATTGGGGCAGAAGTTCGAGGTGGATGTGGTTCTGGAAAGTGATCTCTCCCGGGCCATCGCTTCCGACAGCCTGAAGGATACCATCAACTATCGGGAAGTGTATCAACACATCAGCGATATTTTCAACAATTCCAACTTCACACTTATCGAGACCCTGGCCGATCGGATCGCCCGGGACATCCTGGAACACTTTCCGGTGCATTCCATTCGCATTCGGGTGCGCAAACCCCAGGTGCGGTTGAACGGCTTTCTGGATAATGTGGAAGTGGAAATCTATCGCGAGCGGGAAAAATGATCCCGGTGCTTCTGGGACTTGGCTCCAACGTGGAACCGCGGGAAAGTTTTTTGCGGCAGGCGGTTCATCGCCTCGGCAAAGTGGGAGAAGTGCGGAAAGTGGCTCCCCTGTATGAAACGGAACCGTACGGAGAAAAGAACCAGCCGGCCTTTCTCAACTCCGCGCTGCTGCTGCTGACCGGGATGTCCCCCGGAGCGCTGCTGCAGACGTTGAAAGCCATCGAGAAGGAAGTGGGGCGGGTGGAGCGCTATCGCTGGGGGCCGCGGGAAATCGACCTGGACATTCTCTTCTACGGGCAGGAGCAACTGGCGACTCCGGAATTGACCATTCCCCATCCGGAATATGCCCGCCGCCGTTTTGTGCTTCAGCCCCTGGCAGATATTGCGCCGGAATTTGTGGCTCCGGATTCCGGTCGATCAATCCGGGAGTTGTTGCGGAGATGCCACGATCACAGCCGGGTGGTGCGGCTCAAAAAACAGTGGATCAGGGATGGAAGTAAATTTTGATCATTTGCGATATATCGCCATTGAAGGCGTCATTGGGGTAGGGAAGACCACTCTGGCGACCCAGCTGGCCGAACGCCTCAACGCCCGCCTGATTCTGGAAGAGTTCGAGGAAAATCCTTTTCTGGAAGATTTTTATCGAGATCCGGAGCGATACGCCTTTCCCACCCAGATCTTTTTTCTGCTAAGTCGGTTTCGCCAGCAGGAAAAGATCGTGCAGTACGATCTGTTTCAGCGGCAGTTGGTGGCGGATTACATGTTCTACAAAGATCGAATTTTTGCCACCCTGAATTTGAACGAAAAAGAGTTGTCCCTGTATAACATGCTGGCAAACATTCTGGAGAAACGCATTGTGAAGCCGGATCTGGCGATTTATCTGCGCTCCAGCACCGATCGGCTGATGCAAAACATCGCCCGGCGGGGACGTTCCTACGAAAAGAATATTCACCGGGATTATATCGAAGCCCTCAATCGCCTGTACGACGAATTCTTCTGGAACTATGAGGAAACCCCTCTGCTCATTATTAATGTCGAAAATGTGGATTTTGTGAACAACGCCAACCACCTGGAACGCATTCTGGTGGAAATTAGCCGACATACCAAAGGCAAAAAGGTGGTGAATTTTGATCTTTGACGGCATCGGGACATTGTCGGCAAGTTTCGTTCCGATAAACCTGAAAGGTCTGTGCAATGCCCCGGGCAAGGTATTGCGTAATGCGTATTGCGTAGTTATTCTCTTACCCGGGTACGTATGCACTTAACCGTAGTACCCCGTTTCATAATTGCTTGTAGGGTTTCAAAACACAATTTTTCCTCCTCCTTCCACCGCTCCTGCGGTGGAAGGAGGAGAAGGCGCTCCCGCGCCTACATATTTTTCCACCTAACCCTACAAGAATTTCTGAAACAGACCACGTAGTTTCGGGATGTTCTCTTTGGAATCAAAAACTTCTTATGATACCGAAACTCTGTTTCGGCAACGCAGAATGGTGTGATTTTACGGATGCA
>CAYQGB010000137.1:0-9707 GCA_964416895.1 uncultured Calditrichaceae bacterium
AGAGCCTGCCCACGGAACCCGAGGAACTTCCCGAACCGCCCGATCCACCGCCGGGACCGTAAATTCCCTGCTACCCCTCCCGATACTCCCCAAACACCTCCCGAAGGGCATCGGAGATTTCCCCCACGGTGGCGTAGGTTTCCACGGCCTGTAAAATAAAGGGCATCAGGTTTTCCTTCCCCCCGGCGGCCTGCCGAAGCTGCCGGAGGCTTTCCTGCACCCGCTCCTCGTCCCGTTCCTGCCGCACCTGTCGCAGCCGTTGAATCTGCCGGGCCACCGCCGCCTCGTCGATGCGCAGAATTTCCGGATGCTGCTCCGCTTCCATCGTATAGCGATTTACCCCCACCACGATCTTCTCTTCCCGCTCCACCTTCTGCTGATACTCGTAGGCGCTGCGGGCGATCTCATCCTGAAAGAAATGCCGCCGGATGGCCGCCACCGAACCGCCCATTTCCTCAATGCGCTCCAGATATTCCTCCGCCCGGCGTTCGATTTCGTCGGTCAGATACTCGATGACGTAGGAGCCGCCCAGGGGATCGATGGTATCGGTGACTCCGCTTTCATGGGCGATGATCTGCTGGGTGCGCAGGGCGATGGTGGCGGAGGCTTCCGTGGGCAGACCCAGGGCTTCATCGTAGGCGTTGGTGTGCAGCGATTGGGTGCCCCCGAGCACCGCCGCCAGCGCCTGGATGGTGGTGCGCACGATGTTGTTCAGCGGCTGCTGGGCGGTGAGGGTGCTTCCCGCGGTCTGGGTATGAAATCGCAGCATCATCGACCGGGGATCCCGCGCCCCGAAACGCTCTTTCATAATTCTGGCCCACAGCCGCCGGGCGGCCCGGAATTTGGCCACCTCCTCCAGAAAGTTGTTGTGGGCATTGAAAAAGAAGGATAGCCGCCGGGCGAAATCATCCACGTTCAGGCCGCTGTCGATGGCCGCCTGCACGTAAGCGATGGCGTTGGCAAAGGTGAAAGCCACTTCCTGCACCGCGGTGGCCCCGGCCTCCCGAATGTGATAACCGCTGATGGAGATGGTATTCCATCTGGGAAGATGCTCCCGACAATACCGGAAAATATCGGTGATAATCCGCATGGACGGCTCCGGAGGGTAGATATAGGTGCCCCGGGCGATGTACTCTTTGAGAATGTCGTTCTGGATGGTGCCGGAGAGGCGGGAAACTTCCACCCCCTGTTTTTTGGCCACGGCGATATACATCGCCAGCAAAATGGCCGCAGTGGCGTTGATGGTCATGGAGGTGGAGACCCTGTCCAGGGGAATGCCGTCAAACAGGATTTCCATATCCTTCAGGGAGGAGATGGCCACTCCCACCTTGCCCACCTCCCCTTCCGCCAGGGGATGGTCGGAATCGTAGCCCATCTGGGTGGGCAGGTCAAAAGCCACCGACAGCCCGGTGGTGCCGCTTTCCAGCAGGTAGCGGTAGCGACGGTTGGATTCCTCGGCGGTGGCATATCCGGCGTACTGGCGCATGGTCCAGAACCGCCCCCGATACATGGTGGGATACACGCCCCGGGTGAACGGGTATTCTCCGGGGAAGCCCAGCTTTTCGGCGTAGTCGAAGGTTTCATCGGGCAGGTGTATCCGCTCCAGGGGGATGCCGGAGTCGGTGGCAAAGGTCTCCTGGCGTTCCGGGCGTCTGGCAAGCACCTCCCGGAGGGTGGTTTGTTCCCATTTTTCTTTTTGATCCCGCAAATCGCTCATAATACCCATCTCCCTGCCTTAAGTGAACCGTTACGATTGCGGTAAAACCGCCGGTGTTCATTAAAGGTCAAATATACACAGGGGGGGAGAGGCATCAAAAAACTGTGAAAAGTTGTGGGATCGCCCCGGGAGGATAAAAATTGGGTATAACCCACTTTTCCCTTGCAAAATTTCTTCTTTTGAATATTTTTCCCTCACGCGGGCAAGTTCATCCATCTGTGCCAGATCATCAGCTTGCGCTGCGCCTACCGGGAATTGCGCAGGGCACACCGGCAGGAGGTGGATCATGAGGAGATGGTTCAGATTTTTGGGGAGGATGCTGGGGGTTGTCGGGGCGGCAAGCGTCATGGCCGAGGCCCAACCCATCACCTTCACCAACGTGGCCCCCTCGATGGGGATTCACCATTTCTACAGCGGAGCTTTTCTGGGCGGCGGAGTGAGCTTCTGCGACTTTGACGGCGACGGGCTGGAAGACCTCACCCTGTCCAGCGGCGCCGGAGAACCGATCTATGCCTACCGCAATCTGGGCACCCATTTCGAGAACGTCACCCCTCAATGGAATCTCAACGACGCCTTTGAGTCGGAAACCATCCTGTGGGCCGACTATGACAACGACGGCGACCGGGATCTGTTCATCGCCAACTATATGGGCAGCAACCGCCTGTATCGCAACGACGGGGGCAGCTTTACCGATGTTACCGTGAGCGCGGGGATTTCCACCGATACGGTGGCCTCCATCGCCGCCTGCTGGGCGGATTTCAACAACGACGGCTGGCTGGATCTGTACATCGCCACCTACAGCGATGAGAACAACCTGGGACTGACGCCCAACTGGCTGTACCAGAATTAGGGAGACGGCACTTTCATCGACGTGGCCGCCCGGGCGGGGGTCAACGATTCCACCCACCACCCCCTGGCAGTGGCAACCTTCGATTACAACAACGACGGCTGGCAGGACATTTACCTCGCCCACGATAAGGTGGAGGGAAACATTCTCTTCCGCAACAACGGCGACGGCACCTTCACCGACGTCAGCGCCGCCGCCCACGCCGATCTGCACTTCAACTGCATGGGTATTGCTGTGGGCGATTATGACAACAACGGGTATCTGGATTTGTATGTCACCAACACCGCCGAGGGCAACGGACTGCTCCGCAACAACGGCGACGGCACCTTTACCGAACTGGCCGACTCCCTGGGCCTGGCGGTGAACCGCGTCTGCTGGGGAGCCAACTTCTTCGATGTTGACAACGACGGGGATCTGGATCTGTTCGTCTCCGTATCCGGGGGGCCGCCGGATCGCTACAACGTGCTCTTCCAGAACAACGGCGACGGCACCTTTACCCGCACCTCCGGCAACGGCCTGGACGCGGATACCTCCGCCAGCTTCGGCAACGCCATCGGCGATTTCAACAACGACGGCTACCCGGACATCGCCGTGCTGAACACCACCCCGTTTACCCTGTGGGAGAACAGCGGGGGGATGAACCGGTGGTTTAAACTGGAGTTGCAGGGCACGGCCAGCAACCGGGAGGGCGTGGGCAGTCGCATTGAAGTGTTTGCCGGGGGGCAGCACTTCATCCGCACGGTGCATTGCGGCCTCAGCTACCTGTCCCAGAACAGCATGGTGGAAACCATCGGAGTGGGCAGCGCCGCGGTGGTGGATTCGGTGATCATTCACTGGCCCTCGGGAATTCGCGATGTGCTCCGCCGGGTACCCACTCATCATCAGATACAGGTGGTGGAAGGGCAGACCCTGGGCATCGGCGATGCTCCGCCGGCTTCTCGTGAGTTTGTGTTAGAGCAGAACTACCCCAACCTCTTTAACCCCACCACCAATTTACGATTTCGGATTCCCCGATTCCATCGGGGCGGGTTGGATTTCGGATTTGTTAGACTGGAGATTTATGATGTGTCGGGTAAAATCATCCGAACACTGGTCAGTGAACGGCTGGCCCCGGGGAATTATGAAGTCCAATGGGATGGCACCGATGAGGCCGGCAGGGAAGTTCCCGCGGGAATATATTTTTATCGCCTGAAAGTGGGCAACAACCTCAGTCGGGCGCGGAAAATGGTACTTCTAAAATAATCCTCTCAAATTGAGGTAGTCTCCTTGATGAGCGTTGCTCATGTTTTAGCTGTCTTATGTCACCCTGAGCTTGTCGAAGGGTGACAATTATTTAGCGGTTTTTGTCATACTTCGACAGGCTCAGTATGACAAAACAATACTCTTAATAACAACAACACTCAAAAGGGAGACTACTCCCCGTTTGTACGAGATGAAATATTGGCGCATGGGATTGAGATTCCCCTCCCCGCCTGAAGGCAAAAATTTATTCGTTTCTGCTTCTCCAACGCCTCCCCCTCAGGGTAACATTTCGTTACTTTCCGTTCCCTACTTCCCGTTACACATGGTAATGTTTTGTTACCATACCCCGGGTAAACCCACCTCCCCCACTGCATTCTTTCCGGAAATTTTCCCTGTAAAAACAATGGGTTAAGCCAAATTATTTTCCCGGCCTCTTTTACTGGCACACCCTTTGCCCTATCTACCGGCACAATCTTCCAGAGATCGAGGGCGAACCCGGCAGGAACCCCTCGATTTCTGACGGAAGCGATCTCACACATCCACCGGTTTTGGATTACGTCTTCTGCAGGGTTTACCGGCATTCCGCAGATGCGTGATCGCCCCGACAATTCTATCGCTCCCGGGCGGGAGCCATTGTCAAACCTTAATCCATCATAAACTCACAGGGAGAAGAAGATGAGTAGATCATGGGCATGGTTGGTGTATGCCGCCATTTTGGTAACAGCCACGGCATTGACGGCAAAAGAGAATCCGGTAAAGCGGGCGCTACAGCGCACTTCCGCCGAACCGGTGAAGATATATTACGACGGCAAATTGGGAACGCCCCAGTTCATCCGGGGAAGTTTTGCCTTTCCTTCTGCCTCCACCAAAGCGGAAGTGGCTCGTGCGTTCCTGCGTCAGCATGGAGAAGTTCTGGGGATTCCCCCCTCCCACCGGTTTCAACTGTTGAAGACGCTCCCCGACGGGGACAATACCGTGGTGCGCCTGACTCAGGAGGTCAACGGCGTTCCCATTTTCGGCAGCGATGTGGCGTTTCACATCACTCCGGATAACCGGATTCGGGTGATTGCCGGCAAGTTGTATACCTTCGATGTGGATCCCCGCCCGGAACTTTCCACTGCCGAGGCCATCGGCATTGTGGAAGCCGATTTGCGACAACGCGGCTCGACCATCACCGGCGAATTCACCGCCGGGCTGACCGCGTACGTGCGTCATCGGGCAGGGGTGCTTTCCTGGCACGTCACCGTTGCCACCGTGGAAGCGGATCAACTCCCCGGCGAGTGGCACTATTTCGTGGATGCGCGCAGCGGGAAGATCGTCTCCCGATTCAACAACGTGCAGGTGATCCGCAATCGAGAGACCTACGACGGCAACAACAGCATCGCCCTTCCGGGCACTCTGATCATCACCGAGGGCGGCTCCTCCCCGGATGCGATCGCCCAGACGACTCACGATCACACCGGCACCACATACGATTATTTTTTCAACACCCACGGTCGGGACAGCTTCGACGATGCCGGGGCAACCATTCGTTCCACCGTGCATCATCGCATCAATTATGTAAACGCCTTCTGGAACGGCAATCAGCTGGTGTATGGCGACGGCGACGGGGTGCAGTCCGATCCTCTGGGGATGGCTCTGGATGTGGTCGCCCACGAGTTCACCCATGCGGTCACCACCCACACGGCCAATTTGATCTATCAGGATCAATCCGGGGCGCTGAACGAATCCATGAGCGACATCTTTGCCGCTTTGATCGATGCGGGTGATTTCATGATCGGAGAAGACGTATGGACGCCCGGCACTCCCGGCGACGCCCTCCGGTATATCGACAATCCCCCGCTGGGCGGCCAGCCGGATCACATGAGCGGTTACATCATCACCACCGGCGATAACGGCGGGGTACACACCAACAGCGGCATTCCCAACAAGGCCTTTTACAACATCGTCACCGCCATCGGGCGACCGGCTACAGGGCAGATTTACTACCGGGGGTTGACGGTGTACATGACCGCCTCCACCGATTTTCAGGCGGCGCGGCTGGCGTTAATCCAGGCGGCGGAAGATCTCTTCGGAGTGGGCAGTGCGGAGGCCGCCGCCGTGGAAGCCGGCTTCGATGCCGTGGGAATTTCCCCTCCCCCGCCGGATTTCACCGGCATCTTCGTCAGCGATCCCTTCTCCACCCCTCACCCGTATGAGAACAACAGCACCTACAGCGTGACCTATACCCATCCGGGGGCGCTGAGGATGAAAGTACGGTTTACCGCCTTTGATACCGAGAACGCTTTTGATGTGGTGAGCATTAAGGACGGAAACGGGAACGTCATCTACCGGTATGACGGGAACCTGGGACCGTTCACCACCGGGCCGGTGCCGGGAGAAACCATCACCGTGGAACTCACCACCGATTTCGTCGCCACCCGATACGGCTTCGATATTGACGGCTATTTCTACGACGACGGCAGCGCTCCTGATGTCACGCCGCCGGTTATCTCCGGGGTTTCGGCCATCGGGATCACCGCCAATTCGGCCACCATTAGCTGGACCACCGATGAGCTTTCCGATTCCCGGGTGGAATACGGTCTGACCGCGGCCTACGGCAACGCCACTCCGTTGAATCCCACCCTGGTTACCAATCACAGCATGAACCTGAGTGGGCTAACGCCCGGAACCACCTATCATTTTCGGGTGCTTTCTGCGGATGCCGCCGGTAATCAGGCCACTTCGGGAGATTTTACTTTTACCACCGCACCTCCGGCCACCGACGTGGTGACCATCACCAAAGCCCAGTACAAGAACGGCAAAGGGGAACTCAACATCGAAGCTCGATGCTCCGATCCCACCGCTACATTAACCGTGGTGGGCATCGGGGTGATGGACGGCGACGGCAAAGGGCGTTACCGGTTCCGGCGCAAAGATGTATTTCCCAATCCGGGAAGCATTACCGTGGTCAGTTCCGGAGGCGGCTCCGATACCCGCACCCTGCTGGTGGGGCCGGCGTTAACCGGCGTGCCGGAGGAAACCCGGCTGTATCCCAACTCCCCCAATCCCTTCAACCCCACGACCAGCATCCGCTATTCACTTCGGGCAGCGGGAGAGGTTCATCTGACCCTGTTCACCGTTACCGGGCAGAAAGTGATGACTCTGGTGGAAGGCTATCAGCGGCAAGGGGAACACACCCTCCGGCTGGACGCCCGACATTTGCCCAGCGGTATTTACCTGCTCCATTTGAAAGCGGATCATCAGGTATTCACCCGGAGAATTGTGTTGTTGAAATAGGACAGGCATCTTGCCTGTCGTCAGTCACCAATTAGCCTGAAATACCCCCTCGGTTCCACAAAGCCACCGGTAACTGCGCCGGTGGCTTTTGTGGTAATGCCCTTCTCTGAATATTCATCGCCGGGGTTCCGGAACAGGTAGCTACCGAACAAACACCACCACCTCCACCCGCCGATTCCGTTCCCTGCCCTCTTCGGTAGCATTGGAGGCAATCGGGCGGGTCTCTCCGTATCCCCGGGTCACAATGTCCAGTTGGGCAAATCCCGGCAGCGTGCTCAGGAATGCTTTTACCGCCTGAGCGCGCTTTTCCGATAGTTGTTGATTGTAGGCCTGACTGCCCACATTATCGGTATGTCCCTCGATGAGGATGCGGGAGACCCGGTGCTGAAGGATTTCTTCCGCCATTTTTCGGAGTTCCTGCTGCGCTTCCGGTTTGAGCTTCCACTGATCGAAATCGAACAGCACCGCCGAGCGCAGGTTGAACTTCAACCCGGAACCAATGGCGCCCACCGCGTCGATGTCCGCGCCGGGCCATTGACCGTCGCAGCCGGTTTTTAAATCCGTCAGGCGAACGTAATAGAACGCCTCACCGGGGCGAGTATAGGGTCGGATATCCACCTCCGCCCGCCCCCCGGAAATTTCCCCGATCTCGATCCATTCCCGGCCATCGGCGGAAATGGCCAGCGCGGTCGGTTCCACCGCCGGGCCGATTTCAAACACATACAGATCCGGCCCTTCCACATCCACCAGGGCATTGTCCACAAACCGCAGCACCAGGGTGCCCTCGCAGCCCAGGGTAACGTAACCGGTGTCGGCCACATCGTCATAGTCGGGAATTCCTAGACTGTTGGCCGGATCGCTATCCCGGGCCGCGGCCGCCGGATCGCCCTTCCGGAACGAAACCACCTCATCGGCGAAAGAGATATCTCCCAGAGGAAAATACACCTGCCCGCCGTGACCATCGGGATAGGATTTTCCCATCTCAGAAGCGGATTGCGCCAGAACGCCCCAGCCAAGCAGCACCACCGCTACCAGCGACCCTCGCATGGAGATGTTCATCGGTTCCTCCTCAATCTTTGGTACTTCGAGGGAAAGTACCGATCGGCGCGAACCATCGTGCGATGCACGGCATTTTTTCACCGGAGCGTTTTTTATGGGAAGGGCGATGCCTCGGGGCGGTAAATCAAAGCAGAATAGTTTTTTCTGAAGAACTAATCGGACTGCTCCGCCCGCCATTGGGGGAAGGTCTGGAAGAACTTTTGCAGCTTGGGAGCAATCACCGCCATGCAGTATAGCTGGCCGGGATTGCGACTGTAGTAATCGTGATGATACGTTTCGGCGGGATAGAACGCTTCCAGAGGTCGGATTTCGGTGACAACAGGATTTTCCCACAGGGCCCGGGCCTTTTCCCGGGAAGCTTCGGCAATGCGCCGCTGTTCCTCATCGTGATACAGGATGATGGAACGGTACTGGGTGCCCACGTCGTTGCCCTGGCGGTTGGGAGTGGTGGGATCGTGCACGTGCCAGAACACTTCCAGGATCTGGGCGAAGGAAACCACCGTGGGATCGAAGGTAATCTGCACCACCTCGGCGTGGCCGGTGTCGCCGCGGCACACCTGCTCATAAGTGGGATGGGGCACATGGCCCCCGGCGTATCCCGGCACCACCGCAGTCACTCCCTTCATCCGCCGATACACCGCTTCCAGGCACCAGAAGCAGCCTCCTCCCAGGGTGGCCTGTGGCAGTTCAAGTTTCTTCATCATCAGAACCCCGTTAATTCAAATATTCCCCAGGGCAAATATACATTGGTGAGGCGTGAAACGTGAAACGTAAAACGCGATGGGAGCGTTTTCGCGGCTTACGTCGGGGCAGGCCGGCATTCCCGACTGCGTCGGGATTTCCGCTACGCTCCAACCCCGACCTGCGGCCGGGGCAGGCCAGCATTCCCGACTGCATCGGGGCAGGCCAGCATCCAGTATCCCCGACTTACGTCGGGGCAGGCCAGCATCCAGTATCCAGCATCCAGTACAAAAAAATGCGGTGCCCCCAAATGGGGTACACCGCACGGTAAACCATGGATAAAAGCAGTCCTTACAGGATCACTACATCTTTCGCCTGCGGGCCTCTTTCATTTTCAACGATGGTGAATTCCACGGCTTGCTCTTCTTCCAGAGAACGATAGCCGTTGCCCTGGATCGCCGAGTAATGCACAAAAACATCCTGCCCATCCCCGTAGGAGATAAAGCCATATCCCTTTTGTGCGTTAAACCATTTGACCGTTCCGGTCACGCGTTGATTCGTCATAAGACGTCTCCTTAAAATTAAAGAACCTGAAATAGAACATTTAAACCGGTTACTTCACTCACTGCGACTTCGAAGGGATTCAAAGCGGGCAGGAATGCTTTCACCGTGCGCCCCAAGCATACGCATGGGGGACGACAATGTCAAGGTAAAAAAATAAAAAAATAGGGGATCGGGATATTGGGGGATGAAGATACTCGGAAAAAGAGGGGGAGTTCGCTTCCGGGAGGAATTGGGCCCCGGGGCATTAACCCCGGGTATATTGCTAGTGCATCCCGGCAGAGATAGTCCGTCACTCTTCGACAAGCTCAGAGTGACGGG
>CAYQGB010000138.1:0-9706 GCA_964416895.1 uncultured Calditrichaceae bacterium
GGCAGTGCTTCGGGCTGCGGAAGCAGCAGACAAAAGAAGCGCGCTCAAGCGCGCTGCTGTCGGTCATTCTTCTTTGGAAAGGGCAGGAAAAGTGCGCAAGTACGCGATTAGTGCCCGAATTTCGTCTTCGCGAAGCGTATAGCCCCAGGGAGGCATATAAGGAGATTTTCCCACTGCCGTTCCTCCGTACCGGATGGCCTGTTTCATCTCTTCCTCCGACAATCCGGCCATGGCGGTGGAATCGGTAAAGTCGAACGGTTTCACCTGGAAAGAGGATTCCAGGTTAAAAGCGTTGAACCCGTTGCCATCTCCGTTTTCTCCGTGGCACACGGCGCAATAATGGTCATAAATTACCTTTCCCTTATATTCCAGCCGGGTCAAATGCAGATCGGCATAAGGTGCTTGCGCCAATTGGGCAAACGTGATCGTTTCGGCGTTCGTTTCGGTGGTGTCCCGGGATTCCTCGCCCGAAGAGGACTCCCCGCTTACCGTACACTGGACAACCAGAAACAGGATTCCCCCCACCAAAGGAATAAAACGCAGCCACCGGCGAAAACTAATCCGTTCCATAATGGGCAGACTCCTTGCTGGTTAAACTCATCAAATAGGCGGTGATAGCCAGAGCTTCTTCATCACTGAGGTTGTAATTCGGTTCCAGCACGCCGGGAACAATCTCCTGGGGATTCTTCAGCCACCTAAACACCCATCCGGCCTGCAACTTGTCCCCGGCCAGGGCGCCGGTAGTAAAACTGGGACCTACATATCCCCCTTTATCCCCCAGGATATGGCAGGCCATACAGCCTTTTTCCTCGAATAGAATCTGGCCCTGGCGTGCCAGACCGGGAGTTAGCCTGGATTCCAGATTTTGAGGAATAAGGTTGCTGGTCAACTCTTCCATGATATAGTCGGTCAGCACTTCCGCTTCATGGGGAGTGAAGTTAAAGATGGGCATTCGTTCTACCAGGATGGGGCGAATAGAATAAGAGACCATCAGGTAGTCATACAACCACTCCCGCTTGACCCGGCTGCCTTCCATAGAGAGATCATACGCCAGGTTAAACCCCCGCCCGTTGATGCGATGGCAGGAGAAACACTGGAACTTCTCGATTAACTTTCCGGCTTCCCCTTCGGGTTGATATACCCCCGTATCGGGGTAGGCGGCGAAACGGGGAGAGGGGATTCTGTTCGAGGTAAAGCTCAACAGCATCAGAGTCAGGTCGTATGCATCCCGATCGCTCAGGAAAAATTGAGGCATTTTTTGGGGATTTTTCGGAGTGGCAAAGATTTTCGGGGTGCGAATCTTCTGAAAAATGTATTCTTCCCGAGTTCGAGAGAAATCCGTTTCCCCGAAGTCGAACGCTTCCACCGGTTTCTCCCCAATGTAAGTTAACTTTGGCCCCAATCGCATCCATTCCATTCCATTATCCAGAAAGTGGCAATTATTGCACCGAAGTTCCTTGTATAACCGGCGTCCCATATCCACAGTTGCCGAATCCGTGGGTACGGCGGAAGAATCCTGATCAAACACATCCAGCAAATCGTAGTCGGTATATTCATCGAACAGATAATCCACGATATTGACGATTTGCTCATCGGTAAAGTTGAATTGAGGCATGGTGCTCAGGGGTTCAAACCGATGGGGATCTTTGATTTTGGCGAACAACCAGGTACGATTGGTCTTATTTCCGATCCGACCCAGATCCGGCGCCAGATGACCTCCCCGTCCATTGAAAGGATGGCAACTAATACACCTGGCCCGGCGCAAGATATTGCCTCCTTCCACAATATCGCCTTCCGGAGGCTCGGGGGTGTTGTCTATCTCCGGATCTCGAAATGTCATCAGGTATGCCGCCAGGGCTGCGGCGTGTTCTTCCTTCAAATGGAAATTGGGCATTTTGGCATTAGGAATCATCTCCCGGGGATTGAGCAGCCAGTACTTGAGCCATTTGAAATGGGTTCGGCTGCCGATACCGTTTAAAGAAGGCCCCTGGCGAGGGGGAGCAAACCCTTCTACATAATGGCATCCGGTGCATTGAAGATCCCGGAACAGCGTTTTCCCATGGCTTGTATGGGGAGCACCTTCCAGAATCTGATCCCGGGGATGACACAAAGAGCACCGGGTTTCCACCATTTCATACCGCAGCATACCTGCATGGGCGGAATGCTGTTCCGTGGACGATCCGTTGCCCCCATGGCAGGGCGTGCAACCGATTTTTTGCCAGTCGTGTTTTTGGAGATAGTTCCCCGGGTGGGTTCGGAAAGGTTGAGGAACTTCGCTCATGGCGGGATCATCAATTCCCAGGTGGCAGGTGGTGCAGCGGTCAGCTACCCGGATTTCCTCGTGCCCTACACTGCGGATGCCAAATTCAAAAGTATTGGAGGATTCCGGTTTTATCTCCGAAAGGATCTGGCGATACTGAGACTGATATGTTTCCCAGCTTCGGGAACAGCCAAACCAGACCGGTAAACTTGCCAGTATTACCAGCCATCGAATACACCGTTGGGCAAACAGGTCACTTGGTTTCATCGCTTTGCTCCCGTAACGATCGAATGAATCCCAGGAGATCGGCCAGTTCATCCCCGGTAAAACGGGGAAAAGGGACATTCTGTTTTTTCATTTCCTCTTGCATTTTGATATTATGATTCCACATGGCGGAAGAGATGGCGATCAGATTGTCCAGTCCTTTGGTTTCTGCCAGATTCGGGCCGACTTTGTCGCCTTCGTTGTTAATCGCATGACATTTCTGGCACCCCTTTTCCTGAAAGATGCGCCGACCTCGCTCGATATTGCCCGGTTTCACCCGGAATTCCAGAAAGTACAGGAACGCGATGATGTCGGCCATTTCATTCCCGGAAAAGATCGGTTGGGGAATCCCCTCCTTTTCCATTCTGGCCCACATTTTCGGGCCGTGATTCCACAATCGCCCGGCAATTTCCACCACTCCTCGGTGGAACCGTTTTTCCCCCAGATTCGGCCCGATCTTCCTGCCCTCACCGTTCGTTTGGTGGCAATTGGCGCATCCTTTTTCCCGGAACAGTTGGGCGCCGCGTTGGGGGCTGCCGGGGAACAGATAAATGGGGCTGGTGGGCTTCAGGGAACTGGTGCTGTGGAGATACGCCAGAATATCGGCCATTTCATTCTTCTTAAAAGTCGGAATTCTGACCCCGGTTTTCTTCATTTCCTGAACCATGCGCTTCCCGTGGTTCCACATTTCCTGGGCCAGGAATACCGGCGAGGCATATACCGAAAGCGTATCCAGCGCCGGCCCCACCTTGCCCCCTTCACCGGCGATGCTGTGACATTTGATGCACCCTTTTTCGCGAAACAGCACTTCCCCCTTTTCCGGAGAACCGGGCTCATCAAAATACTTCAGGTAATAAAGAAACGAGAGAATACTGGCCATCTCCGGAGGGGAAAGCTGAGGAATCTTCTCCCCTTTCAACAGGGCACGGGCCATCTCCCAGGAGTGGTTCCACATGGCCGCCACAATATCCATAGTTTTTTTTCCCGCTTGAGTGCGGCCGAGATCCGCCCCTATGGTTCCCCCCTCTCCAAAGACCGAATGGCATTTGATGCACCCTTTGCTGACGAATAAGCGCTGCCCCTCCAGGGGTTGGGCAGGCAGCTGAATGTCCTGGGCGACTCCGGTACCCTCCTGTACAACCCCCCAGAACAGCACCAGAAAAAACCAGAAAGTAACGCCTCTATTCCGAATCATGGGGATGCTCCTGCTTACGGTGTCGGTGTAATCCCACAAAGACATAGGTCAGCACGCTGGCCAGGGTAAAGAAAATCGGAACGGCGACAATACTGATGGCAATGGTAGCCGAAGGCACATCGTGCAATCGATAGGAAAGCATTAACAGATTTACTACCCAGATGGCGATGCCGGTGAACAGTACCCAGATGAATACTAGCGATAGCACTTGCAAACCAAACAGCAGTTTTGAATTCATGGCATTCCCCCTGAATCCTCGTTAGGAGTAAAGCCCTAAAGCTCCGATGGTATTTCCGGTAAATAACTTTCCAGGCGTTGGGTAACTTCCTGCACCCCATGTTCTCGCCCCTCCTTAATTTCCCAGGCCGAGATAAGGGGGAAGAATCGGGAAAACAGCACAAACCCCAGCATAAACACCGCCACGGCCCCGATCAACAAGCTCCATTCCACCAGGGAGGGGATGTATATACCGGTGGGATACGGTAGCCGGGTATTGGCCAGTGAAGGAATCACGATGATCAATCGCTCCAGCCACATGCCGATGGTAACCGCTATGGCAGCGATAAGAACACCGGGAATCTTACGGGTTTTCTTAAAGCTGAGCAGAATTACCGGAATGAGGAAATTGCACAATACCATCGCCCAATAGTAAGGGGCGTATCGTCCGGTGAATTTGTAGAAAAATACTTTCATCTCGTATGGTTCGTGGCCGAAATAGCCGGTCAGGTATTCCGAAAAAGTGAAGTAAAACCACAACAGGGACATGATCAGCAGGAGGTTTCCCAGATATCGAAAATGGATTTCTTTGAGGTAATTTTCCAGGTGGAACACCTTACGGAAGGTGACCATCACGATGAGCAGGGCGGCAATACCGGAGAAAATGGCTCCGACCACGAAATAAGGGCCGAAAATCGTGCTGTGCCAGCCGGGTTGAAGGGTCATGGAAAAGATATACGAGATCACCGTGTGCACGGAAACCGCGATGGGGATCACCATTACCATCAGGATGTTCATGGCCCGCTCCAGTACCCGTTTTTGTTCCGGGGTGCCCTGATAGCCCCAGCTCAGGAAGCGATACAGCCACCGGGGTTTGGCACCTCGATCCCGCAGGATGGCGATATCCGGGATCAGGGGAATGAACAGGTACACCGTGCTGGCGGTAAAATATGCGGTTATGCAGAACACATCCCAGAGCAAAGGGGATTGCAATCTGCCGAACCGAAAGATATTCAGCAGGCGATCGGGGCGGCCCAGATCGATGATCGGGTGTAGCCCCCCGATGGCCAGCACCACCACCGTAATCACTTCCGACATTCGGGTCACCGGTCGGCGCCATTCCGCTTTGGAGAGGCGCAAAATCGCCGATATGAGCGTACCGGCATGACTGATCCCGATAAAGAACACAAAATTGACGATGTAAAATCCCCAGGTCACCGGTTCATTGAGGCCGGTAACTCCCAATCCCAGATATAGCTGGCGGATATACATGAACAACGCCCAGGCGATGATCAGAAGCAGTCCGGCCACGGTGTAGGCAAACCCTTTTCCGGGGCGTTCGATGGGCTTATACAAGATTTCGTCTGGATCTCGAGCCATGGCTTATCCTCAAATTGCCTTTTCTCCTTCGGAGAGATAATACACTTTGGGTTCCGTTCCCAGGTCTTCCATCAATCGAAATGCCCGGGGGCTGCGCGAGAGAGCGGCCACGGTGGAATTGGGATCGTCCAGGTCGCCGAAATACATGGCCCGGGCAGGGCAGGTTTCCACGCAGGCGGGCACGTAATCTCCTTCTCGAAGAGGACGTCCCTCCAGGCGGGCCTTCTCCCTGGCCCGAATCAGGCGATGATGGCAAAAGGTGCACTTCTCTACCACTCCCTTGGGGCGTAAGGACACATCCGGATTGAGGGCTTTTGCCATCTCGGGATCCCATTTGGGGGCATACCAATTAAAGTATTTTACCGTGTAGGGGCAGGCTGCCATGCAATAGCGACAACCGATGCACCGGGGGTAAATTTGGGCCACAATCCCGTCATCCGCCCGATACGTCGCCCGCACCGGACACACTTTGATGCAGGGCGGATCATCACAATGCATGCAGGGTAGAGGGATATCTTCCACCCGGATATTGGGAAATTCCCCTTCTATCCGCTGAATCATATTCATCCACGACAACGCCCGGCCTCGTTCGGCCTCTTCCGGGGGAACGTAGGCCACATTGTTCTCCTGCTTGCAGGCGGCAATACAGGCCCCACACCCGGTGCATTTATCCAAATCGATTACCATTCCCCAGCGTGGCATAAGGCTGAATACCTCCTCGGTTGAGCGTTTTAAGCCGGTTGTACTTTGCGAATTCGAACTCGAGTGGCCTTATCGGCAAGATGTCCGTTCATCACATCGGCCTTTAATGCGATAAGCTGGTTGGGATTTATCCCTCTTCCGGTGGCGTATTTTCCATAATGCTCGTGCCCCAGGCCAAATGGCACATACACCACTCCCGGCATGGCTCCCGCAAACAGCCGCACCCGCACTCTGGCCTTCCCCACCGGGGATTCGATCCATACCCACTCTCCGTCCCTGATGCCTAACTCGGCGGCGGTTTCCGGGTGTAACTCCGCCCAGGAATCCCACCGCACTTGATGACGGAACCCCACCATTTCCAGTAACAGCAATCGGTTGGCTCCCTCCCCTTCAAATAGGGTGAGCACCCGAAAGGGGCGCAAATGAAGGGGGTATTCCGGGGAGTCACCGGTGAATTGAGGTGTCTCAAAATGGGGAAGACAGGTGAGATCTTCTGGGGCAAATTCCCCTTCAGGCATCTGGGCTTCCCGGGGCGCTGAGGATAGAGCAGGAGGAAAATTTCCCCGACGCATCTTTTCCCGCAGCTCCAGGGAATAAAATTCAAACTTTCCGGAACGGGTTTTGAATTGGGGAATGAGTTGCGTGTGGAGACGGGGATTTTCCATCCAGATCCCCGTATTTTGAAAATCTTTCCAAAACTCCTCGAATTGAAGGTGTTTGGGAAAGCGAAAGCCTCGTTGCACCATGTATTCAAACATGAATTCGTCAAATTCCCCGGAGGGAATGTAGCCCCTTCCTGAATCGAACAGGGCCCGGGCTTCTGATTGCAAGAGGGATACATAGTCCTGGTAGGGCAGAGAACGAGACAGCCCCTCACCCAATCGGTGCGCCAGAGATAAGAGCACATCTCCCGTATGTCGGGTATTAAAGCGAGGGGATACAACCGGTTGCGTTAAACCGACCTGGGTAAAAGGCAGGTACGGCACCCCATAATCCAGGTCCCACTTCTCCAGGTAGGTGTGATCGGGCAGAATCAAATCCGCCCATCGAGCGGTTTCGTCCATGAAGGGGGTAAAACTGACCACAAAGGGAATATGGCGGAGCGCTTCCACGACTTTTTGAGGCTCCGGTAATTGGTGAACCGGGTTGGTTTGATAGATGAAGGCCACTTCCACCGGATAAGGCTGACGGGCGGGCAGGTTCTCGATCAACTGCGCCGGATGGTTCCGGGGGAGGGAGAGGGGCTGATCGGGAGGCTGATCCGCCCGAAGTTGCCTGTTTCCCCAGCGAGCGATGTCGTCCAGTTCCGGCTCGGGAAAAGAAGTCGGTGGAGGTGGCGGAGGTATAATGATGCCTCCGGCTTTCCCCAATGAACCCACCAGGGCATTTAATGCCAGAACAGCAAACTGACTGTAGAAGCTATTGGTGTGCCCATCCACCTCTTCTCCCCACAAAGCAATAGAGGGCCGGTTGGCGGCAAAACTTCGGGCAACGGTGATGAGTTCATCAATGGAGACCCCGGTGATCCGGGATACCCGTTCGGGATAGTACGATTTCAGAACCACGGTCTTGAAACCCGGATGGGTAATACCCCGGTCATCGGTCCAGTCTTCAAAGCCAAAGGTATGGGTGGCGATGTACTCCTGATCATACAATCCTTCCACGATGAGAATGTAGGCAATCCCCAGCGCCAGAATTCCGCAGGTTCCCGGGCGCACCGGTAACCATCGGTCGGCTTTGGCGGCAGTAATGGAGAAGCGGGTATCCACCTGAACCAGTTTAATCCGGTTTCGATGGGGGTTCTGCCGCAGTTCACCGAAGAGTTTGGCCATCCACACCGGTGGCCCTTCTGCATCCAGCCAGTCGTTGCCAAAACTGAGGATAAAACGGGTGCTGGCGAAATCGTAAGTGAGTGATTGGGAAAATCCCTGAAGAGATAGCAGAGGTGAATACCCGTTGGCATGCACAGGTAACGAAATGCTGTTAGGGGAGCCGTAGGCGGTCATAAACTGTTGTATCAGCCGGCCCATCAGTCCCCGGGCGCCGCCGTGGAGAAATAGAAAATGGTGGGGGCGGTTGTCGGCCCGGAGTTGACCTAACCGATCGGCGATTTCCTGAAGCGCATCCTCCCAGGGAACGGGTTCCCATTGATCCTCTCCCCGCTTTCCCTTCCGGCGTAAGGGGCCTTTGAGGCGTTCCGGGTGGTACAGCACCTGTAAGCCGGAATGACCGGTGGGGCAAAGTCCTCCCCGATTCACCGGCGAGAGGGGGTTTCCTTCAATTTTCACCGGCTGGCCGTCCACCAACCGTATCCGGATGCCGCATCCTCCCGGGCAAAGCCGACACACCGAGTGGCGCCAGGTTTCCAGCCGGGGGCCGGTATAGGTTTGCAAAGCAGCAGGCTCTTCCCCGGCGGATAACGCTTCCACCACCCAGGCGGCATTGCCGGCGGCGGCCAGCAAAAAGGCGCTCTGTTTCAGAAAATCACGTCGATTGATGCTCATCGATCAGACCTCACGCTGACGGTTAGCGATGACAGCGAATGCATTCATCGGGATTTTCGATGGTTTCCACCTTCCGGTGGCAGTCGATGCAAAAATCCATTTTGATGGGGATGGGTTGATCCTCTACCGGTCGGGTCATCCGGGCTATCTGGCCGTGACAAAGGGCGCAATCCAGTTGCCCTTTGACCACATGCAACCGGTGGGAGAAATACACATGCTGTTTCACCCGATAGATCTGCTTCCAGGGAATGGGCTTGCCCTGGCGGTAGTATTGCTGGATTTTGGCCTTCTCCGGGGTCAGGTAAATTACATCCTCATGGCAGGTGACGCAGATCTGGACCGAAGGGATGCCGGCGACCGTGCTCTTTTCGTAGAATCGGTGGCAAAACCGACAGGAGACGTTGTTATCCACGTGCTTCTTGTGATTAAATGCGATGGGTTGTTTGCGATCCGAATTCCCCGCCAGCAGTATCCCCAGCGCAACGATGAGAATGGCCAGGCCGATTCGCAGAAGGCCCCGCCGTCCTATGGGTAATGATCGTTTCATAGCTATCCATCCTTCATCATGGCCGCTTGATAGAAGGTTAGCTTCCGACAAACCTTACACAGTCGCCGGCTTGAGGTTTATCTGCGCCGTTTGCTCAATTCAAAATTGACCGTTACCTCACCTTTTTCCGGCACTTCCACTTCCTGGGGTTCGGCCTGACGCTTTTCGTGCCAGACTTTCAGGGTGTATTTCCCCGGCGGTACGTCCTTAATGATGTAATTCCCCTCTTTATCGGTAACAGCGAAATAAGGCGTCTGCACCGCCACCACAAAGGCTTCCATTTCCGGATGCACATTGCACAACAGGGTGGAAACACCGGGCTTGTTGAAGGTGAAGCTCTTTACCACCCCTTTTGCCCAGGTGCCCAGATTGAACTTCCCATCCGGGCAATCGGGGGAAAAGACATTGTGCAATACATCATCGCTGTTCAGAAAATCCACCGTAGTGCCTACCAGTACCGGAAGTACGTGAGGGATGAATACCAGGTTCTTCTGATCCACCACGGCGTGTTCTTTGGGCGGCTCAAAGATCTTTCCTTCGATCTTGTCAATGTACACTACCACGTTGGCGTTATCCCTGGCCGCTTTAACCGTCACTTTGCCTTTGATGTCTCCGGCCATAACCAGAGAATAGCCGGC
>CAYQGB010000139.1:0-4149 GCA_964416895.1 uncultured Calditrichaceae bacterium
TTCGCCATGGTCAATCTGCGCAACCTAATTGGGTAAAAGTTTGGACCAGTTCATAGAAAAAAGATCCCGTTTATAATGCCAATTGATATATGAGAATGATTATCCAAAAAACTATTAACAAAGAATAAAATAATTTATGCGCTCGATGAACTGGCAATATCTCATGAAAACGGTTCTTAATTATTGTTTCCCTGCTATGCGTTATAATACCAATATCTTTTTCATCACCGATTCTCTTTTCTATATTTCGAAGAGCTTCAAAATAACCATAGTTATAAGATGAAACCGAAAATTCAGTAGCAAGTCCCATTAGAGATACAAAAACTGATAACACACATATCGCAACTCCTGCAATTGCTTTTTCTTCTGAAAGTAAAATATTTTGACTAAAACCAAATGTCAAAACAGCAGCATTGAAGTATCCGACAAACTGAAGTATTTTATACCGAGTCTCTATCCAGTATCTAATTATCCGTGCCCCTTCTTCATATTGAAGTTTCAAAGAATCAAATGTTGTTTTATCCACATTAATCCCTTCTGATCATATTTCAAATTATGGGCTAACGATAGCGTCAGCGGCGCGGCGTCGCCGTCCAACCGCCACCGCTGGCGCATGATTTTTGGCCGAAAATACGCCCACGTCCCCCGCGGCGCAGCCGCGTCGGCTGCATACGGGGTTAGGATGCATTTTAGATCTCATCTTGTACTTGTTCTCCACTGTCGCCTGCCAATTTCTTCTTGCCTTGGACAAACCGGTAAATTCGTTGCCACCATTTTTTAGAAATCTTGACCTTAAACCTGTCAACATTAGAAAAACTGTAGCGTATCACATAAATGGACACGCCGAACAAGAAACCAAAGACGAAACTGATAATTTCAAAAGAGCGAGTGACAATAAATACTGTTAGCACGGCAAAGAAAATCAACGATGACACAAAACAAGAGAGAGTTGCAAACAACTCATCCGAATCATCTACCCGACTAATCCAAGCCATAAAAGCAAACCCTATGACTAATCCAGCCAAAAGCACTAAATAAAATGGTGTAGTCAGTGTTATCTGCTGCGCGTACATCTCACTTGCTAGTACAGCGTAAAGACTTAACAAAAATGGGAAGAAAACCGCTACGCCTCTGCGAAATTTCCGATCAGGGGTTATTGTGGAATCTCATACCATGTTGATAGAATACGCTGCAAGAATCCAGGACTCTACAATGATTGACATTGGGGCAAAGATATACAAGTAAAGGAAGGTAAAGATAGAAGAGAGATAATGCAAGTATACTGGCGTATCCATTTAGTTTGCCTCCTAACGCAAGCATCACTTGAAACGCCACACTCACGCACAGAACTTTAGTTTTACCTATAAATTATGTTTGCGGTACAGACGTTGTTTTAAGGACAATCTGTGGCGTTTTCAAGTGCATGCATTGTTAAGCGATTGGCGCACCCAACTTTAATTTTAGCAACGACTTATATTTAATTAACCGTGCTGACTGCGTTTTTTGCAGCGAGCACATTCCACTGATTTTACTGACTTTAAAATTACTACAAGCAAAGGCGCGTCTTTTGCGCTTTTGCGAAACATGACTTTGAAAATTCTCAATCTAAAATTATTCTTTGTTGAACCTTTTCCAATATAGATTTCAATTTTGGATCTAATATTCCACCAAACCACAGATCTATGATTTGAAGTGCTTCTAGTCTTGCATGCTTTGCATTCATCCAGAGTATGTATATTAAAAAAGGTAGTAGAAAATTGAAGATGTGAAAGATAGAGAATCCCATTCCCCCAATAATAACTACAATTCCGGAAATAGTAATTCCAAGAATTATTCCTGTGATCGTTGACATTCCAGTGAAAAATGCAGTATGTCTTCTCATTGCCCAAGCAACAATAGGTGAAGGTGCTTGTTGCCAAAAGTAGCTGACTAGAACATCTTGTGTATAGGTTTGAAGCTTATCTATAATCTTATCGTTCGTATCAACTGTATCAATTAAAGTGTTACGCATTTGATACTCTTCAAGAAGATGGCTTTTGATGTCAAAGGTAAGTTTTTTCCATTCTTTTGAAAACCCACCTTCCCCAAGCTTAAAAATATTCGTACCAAAGTTCCAAAAAAATGTGTGTATTGAGGCAAAGATAAATCCAATTGCATCAGAAGTAAATAAGATAACGCCAACACCAATTATTGCGGCAAGAGTCTGAAAGTTAAATTCAATTTTATTACTTGTGAAAAAATTTATGCTACTATTGGTCGAGAGGATGTTAAAAGCAAATATTAAGTAAAAGAGAATTCCTGCTGGTCTGAGTCTCAATGCTCTTGTCATATGCATTCCCTCAAGTCTATTAATTGTGCCTGAAGAATCAAGCTCTTTTCGCAGTTAATCTGGAAATTCTCTTAATTTAAACTTAAAATACATTTTTCTATGTTGTTCTCCAATTATTTGGCAAAGGTGGTTCTGCAGGGGGCCAAATTCTATTGCATTTAGGACACTTGAATTTTTCATCATATTCTTCATACCCAATACTTAGCATAATTTGAGGTGGCCATGTACACTTGCACAGTTGATAGCCAAGTTCTTGAGCAGTTTTGACTTCCGCAAGTTTAAATGCTTTCTCTGCTTCGTTAAAACTTTTATCAACTACCTCTTTTTCAGGACCATTAGGAATCAACTCTATTGTTTTCTTGAATAAAGAAATAGCTTTATTTCCTAACTCTACTGCTGAAATTAATGCTGCAATATCCATTATTTATTCCTTATTTGTTCCTATAGATCGGGTAACTCCTTGATACTTAGCCGCCTATCGGATCAGCTGTTGAGCGGAATCCGTGCGGGATTGGAGAATGCGAAGCATTCGGAAATCCGGTGAGAAATGGTTATGCAGAATCCACATAACCTGCCCTGCCGTTATGCCGCAACGGATTCCCCTCATCCCACTCCGTTGGTTTTGTGCAAAAATAGCCCCCTACCCCCAAAATGTCAACCGATTTCCGCTAAAACCATGTAAAAATCCCGCTCCCTCCCGGAATTCCCGGGAAGTTCTCCTCATACATTAAACCGCACGGTGATAATATCCCCATCCTTCACGATGTACTGCTTCCCCTCCAGGCGCAGCAGCCCTTTCTCCCGGCAGGCTGCCAGGCTCTTCAGGGGAATGAAATCCTCATAATGCACCACTTCCGCCCGGATGAACCCCCGCTCCATATCGGAATGGATCACCCCGGCGGCCTTCTGGGCGGTGGTGCCCCGGCGAACGGTCCAGGCGTGGCACTCCTCCGGCCCCACGGTGAAAAAGGAGATCAACCCCAACAACTCGAAAGAGGTGCGGATCATCCGGGGCAGGGCCGGTTCGGCAATTCCCAGCTCGGTCAGAAACAACTCTCGCTCCTCCTCATCCAGCCGGGAAATCTCCTGCTCGATTTTGGCGCACAGGGCCACCGCAGCGGTATTGGGTTGCGGCGCCACGGAAGCGGCGATTTCCTCCGCCCGCTGAATATCCTCCTCACCGATGTTAATCACCCGGATCACCGGCTTCTGGGTCAGAAACTGGAACCCCCGCAACAGGGTTTGTTCCTCTTCGGTGAATTCCAGTTCCCGAAGGGGGCGTTCCTGCTCCAGTTGTTCCCGGCATCGGCGCAGCAGCTCCAGCTCCTTTATCAGCCGCTCCTCCTTTGCCTTCAGCACCTGCTTTTCCAGCCGGGCAATGCGATTCTCCACGATGGAGAGATCCGACAACAGGAACTCCGCTTCCACCGTCTGGATATCCCGGTGAATGTCGATGCTTCCCGCCGGATGGGGATAAATCTCGTTCTCAAACGCCCGGATCACCACACACAGGGCATCGGTGTTCTTCAGCACCTGCAAAAATTGGGGGTCGAATCCCCTGGCCGCCGAGGCCTCGGTCTCCATCCCGCCCACCTCGATGTATTCGATGGTGGCGGGCACCTTCTTCCTGGGCCGGAAAATCTCCGTCAGGGCATCCAGCCGGGGATCGGGCACTTTGACCACCCCCCGGTGCACCTCAATCTTTCCCCCGCCGTAGGTCGGCTCCACTTCCTGACCGGTCAGGGTGGAAAACAGGGTGGTCTTGCCCGATAAAGGTAAACCAACAATGCCGATTTCCATGAAGTCGTCTCCTGTAATTA
>CAYQGB010000139.1:4249-9604 GCA_964416895.1 uncultured Calditrichaceae bacterium
AACGTCAACGGTCGCCACAGCCGCGCACCCCAGGCCTGCTCGGAATGATCCGCCTCCGGATCATAATAAAACAGAAAATCCTTGCCCTCCACAAGTCCTTTCTGGCGAAGTATCCGGCGAACCCGTTTGCATCCCCGATACAGCAGGCGCTCTCCCCCCACTCCCCCACAGTCCATATACAGCCGGATGGGCTGAGCCGGCGGCAGGCTGCTTTTCAGGGCTTTTATGGTTTCCCCTTTGCGATAGATGAACGAAGGGGACATACATCCCACTCCCGAAAACACCTCCGCATGATACCACCCCAACAGAAAAGACACCAGCCCCCCCATGGAAGATCCCAGCGTGGCGGTGTGCTCCCGCTCCGGTCGGGTGCGATAGGTTTGATCGATGAACGGCTTGAGCTGCCGGATGAGAAACCGCCGATACCGCTCCCCTTTGGGAGAAAGCGAATATTCTTCCACCCGATCCACGGTATTATATACCCCCACAATAATGATCGCCTTGATCTTGCCCTCTTCAATAAGCCGGGTGGCGGTTTCATCCACTTCCCAATCCACCCCGGTATAGGCGGTCTGGGGATCGAACAGGTTTTGCCCATCGTGCATATACAGCACCGGATAGCGTCGCCGGGCATCCTCCTCGTAGCCCGGAGGAAGCCACACGATAACATCCCGGGGCAACAGCCCCTCCCCTTCCATCCGACGATGAAAGCGCACCGTGCCCCGAATGCGCTCCTCCGGGGGCGGTGCGTTGGTGACCTGATCCCGCCACCGGGGAACTTTCAGGGTAATCGTGTCATCCCTCTGCACCCGCAAGCGGTAGTTGTCCAGCGGTCGCCCGGTGGCATCGGCGGCTTCCGTTTGCCAGCTTCCCCGGGTGACCTTAAATTCCACCGTGGTATGGCGCCGAAAAGTAAATTCCCGGCTCCAGCTTCCGTCGGGCTGACGCCTCAGCGCCACCGCCGAAGGATTCCAGTTCCCCAGCAGGCGATGGTTGCCGGTGATATACAGCGTCTCCCCTTCGGGCACTTCCTCCGGAAGCACCCGAATCAAAATATGGCATTTGCGGGAAATTTTCACCCCGCGATCCTTTCTCGTTTGATCTACAAAAGTCGGGAAAAATACCGAGGAAAAATTTTCCCTCCAATGTATTTTTCATCACGCCGGAAGTAGCTCCGGCGATTTTCTTATCCCCGGAGAGGACACGGCCTGTGGTGGTAAAGGCGCCGGAGCCGGGGGGATCTATTTCGTATTGCGTATTTCGTATTGCGTATTTCGTATTGCGTATTTCGTATTGCGTATCCTGCAATTGTCGGCTACGGAATACGCATTACGCAATACGCTTACTTGACCTTTCAAATCCACATTGGCCGTTATTGAGTGGTTTTAATAGACTCGTTCTCAGCTTATTTTGCAACGAGTCTAATAATTCTCATGCATCTACAGGGAATCCCCTGACGGAGGAACCGGATGCGCGACGTGGCCCAATTGCCCGAAACTCTGCCCCATCATGCATTCATCTGCTTTGCGGAAGAGGACACCGAACCGGCCTTGCAGCTGGAAGAGGCGCTGAAGCACACCGCTCCCGGCGGAGGGCGGCATCGGGGCGCGATTCATCTGGAGGAGCACTCCCTGGCGCGCTCCTCCTATGGGGAACTGCTTGATCGGCAGGTGCAGGCTTCCGGAAAATTGATCGTGGTGTGCACTCCGGCGGCAGTGGAGGATCCCCTGGTAAACCGGCGCATCCGGGAGTTTGCCCGGCATCGGGGGGCGGAGAACATTATCCCGGTGCTCCTCCTCCCTCCCGATCATCCCCCCGCCCAACAGAGGGCCGAATCCCCCGCCTCCCTGCCTGAAGCGTTGCAGGAACTTTTCCCTGACGGTTCCCCCCCGGCGGCAATCCTGTCATCGGAAGCGCTTCCGGGAACCCCGGCTGATCCTTCCTGGATCGACTTTCTCTCCCGCGTGTACGATCTATCCCCCCGGGAAATGGCCGCCCATCTGGATCGGCTGCATCGGCGGCGGCGGCTCCGGCGACGGTTGCAACTGACCGCAGGCGCGGTGATGGCGCTGCTGGTGGTGGGCACGTTCCTGTGGGTGCGCCATCGAGGGGCGCTGGCAACGCAGCGGGAACTGGCCCGGCAGGAGGCCCGGCGGCTGGTGCTCCGCAGCGAGGATGCCCTGGCGCACCATCGGGATCTGCTGGCCCTGCACCTGCTGGCGGCGGCTCTGGAGCGCGCCGGCGACGACGATACCCTGCGCCATCGCCTGCTTACCCGGCTGGCGCCCCTGCTGCCCCAATACCGGCTGGAATATACCCTCTATTTTCCCCGGGGAGTAACCGGCGCCGCCGTCGATCCGGAAGCAGACCGGCTGCTGGTCTGGAGCCGCGCCCCCGAAGCCCAAATCCGGGAGTTATCCACCGGACAGGTAACCGCCTCCCTGCGCCATCCGGCAGGCATCCGGGGGGCGCGCTTCCCCCCCGACGGCAAGCAGGTGCTCACCTGGGGAATCGACGGCACCGCCCGGCTGTGGGACGTTCGCACCGGCCGGCCGGCAGGAACGGTGTTTGATCACGGCGCCTCGCTATTGGGCGCCCGCTGGATCGGCGCAGCCACCCGCCTGCTCACCTGGGGAGAAAGCGAGGCCGCCCGCCTGTGGGATGCCGCCTCCGGGCGTTTGCTGGGGGAATTCGTTCACCGGGGCTGGGTATACGGAGCAGTGTTCAACCGGGAAGAAACCCTGCTGCTCACCTGGTGCAGCGACAGCACCGCCCACCTCTGGGACGTAACCACCGGTCGCCGTCGGGGAAAACCGCTGCGGGAGAAGGGAATCATCAACGGGGCGGCGTTCAGCCCGGATGAGCGATGGGTGCTCACCTGGAGCAGCGAGGGCATCGTTCGGCTGCGCAGCGCCGCCACCGGAAAGGCGGTAGCCCCACCCATGCGCCACGACGGGGCGGTGTTAGGAGCGGTGTTCAACCGGGAGGGCACCCGCCTGCTGACCTGGAGCGACGATCACACCGCCCGGGTGTGGGCGATTCCTTCCGGCGATCCCGTCGGGTCACCGCTCCGGCATGAGGATTGGGTGCTGGGCGCCGCCTGGGGGCCGAACGGCGCTTCCGTCCTGACCTGGAGCTACGATAACACCGTGCGCATCTGGCCCATCGGCAGCTCCGCTGCCGCATCTTCAGGCGGGGAGGAAGCTTCTCCCAGAATTCTTTCCCACGGTTCAGGGCATTCCGGGGGAGCGGCCGGCGTTTATGGGGTGGGATTTTCTTCCGGGGGCAACCTGCTCTGGAGCCGGGGGGCGGACAATACGGTGAGGCTATGGAATTTCGCCACCGGCGAGCAGTTGGGAGCGGCGTTAGCCCATCCCCGGGGATGGGGAGCGCGCCATCGCGTCATCGGCGTGGAGTGGGTGCCGAAAACGTCTCAGATGGTCACCTGGAGCAGCGACAGCACCCTGAAGGTGTGGCAGGTGTTTTCTCCGCCGTCCCCCGATCCTTCCGCTTCTGCACCGGCAATAGACTTCGACCTGCCTGCGGAGTTGATCTCGCTTGAGGTCATGGCCCTGACCGGCACCGTTTATAATCCGGAAACTCACACCGTGGAAGAGCTTCCCCCGGATCAATGGCGGGTTATCCGGGAACGCTATCGAAAAGCAGGGGAAAAACACTTTCGGAAGTGCCGGTATCCCGCAGCAAATCGGTGGGCGCCGGCCTTTGGCCGATGAGCTTTTCCGGGGCGTTGCCCTTCGCTATCTCATTAAGACCCCTGTGGGGTCTATCTCTCCTGCCATCGCTCTGCGGTGGAAGGCAGAAACAGGCGCTCCCGCGCCTCGAAAAGCTCTCCCTCCAGAAGCGGAACAACCGCATATACCCCACCGGAGAATAAACTATCTCACTACCCCTACCTCACTTCTGCTTTTCCAGATACTTCCGATTGGGTCGCTTGAGGAATCGGGAGTCCGCATACACCTTCTGCGGCGGACGCCGTAAATCCCACACAACGCCCAGCCAGGACAGCACCCGCAGCACGTAATGGGATATATCAATTTCCCACCAGTAAAACCCCTGCCGTTCCGAAGAGGGGAAGCGATGATGATTGTTGTGCCATCCTTCGCCCAGGGTAATCAGTGAAATCAAGAAAGAGTTTTTGCTGTCGTCGGAGGTTTGAAATCGCCGCCGTCCGATCATGTGGGTTAAGGAATTTACCGTAAACGTGCCGTGATACAGCAGAGTGGTGCTGAGGAAAAAGCCCCATGCAATCATTTGAAACGCAGAGGTATGCAATTGCGGAAAATACGCATTCAGGACGACGCCCAAACCGGCCAGAAAGCCGATCAGTAAAGCCGGCCCGATCAGATAATAGCGTTCCAGGAATCGCAGTTCGGGATACTTTTGCAGATCGTGCACCAGCTTCATATGGGCGCATTTGTACTTGTCGCACAGAATCCAGCCCACATGTGCCCACCAGAACCCTTTTTGTTTGGGAGAATGGATGTCCTCCTCCTGATCGGAATGGCGGTGATGATGGCGATGATGCGCCGCCCACCACAGGGGGCCTTTTTGCACCGCGGTGGTGCCCAGCAACCCCAGAAGAAATTGAAACACCCGGCCGGTTTTATACGAACGATGGGAGAAATAACGGTGGTACCCCCCGGTGATGGCGAACATGCGCACGCCATAAGTAATCACCAGCACTACCAGAGCAACCCAGCTAAACCCGGCCCAGATGACCAGAAGAGCACCCAGGTGGATCAACAGAAACGGCGTACTCGCCGGCCAGTTGACCCGCTCATCAGAAGACTTCGACATATACCAATCCTTTACGTTGATACGTGGAAACTTGCGGCTCACCGTGTACAGGCTTCCCCGGCATTCCGGAAGCGGGGGAGGAAAGTTCTGCGGATGGAGAGGGAATGACAACGAGACCACAGGAGGGAATCCACAACTCAGACCGATAAATGTACGAACTCATCTTCTCAAGCGCTCCGAAACCGACGGAGGCGTATCCACACGGTTGAACCCATATCAATTTTCGTGCATCCCACGGGGTGAAATGCGCCACAAGGTAACCCCCCGCTTCCGGGATTCAAAGCAAAATCTTAACGAATAGGTATGAAAACCGATGTTTTTGGCGACCGGTTTATCAAAGACCATCCTTTGTCAAAGATCACTGCTATACGTGAAACGTGATGCGTGAAACGTGATGAAAACTTAAGTTTTCCGCCTCCTTCCACCGCTCCTGCGGTGGAAGGAAGAGAAGGCGCTCCCGCGCCTACATATTCTTCCACCTAACCCTACAAGAATTTCCGGAACAGACCACTTTGTCAAAGATCACTGCTATACGTG
>CAYQGB010000140.1:0-9600 GCA_964416895.1 uncultured Calditrichaceae bacterium
CCCCTTCCCTCTCCCAGCGGGAGAGGGAAGGGGAGGGTTGGGGTGGGGATGGGTGAGGGCGGATTAATTTGACATTGTCGAGATAGTTGCGGCAAATTTTCCGTTTCTACAACAAGTTTAAGGGAACCATGAGCACCAATTCCACCCGGAATCCTGCCCCGTTTCACGACGACTCTCTGATCCCATACCTTCGGCCGGGGCAATATACCGACAGTGACCATCCGGCGGTGATCGAATTTGCCCATTCCGTGGTCGGGGGGCTGACAAAGGAGATCGACAAAGCCGTGGCCCTGTATTACGCGGTTCGCGATGGCTTTCAGTACAATCCCTACAAACTGGATCTTCGCCCGGAGGCCATGAAGGCCAGCGCCCTGCTCCGCCGGAACTACGGCTACTGTATCGAAAAGGCCAACCTGCTGGCCGCCGCGGCCCGAGCGCTGGGCATTCCTTCCCGCCTGCGGTTCGCCAACGTGCGCAATCACATCGCCACCGAAAAACTGGAAAAGCTGCTGGGCACCAATGTGATGGTGTTTCACGGATACACCGAATTGTTCCTGGAAGGCAAATGGGTCAAGGCTACCCCGGCATTTAACAAAGAACTGTGTCAGCGCCTCAATGTGGATCCTCTGGAATTCAACGGGCGGGAGGATTCGGTCTTTCAGCAGTACAGCCGGGAAGGGAACAAATTCATGGAGTATCTGCACGACTACGGCTATTTCCCGGATGTGCCCCGGGAACTGTTCATCGCCGAATTGAAAAAACACTATCCGGGCATATTTGAACAGCCGATTATCGACTCCCGGGATCGGTTCCTGATTGTGGATGATGTTTGAAAAACCAGGTACTTCCAGAGGGAACAAAAAACCTGCCTATTGTAATAGGCAGGTTTTTTGTTTATATTGACATTGTAATAAGCATGTTTTGATTATTTTAGAGTGATGCAATAAACACTTTGAGACAACATGGAAAAGAAACAGAGCTTCAAATTATTGATTACGGAATTTCAGGAGAGAACACTCCCCGAAGTCATTCCCCGAGAACTGACGGTGCCGGATGCGAATAAGGTGATCAGCATCGTGGGGGTTCGGCGCAGTGGAAAGACCTACTACTTTTTTCAAAAGATAAAGCAACTTTTGCAAACAGTGCCCAGGCATCGGATTTTGTATATCAATTTCGCCGACGACCGGCTTTATCCTGTGGAAGTTGGTGATCTTCATTTGCTGTTAGAGGCGTATTTTGAATTGTATCCCCATAACAAATCCCAACGCATTTTCCTGTTTCTGGATGAAATTCAGGAAATAAAAGAATGGGAAAGATTTGTACGACGGGTTTATGATAACGAAAATGCTCGGATCTTTGTCACCGGTTCCTCGTCCAAGTTGCTTCACCGGGAGATTAGCTCTGCTTTAAGGGGAAGAACCCTGAAATACGAACTTTTGCCTCTTTCTTTTTCCGAATTTCTCCTTTTTAAGGGAATTGCCGTAGAAGACAACGTGCTCTACTCGGAGCAGCGGTTTATTGTAAAGCATTTGTTTGAGGAATACTTGACTTTCGGTGGATTTCCCGAAGTGGTGCTGGGCGATCTGAAACGAGAGATTCTGGACAACTATCTGGAATTAATTCTTTATCGGGATGTGGTAGAGCGATACACCATTCGGCAGTTAAGTTTTTTAAAGTATTTGATCCGATATTTGCTTACCAATGTGGCCAATCCGTTTAGTATTGCCAGATTTACGCAAATGGCCCGGCAGCAAGTTGCTGTAAACCGAGCCACTGTGAGCGAATATTTATCTTATCTGGAAGATGCCAATCTCATTTTCCCCGTCTGGTTCTTTTCTTATTCCTTGAAACAGCAACAGACCAATCCCCGCAAGATGTATTGCATCGACACGGGACTTCGCAACAGTGTGGCGTTTAAATTTTCTTCCGATGAAGGGCGGCTGGTAGAAAACATGGTCTTCCTGCATCTGAAGCGCCTGGGGAATGAACTCTATTACTGGAAACAGAAGCAGGAAGTGGACTTTGTCATGCAGGATGCAGATCGCTCCCTGGTAGCAATCAATGTAAGCTATACCGATGATGTAAGTGAGCGGGAATTCCGGGGGCTCATCGAATTTGCTCGCGCATTTGAAGCCATAAAAGGCCTGTTTCTACTCACCCGGGATCGCTACGAAATCCGGAACGTTGAGGGGTATACTATCCGACTGGTGCCGGTATGGTATTTCCTCCTTCAACCCCGGAAGTGCATCTACCCTGAATGAGGTGAACTCAAAAATTTCCTTGAGATGCCCCCTCAATGAGGGTCTTTGCTCCCTACCGTGCAAATTGCTTCTCACCGGTCTCCCCTCTGGATGTGCCCTCAATGATGCCCTCTGCCACCCGAAACACCTGCTCCGGGGTAATCTCCCGCATGCACCGGAAGTGTCCTTTGGGACAGCTTGCCCGGCCGATGTGGCTGCACGGGCGACAGGAAAGCCCGGTGTTCTCCACCACCACCGCCCGGGGATTCCGGGGGAAGAAACCTAACTCCCGGGTGGTGGAGCCGAAGATGGCAATCTGGGGGCGTCGGAAGGCTGCGGCCACGTGCATCAGGCCGGAATCGTTGCTGATAAACAGAGGAGCCTGAGCCATCAGGGCGCAGGTTTCCAGAAGGGAGATGTCTCCCGCCAGGCTGATCGGCCCGGCCGCCTCCGTTCGTCGCAGAATGTCCCTGATGATTTCCCTTTCTTCCGGGCCGCCCACCATCACCGTTCGCCATCCGTATTGCCGAAATAGCTTTTCGATGAGGGCGGCGTAAGCTTCCGTCGGCCAGCGCTTGGTGAAATGCCGGGCGCCCGGGGCCATGATGACCCCAAAGCCATCCGCACTCAGGGCCTGCCACCGGCGCGCCCCGGCCTGCTGCACCGCCTCCGGAAGATACAACTCCGGCGCGGTATCCCGGATGTCCACTCCCAGAGGAGCCGCCGCCCGGAGATATTTCTCCGGCACCGAAGGCGGATGGGAAAAACGCCGCCGATACAGATTGATCTTGAAATGCACCAGCAAGAATCGGAGCACCACGTGTTTCCTGACCGACAGCACCCGGCCCCGGCGGTATCCCAGGCACAAATACCGGCTGCGCAGACTGCGATGCAGATCCAGGATCACATCGTAGCCCCGATCCCGGAGGTGAGATTTCAATTGTTGCAGCCCCTTGCTGCCACTGGTGGCGTCGAATTCAATGGTGGTGGAAAGGTGGGGGTTATACCGTACCAGGTCGGCATATTCCCGGCGTACCAGGAAGTCGATTTCCGCTTCGGGATGGTGTTGCCGCAACTGGCGGATGACCGGGGAGGTTAGCAGGACATCTCCCAGGGAACTGAACCGGATGATCAGGATGCGTCGGGGAGAATGGGGCGGGCGACGGGGAAGCATAACCGGGGGTTATTTGTTTCTGGCCAGGGCGAACTCGGCCAACTCTTCCAGGCTGCGGCGGGCCGGGCTGTCGGGCAGAGGCGTCAGCGCCGCCACCGCTTTTTCTTTGATTTCCCGGGCCTTCTGGCGGGCCTTCTCCAGCCCCCGATACCCGGTAACAAATTCCAGAATATAGCGGGAGTGCTGTTTGGCGGCGCCGTTTTTCACCAATTTGAAAATCTTTTTCCGCTCCTCTGCACCCGCTTCCTGAATGGCATACAGCATGGGCAGGGTAATCTTCTTGGCCTGCAAATCCGCCAGGGCCGGCTTGCCCAGAATGCCGCTGTTGCTCTCGTAATCCAGCAGGTCGTCTTTGATCTGAAAGGCCAGGCCCAGATTTTCCCCGAAGTCGCGCATGGCCTGGCGGGCTTCCGGGGAAGCGTTCACGGTTAACGCACCCAGTTCGCAGCAGGCGGCAATCAAAGAAGCGGTTTTATCGGAGATCATCCGGAAGTAATCGCTTTCGGTGATGTCCAGTTTACGGGCTTTCTGCAACTCGAAGATTTGCCCCTGAATCAGCCGCCGGGCTACATTGGCAATGGTGTTCATAATCTCCAGGCTGCCGGTTTCGGTGGCGGCAATCAGGGAGCGGGCCAGCAGGTAATCCCCCATCAGAATGGCGATTTTGTTTTTCCAGATTTTGTGGATGGTGCGAAATCCCCGGCGAAGTTCGGCGTCGTCTAACACATCGTCGTGCACCAGGGAAGCGGTGTGGAGCAATTCCACCACCACTGCGGTTCGGTAGGTATCGGGAACAGGCTCTCCCACCGCCCGGGCGGAGACGATCAACAGCAGGGGGCGAAACTGCTTGCCCTTGTGCTTGACCAGATATCGGGCGATCTCATCGATCAGCCGGATATCCGAGCGCATTATCTTCCGGAAATGCTCGTTGAAGATGTGCAAATCATCTCGAAAAGGTGCGAAGACCTGCTTGACTGCGGTTTTCATGCGTTCGCCTGAGCTGATATCCCTGTCTGTCAATTGCTCCCTTCCGGGGAACTTTCCATCGCCGCCGCTTCCGCTTCCCGTTCCTGTTCGCGCTTCTTCTCCGCCTTTTCAATCCACTGAACCACGAGGATGGACAGCTCATACAGCAGCACCAGGGGAACCCCCAGCATGATCTGGGTGATGGGATCCGGCGGGGTGAGAATGGCCGCTAACAGAAAGATGACCACCACCGCATGGCGCCGGTAAGTGCGCATAAATTGAGAAGTCAACACCCCCACCTTTCCCAGAAAGTAGCTCACCACCGGCAATTCAAAAATGATCCCGAATAACACCATTAAGCGAATGGCGAATCCGATGTAGAAATCGATGGCAATGTTGGGTTCCACATCCGGGGGCGCCAGACCAATGAAAAAATCCAGGGCGAAAGGCAATAGCAACAGGTATGCAAAGGCAACCCCGCTGACGAACAGGGTGGTGGAGGAAAGCATCAGGGGGAGAAAATATCGCCGTTCGTGGGGCATCAGCCCGGGGGAGATGAAGGCCCAGAACTGATACAACACGAACGGCAGCGCCAGCAGGATGCCCCCGAAGAAGCCGATTTCCAGATAAACGGTGAACATCCCCTGAACTTTCAGCACCTGAAAGGTAAGGGGATTGCTCATCCGGGAGGCGGGGAGGGTTAGAAAATTCAAAATCCATTTGGCGAAGATAAAACAGATGATCGCTCCTACCCCCAGAGCGATAATGGACTTCAGCAGTCGCCAGCGCAGTTCTTCCAGATGATCCAGGAAGGACATCTCTTTGTCTTCCGGCGGCTCACCCATTGCGTGCGGCTCCCCTGTGTGATCCACCTGCGCCTGTTGGTGTTCTTCGGACACGGTATCCTTTCGCCGTAATTGTGAAAAGGCACATTTCCGTTATGCAAAGTGACTAATTTAATTCCCGGTGAGTCAAAATAAAACGGTAGTTTAAATTCCGCATGCAGGTCATTTGGTACGGATGCACTTCAATTGTGGCATAACGTTTGTCACTCGTGCCGAAACTGAATTTCGGCACATTATAAATTGCGAAACTCAGTTTTGCAACCAGAACAAATTCTGCGGAGGATTTGCCCGGCAGATTTATGTGCGATACAGCAGACCGGAATAAAATTTGCGAAATATATTTCATTTTTCCATAGAATGGCGTTACTTACCCTCCGCTTTTTGAACATTGTTCAACCCGGCGTAGGATGGAAAGGACTCGGCATGGGGTTTACGTATTTCATTTCCGATGTGCACCTGGGAATGCGGAAGGGGGAGTCGGAGACCGAGCGAGAAGATCGCCTGTTGAAATTCTTCGATCACGTGGGCATCTACGGCGATCGCCTGATTATCGTGGGAGATCTGTTCGACTTCTGGTTCGAGTATCGCACGGTGATCCCCCGGGGATATATGCGCACGCTCAGCGCCCTGAACCAGTTGCGAGAACTGGGCAAGGAGTTGCACTATGTGGCCGGCAATCACGATTTCTGGATGCGGGATTTTCTCCCCCGGGAGCTGGGCATCCAGATTCATTTCGATGCTTTTAAATACACCATCGCCGGAAAGCGCTTCTACATTCATCACGGGGATGGCATTGCGAAGTGGGATAAAGGCTATCGCCTGCTGAAGCGCATCTTCCGCAATCGCATCAACATCTTCCTGTACAGCCTGTTGCACCCCGATCTGGGAATTCCCCTGGCCAAATGGGTTTCCCATCTCAGCCGCCAGCATACCTTTCGGGGCGATGTACCGGACGACACCGATTACCGGCAGGAAGCCATGCGCCGGTTCGAGGAGGGATACGACTACGTGGTTTTCGGGCACCTCCATTATCCCACCCTTCAGGAGTATGGGGAGAAGGTGTATGTAAATCTGGGGGACTGGATTCGCCATTTTTCCTACGGGGTGTTCAACGACGTGGAGTTAATGCTGCGAACCTGGGAATGAACCACCGGGAACAAAAAAGAAATGACATGTGAAAATTCTCCGGGCGAGATGATGGGTGAACAATTCGATCACGCATCCCCGACTCGCCGGGGTCTTCGACACGCATCACCCCGCCGCGGCGAGGCATCACGTTGCACAGTTCACTGAGATTCTTCGTCTGCCGCCCGGCGGCATCCTCAGAATGACAGACCCTGGAGTTCAACCTGTCACGCATCACGCATCACGTTTCACGGTTGAGCGCGGAAAAGCCGGAGGATTTTGTCCCGGAGAAAAACGCAAAGTTTATCTCACAACCTGCACATTTTTACCATGTCCCCGCGACAATGGATACCCACGGCGCCGTTTGTTCCTGTTACGGTCTCCTTTGCAATCGGCATTCTATTGGCGCAATGGTGGGGAATTTCCCCCACGCTTTCCGGGATAATTTTTCTGATCCTTCTTGCCGCTGTTTTCCTCCGGATGGGATGGCGGCGCGATGCTCCATCTCGATGGTTCGGCCCGGCCGCGCTGTTGCTGTTTTGCAGCGCGGGGATGTTCCGCCTGGCCCTCTGGCAGGAAAGCCACCGGCAGCATCCCATCCTGCATTATCTCCCCCTCCATACCGACACGCTGGCGGTGACGGTGCAATCGGCGGCGCCGCGGCGGCGGATGCAGGCGGTGGTGGAGACGGCCTACCTGGTGGTGGATACCCTCCCGACGCCGGTGCACCTTCGGGCGCAGGTGGTTTTTCCCCGGGATTATCGTCCCGGGCTGCTACCGGGGGATCGGTTGCTGCTGACCGATGTGACCCTGGAGCCGTTGCCGGATCGACGCAATCCGGGGCAATTTGATTACGGGGGGTATCTGCGCCGGCGGGGGATCGTGGCCCGATGCGCCGTGGCCGACTCGCAGCAGGTGCTCCGGCAGCCTCCCCTGCCCGGGTTTTCCCTCAACCGCTGCTTCGCACTGGCCCGGCGCTTCCTGGAACAGCGCATCGAGGAGCATTTTCCCCCTTCGGCGGCAACCTTCCTGAAGGCGGTTCTGTTGGGGGAGCGGGGAGAGGTGGATCGCGAGGTTCTGGAGAATTTCCAGAATGCGGGGGTAATTCACGTGCTGGCCATCAGCGGGCTGCACGTGGGATATGTGGCGGTGATCATCTCCGTGGTGCTCTCTTTCTTTCCCATCTATTTCAAGCGCCGGAATTGGCTGGTGATCCTCTGTCTGGTGGCCTACATGTTCCTGACCGGGAGCAAGCCCCCGGTGGTGCGGGCTACCCTGATGGCCGCCCTGTTGTTGCTGGCGATCAACCGGGAGCGCCGGGCATCGCCGTACAACTATCTGTTTGCGGCGGCCTTTTGCATCCTGCTGTTTCAGCCCCAGCAGCTTTTCTGGGTGGGATTTCAGTTTTCTTTCGCCGCGGTGCTCTCCATTCTGTATTTCTACCGCCGGCTGGAACCGATTGCCGATCGCCGGCTGGAGCGGTTGACCTCTGAAATCTGGCGGTATCGGCTGCGCAGGTGGGTGGTGGTGCCCTTTCTGGTCTCTCTGTCGGCGCAGATCGGCACCGCCCCTCTGGTGATGCACTACTTTCACCAGCTCTCCCTGGTTGCCTTCGGGCTGAATATCGTGGTGATTCCCCTCATCGGCCTCGTGGTGGCGCTGGGATTCCTGTTCCTGGGCGTAAGCCTGTTGCACGGCGCTCTGGCGGGTCTTCTGGCGCATCTGCTCACCGGCATCATCACCGGTCTGTTCACGCTGGTGCATGCCGCGGCGCATTTGCCGGGAGCCTACCTGAGCATCCCGCAATTTGGTTTGCTGGCGGCGGGGATCTATCTGTCGGGAGTGCTGTTGCTCTTTCACCTTGCCCGCCCCCGGGAGCGCCGGGTGTTGACCGCTTTGGGCATGGTGGGAATCCTGCTCTGGGGCACTTTGTATCTGGCGGAACCGCGGGAATTCAATCTGTTGATCCTGGATGTAGGGCAGGGCGATGCCGCCCTGATCACCACCCCCGGGGGAAAAACCCTTGTGATCGACGCCGGCCCGGCGGATGCATTTTCCAGCGCCGCCGACAGGGCCATCATTCCCGCCCTGCGGCAACTGGGAGGGCGGCGGGTAAACTATCTGTTTCTTTCTCATCCTCACGCCGATCACGTGGGCGGCGCCTTTCGGCTGTTAGCGCAAATCCCCGTGGATAGCGTGTTCCTTCCCCCGGTGCCGGTGGCCTATCACTGGAACGACACCCTGCGGCAGGTGCTGGATGGGGCGGGCATTCCCTTTCGGCAACTTCAGGCCGGGGATCGGGTGGTGGTGGATGAGGAGACCCGCTGCTACGTGCTGGGACCGGTTCCTTCGCTGCTGCATTATACCGGGGCGGATGGTCACCACCTCAACAACAACTCCCTGGTACTCCTGCTGCGCCATCGGAAGCACTCCCTGTTGTTTGTGGGCGATGCCGAACGGGAAGCGGAGGCCTGTTTGCAGCGCTGGGATGGCCTGCTGCGCAGCGAATTCCTGAAAGTGGGGCACCACGGCAGCGACACCTCCACGGGGGAGGATTTTCTGGCCCTGGTGCAGCCGCAGTATGCGGCCATCTCCGTGGGAGCGGGAAACAAATTCGGCCACCCCTCCCCACGGGTGTTGAACCGCCTGCGCAGCTACGGCGTCACCGTATTTCGTACCGATCGGCACCGGGCTATCTGGCTGCGCCTGAGGAATGATCGGTGGCAGGAAGTACAATGGAAGTAGGGCAGGCATCCTTGCCTGTCATGAAGTAGGACAGGCATCCTTGCCTGTCATGAAGTCGCATGGCTGCTATAGGATAGGTCAGAGGTGCTTTTTTAAGTGAGAAAATTCATCACGCCCGGAAAGGCCTTTGAGATACCGAAGCTTCGTTTAGCAAAATTCAGGAGAGGAAGGATGTCTGAAAGAGTTATACATATTTCACTCCCGGTAAAAGAAAATATTTTACTATCCCTGAAGGAATCAAAGGATGAATTTGCCAAAGAAATATTATTCTTTGCCGCGATGATCCTTTACCGAAAAAAACGGTTATCGCTTGGTAAGGCAGCGGAATTAGCCGGTTACAACAAAATTGAATTCATAGAAAAACTCCAGAAGGAGGGGGAGTTTATATTTGACTACACCGATGAAGAAATGAATGAAATATTCCAGGATGCTGAAAAGATCAAAGACCACCGATGAAAGGTAAAACCTACTCAATTCAATACCCTATCTCCGCCTACACTTTCCC
>CAYQGB010000141.1:0-9567 GCA_964416895.1 uncultured Calditrichaceae bacterium
AGGGGTCTAAATGAGATAGCGAAGGGCACCGCCCTGGAAAAATGGAGAAATGACCATTCAGGTACATAGGCTGTAGCCGTTTAGACTGTAGGTTTAATGTTTAAGACTCCGAAGGGGTCTAAATGAGATAGCGAAGGGCACCGCCCTGGAAAAATGGAGAAATGACCGAACCGTAGCATGAAAGATGAAAGATGAAGATGGATGATAAGCGCCGAAGGTGTTCCGGTAGACGACCCGATACGCAATACGCAATACGCAATACGCTTTCTCGTGGGATCATCACCCTGACGGTATTGTTGTTAACGGTGAGTTTGTGGCGCTGCGATAAGAAGATCACCGGGGATTTTACTCCCAATCAGCCACCGGAGACGACCATATTTGTGGGCGCCACCGGGGATTCGGTGCCGGTGTATCGCATCACCGAGGAAGTGCGGGCAGCGCTGCTGGCCGGCGGGATGGATAGCAGCCTGGTGGATAGCCTGTCGGTACTGATGGGGCAGGAATTTCTCGGTCCCACGGAATTTTTGACCGCGGTGGAAGGCATCATCGGGGCGCAGCAGACCGCCCGGTTTCGCCTGTTGCTGCTCCGGGTGGCCGGGAATACGCTCAACTTTACCCGCAGCGTGCAAACCATCCACTGGGACGGGCGGGATCCCGACGGCTTTGTGATCGGTTTTCGATATACCTTTATAGAGCATCCTCAACCGGAGGACTGGACGTTTACCGAGGAGCGTAGCTTAACCTTTCCCCTACAAATTACCGGCACGGATACCATCTACCTGTTTCAGGTGAAGGCGGTGGATAACCAGGGAGCAGAAGATCCCACTCCCGCGCGCCAGTTCTTTCCCATCCTGAACAGCCCCCCGTCCATCGAGTGGGCCAGCAATAGCAACATTCCCGACACCACCTTTACCGTGGCGGCGTTTTCCTGGAGCGCCACCGATCTGGATGGAGAAAATACCATCGCCGCCTTTGAATACGCCCTGGATGACACCACCAACTGGCAACAGATCGACGGTGAAAAGCGCTCCCTGGTGCTGCGAGAGGCGGATGGGCTTACCGAAGGGGAGCATGCGCTGTTCCTCCGGGCAGTGGATATTGCCGGCGCCCACAGTCAGATTTTGCGCATGCCCGAAGACCCCAACCGCTTCTGGTATGTCAAGCGCCCTCAAGGGCGCTACCTGCTCATCGACGACTTCCTGAACGAGGTCAACTCCAACTTTCCCGATCGCTACTATCGCTCCATGCTGGACAGCCTGCTGACCCCGATCGGCGAGGGGTTCTCTTACTGGAATATCGAGGAGCAATTCCCCTCCTCGATCACCCAATTTGTGGAAACGCTGAAACTGTTCGACCGGGTGATCTGGTACACCGATTTGATTGATGAAACCGATCCTCACTTCGTGGCTGCCCAGGTCGCCATCCCTGAATTCCGCCAGAATGGGGGCAAAATCATTTACACCGTGCAGTTCAACACCGGCTTTGGGGGGCAGGGGGATCCTCTGGGCTTTTCTCCGGTGGATTCCCTGGGGCGCAAATTCAATTTTATCGCCACCAACGCCCGGTACTATCCCGATTCGGCGTTTGCCGCCGCCTTTCCCACCCTCTCCCCACTTCCGGAACTCACCGTATCCACCTTTATTCTGGGGATTATCGCTCTGGTGCCCAAAGCCACTTCCGTGCCCATGTACCGTTATGATGATCCTGCCACCGGGGATGATCCCATCTTTATCATGGTGGGCAAAAACGATAACACCGGGGAGTTCGATTTCGTGTTTTCCGCCACCCCCATGCACTATCTGCGGGGACAAAACAACGCCAACGAGGCGGATTTGAACGAGGTGTTTCGGATTCTCCTGATGGAATTGTTTGGTGGTCCATAAGTGAGTTTAACCATGCAAACCAACCGGGTAATCGATATGATTCACAGGAGCATCGTTTTCCTGTTGCTGAGCGCCTGGGGAATGCTGTTATTCGCTCAGGAGACCGGGGTCATCCGGGGCGTCATTACCGATGAGGAGAGCGGTGAACCGCTCATCGGGGTCAACGTGCTGGTCAAGGGCACCTACCACGGGGCATCCTCCGACATTGACGGGGTATATGTGATTCCCGACATTCAGCCGGGAGAATATGCCCTGGAATTTTCCTACGTGGGATACAAGGTGGTGCAGGTGACCGGGGTGCGGGTAGAGCCGGGGCAGACGGTTACGGTAAACGTGAAGATGAAATCCACCCCCCTGGCGCTGGGGCAGGAAGTGGAGGTGATCGGTCAACGGCCTTTGCTGGATCTGGAAGAGACCAGCACCGTGCGCACCCTCAGCAGCGAAGATATTAACCGGCGAATCGTGGATGATGCCCTGGAACTGGTGGCGCAACAGGTGGGGGTGGTAGAACAGGACAACGAAATCCACATCCGGGGCGGCCGGTCCTATGAGGCGCAATATCTGTTGGACGGCATCTCCGTGCAGGATCCCCTTTCCGGCACCGGATTCGGATTAAATATCAGCGCCAATGCCATCGAGGAGGTGGAGATTATCACCGGAGGATTCAAGGCCGAATACGGACAGGCCACTTCCGGCATTGTGAAAGTCAAGACCAAATCCGGGGGAGATAAATTCGAGGGGTTTTTCTCCCACAAGAACGATCATCTGGGGTTGTATCGGGCGCGCGGCCCCAGCTTCAATACCGATCAGTACGAATTCAATCTCAGCGGGCCGGAACCGCTGACCGGTTCCCTGCTGCCGGGGATCGGTATTGATATTCCGGGGAAGATGTATTTCTTCTTCAACATCTACGCCTTCCTGTCCGACGACTACACCCGGGCCACTTCGCCCCAGTTGCATTCGGCGATTGCTCCCCGGCTGAATCTGTTCGGAAGCGAACTGTTCAGCGATTCGACGCTGGCTCCCCGACAGAACAACAACTGGTCGCTGCTGTTCAAATTGACCTGGAAATTGAACCCCACCAACGTGATCACCTATTCCTACAATCGTTCCCTGGCGATCAATCAAAACACCCAGTCGCTGCAAACCACCCTGGAATTTGTGGAGCCCAATCCGGGATTTCCGTACGACTTCTCCAAAAATCTGGCCAACTTTAACACCTACACCCACGACAATGAACAGGCAGCCCTCTCCTGGCAACATACGCTGAACAAAACCACTTTTTTTGAGCTTCGGGCCAGTCGCTACTTTGCCCACCTTCGCAGCGATTGGAACGGCCATCACTGGCGGGATTATATTCGGGCGGTGGATGTGGCCCGCCTGCCGGTGCAATATTTCTTCCCCGACAGCGAAAGCGTTCGGGTGATCCCCGGCGATGGGTTCTTCGACTACGGCAACGCCAGCTTCTGGCATGATCATTACGTGGAATCCTATACCTTCAAAGGCGACCTCACCTATCGTCGAGGAGACATCCACACTTTCAAAGGCGGGTTCGAGGCTTCTTTCCGGGAGATGCAGTTGATCGACATTGCCGATCCCTGGGTGGGAGATTTCGGTTCCAGTCAGGATATCTACCGGGTGCACCCCTCGGATGGGGCGCTGTATGTGCAGGATGATATTCGCTTCAAGGGGTTTTATGTCAATGCCGGGGTGCGCCTGGATTACTGGGCGCCGGGGGCGCTGGCGGATCGGGCGGTGCAGGATACCACCACCATCCTTACCGAGGGGATGCGCAAAAAGTATCTCGATGAGAGTTTTGGCATCTTCGGTCGCCGGGTGAAGCTACGCCTGATGCCCCGGTTGGGAGTGTCTTTTCCCATTTCCAACAACCAGATGCTCTATTTCAATTACGGGCATTTTAGCAAGCTCCCCCGACCTCAGTTTGTGTACGCCAAATTGGGGCCGACCAGCTCCCGCTCGGCGTTCCAGAAATTCGGCAATCCCAGCCTGAATCCGGAGACCAGCGTCAAATACGAATTAGGGGTGCGGCATAAATTCACCGAAAATGATGTGCTCAGCATTACTGCCTTTTACAAAGACATCTTCGACTACGTGCAGAGTATTACCATTCCCAATCTCCCTCGAATCGGGCGGGGCATCACCTATGTGAATCTGGATTACGCCCGTTCCCGGGGGATGGAGATCGAATACAAGACCCGCATCGGAGATTATTTCCACGGGAGCCTCTCCGGCAGTTATTCCATTACCACCACCAAGTCTTCCACTTCGGATATTGCCTTTCTGGTGGCCAACCGGCAGTTAACCGAGCCGCCCATCAAGGAAGTGTTTGCCCGGTGGGATCGCCCCTGGCAGGTGTCGGCGAATCTGGGGATTCGGATTCCCCGGGGGCATCACCCCAAATTTCTGGGCATTCGCCTGTTCGATGATTGGAGCCTGAGCGCTCGCTTTTTTGCTCAGGCGGGAAAACGCTATACTCCCACGGAGTTTTTTGGATTCGGTCCCGACGGGCGGCCCCTGTATGCCTCGGTACAGGATCAATCCAAACAGTACAGCAAAGTGGCCAAAGCCTGGCAATGGACCGATGTCAATTTCGTGAAGAATTTCCGCATTGGAGGGCTTAAATACGCCTTTGAGGTGGAAGTGCGCAACCTGTTCAGCAACAAGAACCCTCAGATTATCAACCCGGTCACCGGAGATGCCTATCATTTCGGGGATCCGGTGCCCAGCAGCTGGAACGATCCTCTGTTTCCCGATCGAGATTATCCTATTTCCTCACCGTTTCCACTGAACCCGGCTCGATACCGGGCGCCGCGGAATATTCGGTTCGGCATTTCGGTGCAGTTTTGATGGGATCCTTATACCGGTAAGGGCCCGAAACGCTAATTCTATTAGCGGTCTATCAAAGGCAAAAAGGTGTGGTTATGAGACGGCTATTGGGATTGATCATATGGATACTTTTTCCCGGCATTGCCCTGGCGCAGTTGTTTCCCAACCTGGGGGGGCAGCGTACGGGCACCTCGGCGGCTCAATTTCTGAAGATCGGGGTGGGGGCCCGGGGGGTGGGAATGGGCGAATCCTTCGTGGCGGTAACCAATGACGCCGAAGCCCTGTACTGGAATCCTGCCGGGATTGTGTGGTTCGATAAAACCGGCCTGCTGTTTGCCCATAATCAGTGGCTGGTGGATACGCAGTTAGAGTATGCCGGGATCGTGTTCCATTTGAACAGTGCCAATTCCGTGGGAGCCGCAATTACCTATCTGCACACGGAAGAGATGGAGGAAACCACCGAATTGCAGCCCTTCGGCACCGGGCGAAAATTCGGCTTTAGCGATTTCCTGCTCTCCCTGACGTATGCCCGGCGCATGACCAGCCAGTTCAGTTTTGGTGTGTCGGCCAAATTCATGCAGGAAACCATCGCCGACCTGACCATGCGCTCGGTGCTGTTCGATCTGGGCACGTTTTACGATACCGGCTGGAAGTCCATCCGATTTGCCGTTACGGTGACCAACTTTGGGGCCAACATGTCCCCTTCCGGGACAGTTCGCCGGGAAAATCTGGAGAATGAGACTGAAGAAATTACTTCCTTTCAATCCTTTCCGCCCCCGATCCTGTTTCGCATTGGAGTGGCCGCGGAATTGATGCACAGCGAGCAACATCGGTTAACCGGCTCGGTTCAGTTGAATCATCCCAATGATAACACCGAGAACATCAACATCGGCCTGGAGTATTCCTGGAACGAGCGGATTGCCTTTCGGGGAGGCTTTAAGACAGCCCAGGTGGAGGAAAACTTTTCCGCCGGATTCGGCCTGCACGTACCCATTTCCCTGGCCGATTTCCGGCTGGATTATGCCTTCACCAATTTCGGACGCCTGGGAACGGTCAATCGGTTTGCGATACAGTTGATGTTTTGAAGAAGACTTTTAATGCCCAAAATAATTCTGTAAGATTTATGTTCGACAAAACTTTGCTACATAAAGGGCAAAACTCTCCCCAGCCATTTGAGGTAGGGTTACCGACAGGTGCTTTGAACATCGAAGAAAAAGTTCGATCCAATCTTTTTCCATGGCGGGGACAGTTTTCTCCTCAATTTGTGGAAGTCCTTCTTAAAGCTTATGCATATCCACAATCGGTTGTGCTGGATCCTTTTATGGGAAGTGGCACCGTGCTGGTAGAGAGTGCCAGGCTCGGGCATGAAGTGCATGGTTTTGAAATTAATCCTTCAGCGTATGTCATTGCCAGAGTTTATGAGTTTTGCAATCTTGACATTCAGACCAGGGATGAAATTGTTCTGAAGGTGGAACAAGTTCTTCGAGACATATTTTCTAACTACAATGATTTGCCTTTATTTACCGAACATTATACTAAACTCCACGGTTCTCACAAGTCGTTGGTAAATACTATTGCAGAAATATCCCAGAAACACGTGCAAGCTCTCTTAGAAGCCGTGTTGGTATTGGCTAATTCTAAAACAAAAGAAGAAGACCCACTCATTTATTGGGCAAAATGGAAGGAAATAAAGGATATTGTTTATTCTCTTCCCTACAGTCAAATGAAAGTGGAGGCGCATCTGGGGGATGCGCGGGATTTACGTTTACCGGATCATACGATTGATTTTGTTTTGTCATCACCGCCTTATATAAATGTATTCAATTATCACCACAACTATCGCCTTGCGGTTGAAACATTGGGCTGGAAGCCGCTAATTGTTGCCCGTTCGGAAATTGGTTCTAATCGGAAATTTCGTCAAAACCGGTTTTTTACAGTAGTGCAGTACTGCATGGATATGGCAATGGCATTGCGGGAATTGCAACGAGTGTGCAAAGAGACCGCCCGGATTATCCTGGTTGTGGGCAAGGAATCCCGAGTCCATAAAACACCTTTCTTTAATGGAGAGATTATCTCTGCTATTGCAACCCACATTGTTGGGTATAAAATGGTTCTGCAACAGAGGCGGGTATTCCGGAATCGTTTTGGTCAGAATATCTATGAGGATATTATCCATCTTGTTCCTTCTGGAAGCCCTTTTCGGAGCCAGGATGAAATTGTTTGCGATGCTCGAGTGTTTGGAACAGAGATATTGCGAGATGCCCGGAAACGAGTTCCCTCAGATCGTTTACATTTTTTGACAGAAGCGATTTCTCGAATACAGGAGATTGCCCCATCCCCTGTGCTGGATATTTCAATTGCTAGAACCTTGTATCCTGAAGGAGCATCCGGCAAATGAATCTCCCTACCCCTCATGGAGATAAATTGCGTGCGCTTCTTAACAATGAAAAACTTCCTCCGGATGACAAAGAGCGTGTCAAATCAGCGATTCAACGGTATGAAGTATGGCGCAAAGCACTTGTACAAATCCAGGGAACTCCATCTGAAACATTGCGGGATTTGGTAGCGCTTCTGGATGAGTATCGGCGCTTTTTAGACCTCGAAATAATTTTCGATAGCCCAAACGACTTTTTGTATCGACAAAAAGGTCAACTCAAGTTGGACAATACGGTTCTGGAAGAGTTTTTGCCCCATCTGGTATTTAAGGTATTTCCTCAGCTTCAGGGAGATATTGAGGTTGGTCCACAATCATGTTATGCGGCGCTTTATTTTACATCTACGCTGGGAATTTCTAATGGAACACCCGGAATCAAAGTCAGGGTAAAGGATCAGGATTTTACCCTATCAAAACGCGTTTATATAAAAGCCTCGTTTGATCCTGGTTGGAGAGATTCGATTGAATCCGTTGAAACGCGTATCGGTTACCTATGTGCAGAATGCAAGACCAATCTGGATAAGACAATGTTTCAAGAAGCGAATGCAACAGCCCATGATGTAAAGACTGCTGTTCCCGGAGCTAAATACTTGTTGCTGTGCGAATGGCTGGATATGACTCCAATCAGTACCGCTGGTAGCGATATTGACGAGGTACTGATTCTTCGAAAAGCCAGACGTATAGGATCGCAATTTAGAAGTCGATTTTCTACCTGGGAAGGGAGAAAATCTGCCAGAACAGAATATGAACAGTTTCTTCGAAAGCATCCCTTTGCGCCTGATGTCTTTGAGCGGTTCATTGACCATATTCGGGAACTTTTAGAGGAGCAGAATCCGGATGAAGAGGATGTTTTGCAAAGGGGGTTTTTCTAACGCAAACATTGAGGTGGTCTCCTTGATGAGTGTTGCTCATGTTTTAGCTGTCTTTTGTCACCCTGATTCCGCCAGGGCGGAATCAGGGTGACAAAACAATACTCTCAATAGCAACAACACTCCAAAGGGAGACTACCAACCTCTCGTTTATAAAAAAATTGTGGAATTCAAGAATGGGCGGTAATATCGACATTATGCAACCGATTTTAACCGGGTTGCGACAGCGTTTGGGAGATAATTTGATCTCGGTGGTACTATTTGGTTCACGGGCCAGAGGAGATGAAGAACCGACCAGCGATTGGGATTTATTGATTATCGCCAGGGATTTGCCCAAACATTTTATGGAACGTTATTGGTTGATTAAAGAAGCACTTCCGGTAGAATGGCGGGGCCTCACATCCATTTTAGCCAGAACACCCCGGGAGTTTGAAGCTACTCTTCCGCCCCTTTATTTAGATATAGCCATAGATGGAAAAATTCTGTATGACAAAAACAACTATGTTCAAACCCGTTTGAGCGCCCTGCGACGATTGATTAAACGGAAGGGGCTGTTACGGGAAAAACAGGGCAGGGAATTGATCTGGAAATGGAAAGAATTCCCGGGAACTGAATGGTCTCTTTATTGGGACGACGCGCTATGAAAGCTGAAAGCGCGGGTTACCGATTAAAACTTGCTAAAGGGTTTTGGGAAGAAAGCCGCCAGGATTTTTTGATTTCACACTGAAGAGATATCGAATGATCGATTCAATTCATCGCAACAAAAAGTTATTACCAGAATGGAACCGTACAAAGTTGTTTTTGACACAAACATTCTCGTTGCAGCTTTAAAATCAAGAAAAGGCGCTTCATTTAAATTACTCTCTCTGGTTGGGACTGGAAAATTTGAGTTGAGCATATCGGTTCCTTTGATTATCGAATACGAGGATGTCCTGAAAAGAAAAGCATTGGGAGTAGTACTAAGCGAGAAACAAATCGATGAAATTCTGGATTATATTTGTACAGTTGCAGATAAGCGCAGTATATTTTATTTATGGCGTCCATATTTGAAAGATCCAAAGGATGATATGGTTTTGGAACTGGCTGTAGAATCTGAATGTGATTTTATTATAACTTATAATATCAGGCACTTTGAGGGGATTGAAAAATTCAACATAAAGGCTGTTACTCCGGTAGAATTTCTTAAACTTATAGGGGAACTCTAATGGGAGCTATTAGTGTCCGACTTCCTCAATCATTGCATAAAATGGTTCGGGAACTCTCGAAAAGAGAAAATATCTCTATTAACCAGTTTATCACTACTGCGCTGGCAGAGAAAGTAGCAGCCCTGTTAACTCAGGAATACCTGGAAAAACGAGCAATGCGGGGTTCTCGCGAAAAGTTTGAAAAGGCTCTTTCCCAGGTACCGGATGTTGAGCCGGAAGAATTTGACAAGCTATTGTGAATTGTGGCACCGGGTACAAAATTCAGGGTAAGATGATATGCAGCGCTTGATAAGCAGCACGCTTTGGAGAAACCTCATTTGGGGTGCCCT
>CAYQGB010000142.1:0-9551 GCA_964416895.1 uncultured Calditrichaceae bacterium
TGCCGAATGGTTGGAAAAAGAGGATAAATGGTGAGTGGTGAGTGGTGAATGGTGAGTGGTGAATGGTGAATGGTCAATAGTCAATAGTCAATAGTCAATAATCAATGGGGAATGGTCACAGGGGTTTTACCGAAACTCCGTCACCAGCTCATACTCCGGCTCGGTGACTTTGACCACCTCGAAGGAGATGCGCCCCAACAGCAACCCTTCCTCGGTAACCACATCCACCCGCCAGTGGCCTTCCCGCACGTTGCGCTTGAAGGAGAACCCCCGGTAACCTCCATCCCGCCCCCCGATGATGGGGTAGCTGATCCGGTCGGTGGTAACCCACTCCTTTCGCCGGGGAGAATAATACTGCCACACGTGGAGAATCCGGGTCTTCAATTGGGTGGGAGCAAACACCGCCGTAAAGCAGAATACCTTATCCCCCGGCCCGAAATGGAATACATCATCGGAATCTTTGAAAAACTGGTACCAGCGAGGTTTTTCGTATTTCACCCGGTAGCGGTCCTCCACCCGGATTACACTGTGGAAAATGCCTCCGTATTTCAGCGACAGCGGCACCGGGGGAATCCAGTTGGTTGCATACAGCACATTCAGCACCAGAAACACCCCGCCCACCAGCGTGGTCACCCGCACAAACTGCTCCCGACTCTTCAGCGCGGCTTTCCGCCACAGCAGGTATAACTCTCCTTCCACCAGCATCAGGCTGAGCAGCCCTCCGGCCAGAAACATACTCCAGTTCATCATCCGGGTGATTACGGGAAGAAAAAAGATGAAAAAGGAAAAAGCGGCGAAAAAATACAGTCCCATCTGCAGGTAGATGTTGGTCAACCGATCTTCCAGGAATTCATTGGCGACCATCAGGGTTACCAGCAACCCCACAAAGATCAGGCTTTTGCCCACCGAGGCACTCTGGAAATAGTACACCACATAGGCGCTGAACAATCCTCCCAGAAAAAACTGGATGGCCAGGGGATACCATTCCTGAAATTTATACCACAATCGGGCTTTCAGAATCCGGTGTTCCGTCAAATGCTGGAGGGTAATGCTGATCCCCAGAAGGATTAAATACGCCAGCAGGGTAAGATTGTCGATCAGCAGATCGATGCGGGCCAGGGTCAGGCTATCCCAGCCGAATCCGGCCAGAAACGAGGCCACGGGCAAAAAGCGCTGATACCGTTCGTACAACTGCATGGTTTTCCGGTAAAAGGGATTGGCGGTCGTGAGCATCTGTTTCCACATGGCGACCCCCTCTGTCGTGCTTTGGTAAACTGTGTTCGATCTGAACGATTTCACAGGATGAGCAACGATCGGTGCTCAACATTGGGTAACGTATGGCGGAATGCGTATGGCGGAATTGATCGGCTACGCAATACGCCATGCGAAATCGGTAAATCCCGTCCCCACGGAATACCCGGTACGCATTACGGCGGCATTCCCGAAAGCAGCCGGGACAACGCCGCCGGATCGGTGGTAGAAGATTCCACGGTAAAATTCCGGCACACATAGGCCGTGGGTTTGCCCCCGGGAGGGCTAAGGGTGGCATAGAAAGGCTGATATCCGGCCAGAAAATTGCCCATCGTTTCGCCATCCAGAAGCAGGAGCACCCGGTGGGGCCCAAACAGTCCCTGCACCGCCCGGAGCAACTTACGGGTGCCCGGATCCTCCGGAGATCCCACAACGATAACCTGCCGGGGTGCGCTCAGCGAGAATTGCAGCGCCGCCAGCATCTGGGGCATTGACGTGGGATAATTCAACATCCTCCGCCCGAACAGCCGCAGAGTGGTTTCCGCCATCTGGCGCCAGTCTTCCCGCCCGGTGATTCCGGCCAGCCGTAGCAAATTCATCACCGCCACGGCGTTGCCGGAAGGTTCGGCGCCATCGTAGGTTTCTTTGCTTTGCGGGAGCACCGGTGCCAGCGACCGGGGCGCATCGAAGTAGCCCCCCTGCTCCGGATCGTAGAACCGCCGGTTCATCTCCCCGGTGAGGGCGATGGCCACTTTCAGCCAACCCGGATCAAAGGAGGCTTCATACAAATCCAGCAGCCCCTGGATCAGGAAGGCGTAATCTCGCAATTCCCCTTCAAAGCGAGCTTCTCCGTCTCGATACCGGCGCAATAGCATCTTCCGTTCCGGATCGTACAGATGGTTTAACAGAAAATCCGCCCCCCGGGAAGCCGCGGCCAGATAGGCCGAATCTCCCAGCACCTGATAGGCCCGGGCAAAGGCGGAGATCATCAGCCCGTTCCAGGCGGTGATGATCTTGTCATCCAGGAGAGGAGGCGGCCGCTGCTCCCGGGCGTGAAACAGCTTCCGGCGGCTCTCGGCCAGCACCCGCTGCAAATCCTCCCCGGACATGCCCAGCCGCCGGGCCACCGCCTCCGGAGTGTCGGTGACATACAGGATGTTCTTGCCGGTAAATTGATCGTGGGGATCGTAGCGCACGTTGCCCTTTTCCTGAATATTGTAATAGGCACAAAACGCCCTGCTTTCTGATGGGGAAAGGTGCCGGTCGATCTCCCCTTTTTCCCACAGGTAGAAAACCCCTTCCGCTTTCTTCTCCGGCAAAGCCGGATCGAGGCTGCTTTCGGCGTCCTCGGCGGAATAGAAACCTCCCTGAGGATGGAGCATGCGGCGCTGCACGTAGCCCAGGATGTCCCGAACCATTCCGGCATAAAAGGCATCCCCGGAAAGTTGATAGGCCTCCAGATAGCTGAGGGCCAATTGTGCCTGATCAGGAAGCATCTTCTCGAAGTGGGGCACCTGCCACCGGGGATCGATGGTGTACCGATGGAACCCGCCCCCCAGGTGGTCATGGATTCCCCCGTTGGCCATATGGCGCAGGGTGGACAGTACCATGGCCAGGGCCTGCTTGTTACCGGTCTGATAGTAGTTGCGGAGCAGAAAATTGAACGCAGCCGCCCGGGGGAATTTCCGCCCTCTGGTAAACCCTCCGTAGCGCGGCTCATAAGCACCGGCATACCCCTGAAATCCCCGGCGTAAGGCTTCTTCACCGGCATCCGCCGGAGGCCCGGTGATCCCGGCGCTTTTGTATAGATGTTCCGCAATCCGATCGGCCTCTTTCAGCACCTGTGGCCGGCGCTTCTCCCACATAAAGGCTATTCGCTTCAGCAGTTCCCCAAACGACGGTAAATCGTACTTCGATACCGGGGGAAAATACGTGCCGCCGTAGAAGGGCTTTAAATCCGGGGTGAGAAAAATCGAGATGGGCCAGCCGCTCTCCCCGGTCATGGCGTTCAGCGCCCGCATGAACGTGCGATCTACCTCCGGTAGCTCCTCCCGATCTACGAGGATATTCACGAAAAATCGATTCATAATCCGGGCGATTTCAGGGTTGGCAAATACTTCCCGTTCCATCATGTGGCACCAGTAGCAGGTGGAATATCCCACCGACAGGAAGATCGGTTTGTCTTCCTGCCTGGCTCTGGTCAACGCCTCGGTGCCCCAGGGATACCAATTCACCGGGTTGAAGGCATGTTGCAGCAGGAAAGGGCTTTTTTCCTGAATCAGTCGGTTGGGGGATTTCCCCGCTTCCAGATGTCGGCGGATGAAATCGGCAACGGTGTTCCGGGGAACGGGGGGAGGGGAAATTTTCGGAGGAGCGGCGGAAGGCCATCCCCGCAGAATCAGGTACCCGAGAGCAGCCACCACAAACAGCACCGGGAGGATAATTTTCCCCGGGATTCGGCGAAAAAAAGCCATAAAACTCCTTTGCATATCTGTTGAGTATTCAACTTGAGCCGTCAGGTCCCGGGTAGTCTCTCTTTTGAGTGTTGTTGCTATTGAGAGAGCATCGTTTTGTCATACTGAGCCTGTCGAAGTATGACAAAAACCGCTAAATGGTTGTCACCCTTCGACAAGCTCAGGGTGACACAAAACAGCTAAAATATGAGCAACACTCATCAAGGAGACCACCAGGCCGCGAACATAGCCGAAAAGGCCCGACAGTGGAAATGTTCCAAACCGCCACAGTATACGCCAATTGAAGGGAAAATCCAATCCCCCCGAAACAGTATTTTACCAAAATTTAACTTGAGCTTTTGAGGTTTTTCCCGTAATTTCTTGCTACTTAAGAAAAATGCCAGCAGGATTCTTTTTGTTCGTTGATATTCATTCTCCATCAACCTGCCACTGTTTCTGTTAAATCGGCTCAGGTTGAAGAAACTGCTCTCCGTTACAAACCGGCGAAAGGTTTTCGTTGTTGCCGGCCCCGGAATGGGAGTGGAGAACTGTTTCAGGGGAACATTCGGAAAACAAATTTCTTCCAGGGGGTTTATATGCGAGGCCTGCAATCTTTCCTGTTTATACTTTTGCTCATCGCCGGGAGGGTCATGGTCGGCAGCCTTTCAGCGCAACCGGCTTATGACCTCCGGCTACTGCTGACCCACAACGATCATACCGTCGGGGGCCATCTGGATGTCACCGTGCAAATGCGCGCCCGTCCGGACACCTTCCGGATCGGCAGCAGCAATCTGGTGTTTATGTACAACACCGCAGGGTTGTCATCACCTGTTCTGCAGGGGGTTCACCATTTCAGCGGGGGGTTTTACAATAACCTCACCGTCACCGAACCGATTCCGGGATTGGTATCCACTAACATCGAGTTATTTGTGCCCAACCGGGGGAGTCTGGTGCCGGATACTTTCATCGACATCAACACCATCCGGTTCACCATCACCGACTCGACCCAAACCACCGGGTTGGTATGGCGAACGGAAAACCCCAACGCCACCACCGTCTTCGCCGACGATGAAACCAACCTGATTCCTGCCGGGGAACTGCTGGGTCTGGATACGGCCATTGCCCCCATAGTTACCGGGATTCCTCCGGTGGTCAAGATCACCCGGTTTGCCCTGCACCCCAATTTTCCCAATCCTTTCAACCCGGCCACCACCATTGAATACGATCTCCCCCGGGAGACCGACCTTTCCCTGGTCATCTTTGACATTCAGGGGCGAGAGGTGCGCACGCTGGTGAACGGCAGGCGCCCCCGGGGGCGGCATCGGGTGCGGTGGGATGGCCGCGACGCTTCGGGAAAGCCGGTGGCCAGCGGCATTTACATCTATCAATTGCGTACTCCGGAATTCGTTCACCAGCGCAAAATGCTCTTGCTCAAGTAACCCTCGACAAAGCGCCTTGCAGGGCGGTTAATTGTGGCAACTCGATTTCACCATGACCAAACCTGAGAGGAGGTTGTGCAGCATGTCGGGCAACAATCGGTATCGTGGATGGCATAGATACACCGGCGGATTGGCCGGAACGGCGCTATTGATCCTTCTGGCGAGCTTTTCCGCCCGGGCGCAGATTACTCCCCCGGCGGATGGGGTGAAAATGCCTCCGGCGTATTATGATCGCATCGCCAAAGATCCCACCGCATTTCAATTCCGGCACGCCTGGATTCACCTGGCCCGCCGGATTCGCGAAAATCGGGAAGCGTATGAGCGGGGAGAGATTTCCCGGGAAGAGGCCATGGCCCGGGGGGGAATGGTGTTTGCCGGCACCAAGTATGTGCCCGTGCTTACCGGCAAGTATGCCAACACCGGCGCCGATCCCTATCCGGTTTCCGACCTCCAGACCGAACTGTTTGACGGCCCCTGGCCCACCGGCACCATGACCCAATTTTACTCCGAGATTTCCTACGGCAACGTCAATCTAACCGGAACGGTGTACAACTGGGTAACCGTCTCTCAGAACGACACCTATTACGAAGGAACCACCAATGGACTGGGATTCGATGCCAGAACCGGGGAATTTTTAAAAGAAATTTTAGACGCCAACGATCCCACGGTGGATTTCGGCCTGTACGACAACGACGGCCCGGATGGCATTCCCAACTCCGGTGACGACGACGGGTTTGTGGATTTTGTCGCGTTCGTGCATCCGGAGAGCGGGGGCGAATGCGGCAACAGCAACATGTGGTCGCACCGGTGGGTGTATTCCGGCTGGTGGGGCACCTCCTACACCACCAACGACCCTTCCGCCAACGGTGGGTTCATCAAAGTAGAAGATTATGTGATCCAGCCGGCGTTTAACTGCTCCGGCACCACCATGATCGAAATCGGGGTATTCTGCCACGAGTTCGGCCATGCCTTTGGCCTGCCGGATTTGTACGATACCGATACAGGCGCCCAGGCTTCGGAAGGGATCGGCCATTGGGGACTGATGGGATCCGGCAACTGGAATTCCCCCACTTCTCCGGCGCACATGTGTCCCTGGAGTAAAATTCAACTGGGATGGCTGACGCCCACGGTGATTACTCCGGCCACCAATATTTCCGGCCCGGACGAGTTGCTGAACCAACTGGGGGAAGCCCTGCAAACCCTGAACAATGTGGAATTCAATCCCGAGGTGATCAAAGTATATGCCACCTCTCCCCCGGGATCGGAATATTTCCTCATCGAAAATCGCCAGCCCATGGGCTTCGATGCTAACGTTCACTCCAGCGGCCTGGTCATCTGGCACATCGACGATGCCATGCCCGATAATAATTCTCAATGGTATCCCGGGCTGAATCCCGCCAATCACTACAAAGTGGCTGTGGAGCAGGCCGACGGCAACTGGGATCTGGAGCACAATACCAACCGGGGCGACGCCGGAGATGCCTTTGCTTCCACCTTCTTCGACTGCAACACCACTCCCAACACCGACAGCTATACCTCCGGGCCTTCGTTTATCTCCATGAGCAACATCAGCGCCTCCGGTGATCCCATGACCTTTGATCTTACCTTCAATTGCGGAGCGCCCTCCATGTCGGTCTCCCCTACCTCTTTTTCGGTCACGTTGCCTCCCAATGGCTCCACCGTGGAAACACTTACCATTTCCAACGCCGGGCAGGGAACGCTGTCCTTCAGCCTTACCGAAGTTCCCCCGGCGATGATGACCCCGGAAGGAGATCTGGTGCAGATCTCTCCGGACATCGGCCGGGGGAATACCGAAACCACCTCCTCCCTGAGTCGATCCCCTCAGGTTTCCGGCACTCCCTCTTCCATATCCCGGCCATTATCCTTCGTTCCCGATCCGGGCACGGAGTCACCGCCCACCGGCCTTCCCGAAGCGATCTCTTTTTCCGATTCCATTGTGTACGATTTATATGGAAGCGTGACTTCCAGTTTTATTGGATTTGGTACAGCAACACCTTTTTATGCCGCTACCCGATTTACCCCGGCAACGGCCTTTACCCTGACCCATGTTCGGGTACGGTATCGTACCGAAACCAGTACTTCCCCGGTGGAAGTTCTGGTGTACCGGGGGGGAACCACCGCTCCGGGAACGCTGGAACATTCCCAATCCTATAGCGGAACGGCCTATCAAAGCACCACGGGGAAATTTTTCCTTCTGGAGCTATCCACCTCACTTAATTTCGCAACCGGGGAAGATTTCTGGATTGTCATGCACTACCTGGATGTACCGTTTCCTCAATCCGCCTCCACAGATGGCGTGAATCAAACCGGGCGAATGATGTATTCTTCCAGCGGCACGGCCTGGACCAATCTGGGAGATCTTATCGCCAACGGTACGGATGATGCCTGGGTAATTCGGGCGCTGGAAGCCGCCGATATTGCCTGGTTGCAACTTAGCCCTACCAGCGGCACGGTAACCGGCGGCGGTTCAACCCCCGTAAATGTAACTTTCGACGCCACCGGGTTGGCCACAGGCACCTACACCGGCACCATCCGGATTACCAGCAACGATCCGGTCAATTCCACCACCGACATCCCGGTCACCCTGAACGTGGTGGAACAGGTAACCGTCAATGCAAAGGCGTTTCTGGAGGGTCCCTATCAGCCCGGCACCGGAGGGAATCCGGGAACCATGAACACCTATCTGGGGGACAACGACCTGCTGCCCCATAGCCAGCCGTTCAATACTGCTCCCTGGAATTACACCGGCACGGAAAGCGTGACCACCCTTCCCGCCGGAGTGGTGGACTGGGTGCTTTTAGAGCTGCGCACCACGCCCACCGGAACCGCCGTTGCCCGGCGGGCGGCGTTTCTCAAAAGCGACGGCAGCATCGTGGATACCGACGGCACCAGCCCGGTGACGTTCAACAGCGTGGCCGCCGGGGACTACTACATCATTGTTCGCCACCGGAATCATCTGGCCATTATGAGCGCCGCCCCCCAGACGCTGAGTCAGGCCAGCCCCCTGTACGATTTTACCACCGCCCAGGCACAGGCTTTTGGCACCAATCCCATGCGAGATCTGGGCGATGGCTTCTTCGGCATGGTCTCCGGCGACGGGGAGGCCGACGGGGACGTGGATGCCGCGGATAAAAATCTGGTCTGGCGGCCTCAGAACGGCACCGCCTGGAGCTACACCAAATACGGCGACTACAACCTGGATGGAGGCATTGATGCCCTGGATTTGAACCTGGAATGGCGCCCGGACAACGGCAGCGCCACTCAGGTGCCCTGATCCCGGCAAACCGGTTATCCCATTCCGCCTCACCTCCTTTAGCTCAGGGGCAGGCAGCCCGGAATACATCCGGATGGCTTGCCCCTGAACTTTTTATTCCCCTTGCATTCCGGCTCATAATTTTGTAAAACATGGGCGCATTTTGCCAAACGACGGGCCCCTCCGCCCGTCGTTTTGTTGTATGGGCCGGCGCGCTCCGGCGGGTAGGGTTGGATTAACTTGAAACCGGTTATTGGAGAAAGAGGCATGCGGAGAGAAATTCACCGATGGTGGAGTTCCCACCTGCATAGAGATATGGAAATCGCGGTGTACGGGCATTATGGTTTTGCCCTGCTGATGTTCCCCACCGCAGCGGCGGATTTTCTGGAGTACGAGCGGTTCCATCTGATCGATGCTATCGCCCACCTTATCGAGGGAGGAAAACTGAAGGCCTATTCCATCAACAGCATCAACCGGGAGAGCTGGCTGAACAATCACATGCACCCCCGGGATAAGGCCATCCGCCATCAGCAATACAACGAATACGTGGTGCAGGAAGTGGTGCCGTTTATTTACAGCGATTGCAAGGGGGAGGTGCCTATCATCACTACCGGGGCCTCTCTGGGAGCCTTACACGGGGCCAACACCTTCTTCCGCCGTCCGGATATTTTTGACGGCACCATCGCCATGAGCGGCATTTACGATTTGAAAGCCTACACGGGGGGATATTTTGATGACAACGTGTATTTCAACTCTCCGGTGGATTACCTGCCCAACTGGAATGATGAGCACATCCTGAGTTTGTTCCGGATGAAACAGAACCACATCATCATCGCCACCGGGCAGGGGCCGTATGAGGATCCCTCCGCCTCCGTTCGCCTGGCGGAAATCCTGCGGGCCAAAGGCATCCATCCCAGCCTGGAGCTGTGGGGGCACGATATGTCCCACGACTGGCCCACCTGGCGACAGATGCTGCCCTATTTTCTGGAAACGCGGTTTTAATGGGTAGGCATACCGAAGCGTTTACAACGCCATCTTAGCCGACGATCCATCCCACCGTAAACAGCAGGCTGTAGATAAACAGCAACCGCCCGGTTTCGGCCAGAGTTTTATTCAGCACCGGGGTACCGCTCT
>CAYQGB010000143.1:0-9548 GCA_964416895.1 uncultured Calditrichaceae bacterium
GGGCAAAGGCCTGATCCACCTTGCCCAATCGTTCATAACTCAAGCCCAGGTAACATACCGTGCGGAGATCATTGGGATCCCGGCGGAGCGCTTCTTTAAGAATGGCCGCAGAACGACGGGGTTGGCCGGTTTTGTAGAAGAGAATCCCCAGATCCTGAATGGCGTCGATGTTCTGGGGATCGGCGATCACCCGGCGTTTGGCCTCCTGAAGCGCCTGCCGGTGTCGGTTTTCCGACGACAGGGGTACCAGAGAACAGGCGGCAAGCAGCCAGGCTATGGGCACCGTGAGGAGCAAACTATAAAACGGTTTTCTGTTGAGCATAAGATACCGGAATCGGCCCTCATGTTTTATCGGCTAACGCAACATATTAGATTGCCGGGTCGCACCGGTGACCCCCCTAACAAATTTTAAAAACGAATTCCAAAAGCCCGGACAGCCATCGCTTGAGCGCTCCATCGGCGACCCTCTATGGGACAGAGAGTTTTTTCAGGCTTTGAACCTGCCCTGCCCCGTGGTTAATTTTGCCTGTAACCGGAACGATCACAAACAGAAGGAGATGGGTCATGAAGATCACCGTTGTCGGGGCAGGAAACGTGGGCGCCACCCTGGCGCAGCGCATTGTGGACAAGGAACTGGCCAATGAGTGCGTTCTGGTGGATATTCTGGAAGGCATTCCCCAGGGAAAAGCGCTGGACATGTGGGAATCCACACCTATTGAAGGCAGTGATTGCCATGTTTGGGGAACCAACTCGTACGAAGAGACCACCAACTCGGATCTGGTGGTCATCACCGCCGGGTTGCCCCGCAAGCCGGGCATGTCCCGGGACGACCTGCTGTTCAAAAACATGGACATCGTCAAAAGCGTAACCGAACAGGTGGTGAAGTATTCTCCCGACGCGATCATCATCGTGGTCTCCAACCCTCTGGATGCCATGGCTTACACCGCCCTGAAAGTTTCCGGCTTTCCCCGGGAGCGGGTGTTCGGTATGGCCGGGATTCTGGACACCGCCCGGTATCGCTCGTTCATCGCCCTGGAATTGAACGTTTCCACCAGAGACATTCAGGCCCTGGTGCTCGGCGGACATGGCGACACCATGGTACCCCTGCCGCGCTACACCACCGTGGGCGGCATTCCCCTCACCGATCTGCTGGATGCAGAGCGTATTGAAGCCATCGTGGAGCGCACCCGCAACGGCGGCGCCGAGATCGTCAGCCTGCTGAAGACCGGGAGCGCCTATTACGCCACCTCGGCGGCCATTCTGGAGATGGTGGAAGCCATCGTAAAGGACAAAAAGCGGGTGTTGCCCTGCTCGGTGTATTTGCAGGGAGAATACGGCTTCGAGAATGTGTATTTAGGCGTGCCCATCAAATTGGGGCGCAGCGGCGTGGAGCACATCTACGAACTGAAGTTGACCGAGGAAGAAAAAGCCGCCCTGGCCAACTCTGCCAACGCGGTGAAAAACCTGATCGAGAAGATCAATCTGTAACCATTTCCCCATCTTGCATCTTCAGATGCCCGGATGCCGCGGATGGAGACGGATGGCTCCGGATAGATAATCCGGGCCTACCCGTTCCATCCGCGGTATTTTTTTACGACGGGATTGGGAAGTGTAGAAATAAGGAGGAATGGGGTTGGAATTTACAGGAGTTTGAGGATTGCAATAAAAATAGAGAATAAAACGATGATACTCCCTACCGTCCAGTGGGTATGGGTATGGAAAGCTTTATGAAGCCCGAGAATTTCTTTCCGCAGTTCAGCGATTTCTTTTCGTAATTCAGCAATTTCCTGGTGTACTTTATCAAACCGCTCATCGACTTTACTAAACCGCTCATCGACTTTATCAAACCGCTCATCGACTTTATCAAACCGCTCATCGATTTTTCGGAAACGCTCATTTACATCCTGACGGAATTCGCGCAGCTCACGCTTCACATCCTGCAGGTCTTCCCGAAGGTATACAATTCCCCAGAAAACCTCTTCCGTGGGGCGGGGCGCAGATTTCGGCGGTACTTTTTGTTCGGCCATGGTTCCGTCCTCCTCATCAAAATAATACGCCCCACCGGAGAGATTTGCAAGCAAAAAAACGGGGGATTGCTGTCGGCGCTTTCGTCTTCACATCTTTCCTCCCGGGAACGAGCACACCCCGTTTACCCAATTCACCCAATTTGTTTACCACCCAAAAAGGCCGTATATTTTGAGGCAATCAACGAAGGAACCGAACCGAAAATCCAACCTGCCGTCCTTTACATGCGAAAAATCTTTTGCCGACCATTTGCGGCTGCGTTATTGATTTGGCTCTTCTCCCCCGCCCTGTCGGCTCAGGAGCCGCCGGAATATCAGGTGCTCACGGTAACCTTTCAGGATACGCTGATGCCCACCGATGAGTTTGAGCCGGATTTCGGCCGTTTCGACGCTTTTGAGTTGCAGGTAAGCCGGGGAGATCGCCTCCTCATCGCCGCCCGCGCGCGAACCTTCTCCCCCACCATCGTACTCATCGCTCCTGACGAGCAGAGCTTCGTGGCCTCTCCGGAAGGTCAATCCCGGGAAGTCTTTTACACCACCACCGTTCCCATTGACGGCACCTACCTGTTGATCATCCGCGGCGATAGCGCCGCCCTGGGACCGTATCGGGTGGATTGCTGGTGGGCAAAGGCCAATTCGTTAGCCCCGGCTTCTCCCGGCGACCTGTGCGATGAACTGAACTTCCTGGCCGCTCATGCCAATGCGGATTTCTTCTTTCTGAAACGGCCGCCTCTGCCCGGCACCGATCCCAACCGCCGGCAGCCCTCCTTCACCCTGACCGGCGCGCTGTATGCCCGGATTGAAGATCCCGGACGGGAACGGTATGTCGCCCGGATGTATCAGGGGAAAGATTTTGACCGGGCCGATCGGCTATTCAACAGTCTGTCGGGAAAGGTGCGCTTTTGTGCCGGCGCCACCTGGAAGGAAGAATTTCGCCCCTGGCACACGGTGGCGGGGTTATATCGCTATCGGCGCACCTTCATGCAAATGGTGGAAGAAGATCGGGAAGACTACCGTTTTGTGCGGGTGGCGTTTTCCGACTACCGCCTGGCGCCGCAGGTTAGTCCCTATCCTTATGTGGTGGAAATCGTGGTGGGAAGACACCATCCCTGAAATACCCGGCCTGTGGGGCAACCCGGAAATGATCTTATCCGTATGCCCGGCAGAGGATAGGTTCTATCCGGAAGGAAGGCGAGGGAAGAGGGAAAGATGAAAGATCAAAGATGCAAGATAGAGACTGAAGGAGAAGAAAAATCGGAGGCACCAACATGAGAGTTCATCGGATTCTGTGGTTACTGGCCATGAGCGGGATGTTGCTGATGCTGGTCGGCTGCTCCCAGGAAATCGGAGTGAATACGGACATCGTGGTAAAGCGGGGGCAAATTCGGAGCGGCGGCATCACCACCGTGAACGGCAACATCACCCTGGAAGACAGCTGCCGGGTAGAAGGCGAATGCCACTCGGTGAACGGGAGCATTACCATAGGTCAGGCAGCACAGGTAGAGGGCCTGGTGAGCATGAACGGGGGCGTGGAAATCGGGGCCGATAGCCGGGTATTGGGGGATGTGGTGACCGTGAACGGGGATGTCTATCTGGCGCCGGGTGCCCGGGTGACCGAATCGATCACCACGGTGAACGGAGACATCTCCATCGAACAGGCGGTGGTAGAAGAAAACATCGAGACGGTGAGTGGCAACATCGAGCTGCTGGATCATGCCGTGGTGGAAGGCGACATCGTGGTAAAGGGCGATAAAGAAGGGAACGGCTCTCCGGGCCGGGTGGAAATTCGCATTGGAGGCAATTCGGTGGTAAAGGGAGATATTGCGGTGGAGGGGGAACGCCGGGGAGTTCGGGTCTATCTCTCGGAAGGGGGTCGGGTGAACGGAGACATCATCGACGCCGAAGTGATAGAGAAATAACGGCTATTGAAATTTTGCCCAAAAGTCGCTACCTTATACCTGCACTCCGGTGCCCCGGTAAACGTTCCATTTCCATGAATTCCGCAGGAGCTTTGCATGATTCCCTTGCGCGACTCCACCCGTTCTCACACCTTTCCCGGTGTTACCATCTCCATTATCGTGGTGAACGCCCTGGTCTTTTTCTACGAACTCTCATTAGGCCCGAAGCAAGAGTGGCTGTTCAAAACTTTTGGGCTGATCCCTCAGCGCTTCCTGTATCTGGTAGAATACGAACCCCTGAATGTGTTCGGAATCGTGATCCCCTTTTTCACCTCGATGTTCCTGCACGGAGGGTGGATGCACTTTCTGGGGAACATGTGGTTTCTGTGGATTTTCGGGGACAATGTGGAAGACAGTATGGGACACAAGCGATTCATCGTGTTTTATCTGTTGTGCGGACTGGGAGCGGCCATTGCTCACCTTTATTTTAACCAGCAATCCACCGTGCCTACTATCGGAGCCAGCGGGGCCATCGCCGGAGTGATGGGCGCCTACATGGTCCAGTACCCCCGCGGGCGGGTATTAACCCTGATCCCGATCTTCTTTTTCATCCAGCTGGTAGAAATACCGGCGTATATTTTTCTCCTGATCTGGATGGCGCTACAAACCATTCAGGGGCTGGTATCGCTGGGCATGCCGCCGAATGTGGGCGGGGTGGCCTGGTGGGCCCATATCGGGGGATTTGTCCTGGGCGCCATCCTGATCTTCCTCTTCCGCAGGCCCCGCCGGAGAGATTTCTTGCTCATCGAGTAATACCGCCCCCAACAGGGTGCACGCCTCATTAGAGAGCATTAATCCCACCGAATGTGTAATACCTATTACTTCCCCCCCGGCGCTATCCGTTTACTATTGGCAACCCCATTCAAGGAAAAAAGCGCCTTCAATATGAAGGCATTTCACCAAACCAGACAGGATGTATCAACTAATGAAGACCCGACTCATGGGCATAAGCCTGATTTTGATGGCTTTCAGCCTCTCCCTGTCGGCCAGCAATCCCGATTCCACAATCACTGCCCGGGCAAAGGCCGACCCGGCCACGCTATGGACGACGATCCGGGGACTGGAACACCCCGTAAATCATGGCACTCCCATCTGGGGAAAAATCTACTCTGCTCTGCTGTTTCTTCCCCGCATCACCCTGGATGGATTGATGTATTCCACCGGCTACGGCGCCCACCTGATCGACGATACCCGCTTTGTGGAAAAGATCCAGGACTTCCTGTATCTGTACAAACGGCGGATTGGTTTTTATCCCATCGCCACCTTTTCCAGCGGCACCAAAATCGCCACCGGGCTAACCCTGTTTTACCGACAGAGGCCTTTCGGGGCCGCGGTGGGAGCCTACTATCACGGGCGCAGCCTGTGGGGGGTTCGGTTCAACGGGCTGTACTCCTTGCGAAAGGGCGATACCGTATGGCAGTTCCGGTTTTCCGGCAAAATCAAGAAACGCAGCGACTATGAGTTCCACGGGCTGGGGCCAAATCCCCATCAAGATCCCCGCAACGCCTTCCGATCCGGCGGGAAAGATTTTGGCCTTTTTGCCCAGCGGCTGGTGCGGATACAGATCAGCCTGGGCCTGCGACCGGCCCGCCGGTGGGAAATCTTCTACACCGGAATGTATCAGGAGCGCCGGATTTCCCTTCCCCACAATCCCGATCCGGCCAATCTGGATCAGGTGTTCGATTTGCGACAACTCCCCGGAGCACCGGGCAATGCTCCCCGGCACCGCCAGATTTACCAGGAGCTGACGGTTCGGTTCGACACCCGCAAATATCGGGGACAGATATCTCCCGGCATTCGCCTGGAAGGGTACGGGGGAATTTCCACCGGGATCTCCTCCAGCCGATTTCGGTTCCTGCGCGACGGGGTGGATGCTGCGCTGTATATCCCGGTGCTCAAACAAACCCGCCTGATCGTGCCCCGGATCATCTTCGATCAGGTCATCAACCTTCGCCCGGAGGAACCCATTCCCTTCACCGAATACCCCCGGCAACCGGCTTTTCGGGGCGTCTCCACCCGCACGCTGCTCCGCAGTGATGAAATCTCCCTGCTGCCCTCGGTGGAATATCAATGGCCCCTGGGATTCAGCCTGCGCGCCCACCTGTTCGTGGACTATCTGATTGTGGGGGATGCGTTTTCCCGGCTGACCCTCAACGATGCCCCCTACGCCTACGGATTCGCCATTGATTTGCACGGGGTGGATAGCGAAACGGCCCGGATTTCCATCGCCAACGGCTCGGAGGGGATACGGGTGCTGTTTACCGTGGGATTGTCTCACCATAGCAGCGACCGAACCCAGTGGCAATAAACCTCTTCATCTACCGACCAAAGGATTGCAGTAAAATGCGTTTTACCTGGATACCTCGTTACCGGTGGATTCACCGGCTTTTTCTCTGTATGGCCATAGCAGGATATGTGTTTTTGAGCGGATGTTCTCCCGCCGGGTATCGTTTTGCCGACCGCCCGCCGGTTACCCGGCTGGATGATCGCCGCCCGGTGCCGGTGCCCCAGGCTACCGAATATCAGGGGCGCCGCTATGCCTTCGAGGTGCTGGTGCATCGCCCGGCGGTAGAGGGGTTGAAATCGACCCCCTCGCTGCCGGCCATGGATGTCAACGCCCTGGATGAGGTGCCCGCCTCCAGCTGGTTTACCCCTCGTCTGGGGTACCGCCGGATCAGTCCCGGGGAGTTGTTGGCCGGCCCCCGGAAGGTTGGGCCGCCCCAATTGCCCCTGCGGGTGGTTAAGGCCAAATCCGGAGGAAACAATCCCGGCTTTATCGTGGCCGATGCCCGGGGGGAACTGTATCTGGTAAAATTTGATCCCCCGGATTTTCCCGCCCTGGAAACGGCCACGGCGCTGGTAGTCAACCGGCTGTTCTGGGGATTCGGATACAACGTGCCCGAGGACTATCTACTCTTCTTTCGCCGGGAGGATGTGCAGGTCGATCCCCGGGGGGATCTCAGCCCCGGAGAAGTAGATCGGGTGCTGAGGTCGGTGGCCGCTCCGGTAAACGGGCGCTACCGGGCCACGGCCAGTCTGTTCCTGAAAGGGAAAATCCTGGGGCCGGTTCCCGACCGGGGGGTGCGGGAAGATGATCCCAACGATGGAATCCCCCACGAGAACCGACGGGTGCTCCGGGCGCTGCGGGTGTTCGGGGCCTTTGTCAACCATTCCGATATGCGCATCGACAACTCCCTGGATGTGTACGAAGGCCCGCCGGGAAAAGGCCACGTGGTGCACTACCTGCTGGACTTCGGAGAAGCCTTCGGCGGGCATGGGGCAGAACACGACTACCTGTGGGATGGCTTCCGGCACATGTTCAGTTTCCGGGAGGTGGCCTTGAACCTGCTTTCCCTGGGCTTACGGGTAGAGAGTTGGGAGAATCTCCACTATACCCCGTACCGCTCGGTGGGCGCCTTTGAAGCCGAGGTGTTCGATCCGGGGAAATGGAAGGAGGTATATCCTTACGCCCCCATCCGGGCCAGCCGGCCGGATGACGACTACTGGGCGGCCAAGATTCTGGGCGCCCTGACCGAAGAGCACATCCGGGCGCTGATCGAGGCGGCGCAATATCCCGAGCCGGGCGCCGCCGAATACATGGTGCACACCCTGATGAAACGCCGCCGCAAAGTGCTGGAATACTTCCTCCATCGGGTATCTCCCGTGGAAGTGATCCGGCAGGAGGGAAACTGGCTGCACCTGGAAGATCGAGGGCGGGCAATTCTGAAAGACTCCTCCCTCACCCGGTATGAAGTGCGCTTTTTTGATGGGAAGGGCAGGTCTATCGACCACACGCAGGTCATCTCCACCGGGGAAACTACCTTCCGGGTGTATCTTTCTCCTGCCCTGCTTCAAGCTGCGAACGGTTATTTACGGGTGGACGTGTGGGCGTATCGCCGGGGGCATCGGCTTCCCCGACCGGCACAGTTTCATTTCCGGGGAAAGGAACCGCAATTGCTGCATCTGGTGGGGGTGGTGCATTGACCGGGGAGATGGGCGATGAAAAAGATGTAAAGATGAATAACCATTCAGGCGTGTAGGCTGTAGCCGTTTACACTACAGGTCAGATCTCAAAAGGGTCGCATGAGATAGCGGAGCCCGTTCCGCCGGAGCCGGAAAAATCCGGGGATTATGAATCGGTCGGCCTGAGATCCCCTGTATGGAGTGTAAACAGGGTAATCTCCCGCTCCAGAGTACGGATGGGCATGCCTCCCACCACCCCCACGCCGGTGCTCACATAAAGTTGCTTTCCGTCCTCCACGAAATGCCCTTTGGGATAGGTATGGAACATCCGCACGGGATAGATCTCGGTTCCCAGCACCCGAACCCCCACCTGCCCCCCGTGGGTGTGACCGGACAGGGTTAACTCCATTCCGTGGCGTCGGGCTACCGGGAAAAACGTGGGTCGATGGGAGATCAAGATCCGGAAGCCTTCCGGGGGTAGCCCGGCCACCGCCCGGTTGATGTCGGCATGATTGGCGAATCCCCGACCGGCGTCATCCACTCCCACCAGGGCCAGCTCCTCCCCGTTAATCCGCAGCACCCGATGGGCGTTGTTCAGCATGATCACTCCCCGTTGCCGCACCGCGCTATCCACTTTGGCGGCATTGGCGTAATGATCGTGATTTCCCAGACAGCCGAACACGCCGTATTCCGCTTTCAGCTCTCCCACGGTGTGATAGATGGAAGGAATTTCCCCTTCGGAAGAATCCACGAAATCACCGGTGATGACAATCAGATGGGGATGCAGGCCGTTGATCAGCTCCACGATCTCCCGGATGTGCCTCTCGGTCATAAACGCCCCGGCGTGGATGTCGCTAATCTGGGCAATGGTCAGCCCTTCCAGCCCCGGGGGCATATGGGGGAAATACAGCGGCACCCGCCGAACGGTGTATTCATACGAGGTTACCAGCGCGCCCACCGCCGGCAATCCCAGCGAAGCCCCGATGAACACGCCCCCGCTCAGTTGCAGAAAGCGGCGGCGGCCGATATCCACTTCCGGAGAGGCCGGGGATGAGTCCGGTTCCGATGGCCTTTCCGAATCCGCTCCGGCGGTGTGTCGCTTTCGCCGTCGCCACCACCCCGGCAGCCGAAAGGGCGCCAAGAGCAGGGAATACATGACCAGCAGCAGAAACGCCAGGGCAATGGATGCACCGAACAACCCCGCCAGCCGCACGATCATCTGTGCCCAGTCGGTGCCGTAAAACCCCAGGCGGCTCACCGTCAGCCGGGCGGCAAAAGCGGCGTTCCCCACCAGAAACACCCCTAACATCAGGCGGCGCCCCAAATGCACCTGCGCGGGAAACGCCCGTGACAGCCACCGGGTAAACCGCCGCCACAGCACCCACTGCACGGTAATCAGAATCCCGGTGATAAAAGCATAGAACAACACTATACGCATATATCTACCTGCTATCTTGAGTTATATTCGTCAAGGATGAAAACTTTGCATTTTTCTGCAGGGTAAAATTTGCGAGTTTTTGCTACCAACCGTGATGCGTGATACGTGATACGTGATTACGGCGGATATTTAGTCATGTTTTGAGGAAAACGGAACCTCTTTGGT
>CAYQGB010000144.1:0-9538 GCA_964416895.1 uncultured Calditrichaceae bacterium
AAGCAGCGCACGAGTGAACCTGTGCGAATTTCCCTTCCAGTGGGATGGTTTTGATAAAACAGGGAAACAGAGTAACAAGGATCAGGTGATATTAAACAAGGGGGTATGCCATGCCAGATTTAATCCACATGGCCATCCCGGCCTTCATCCTGCTGATGATCGTGGAAGCGGTGGTGGGGAGCATTCAGGATCGGGAACTATACGAACCCAAAGACACCGCCGCCAGCCTGGCGATGGGCATCGGCAATGTGCTCATCAAACTGGGCTGGAAGGGGGTGATCTTCGGCGCTTATATGCTCATGTATCAGCACCGCCTGTTTGACATCCCGGTGACCTGGTGGGCCTGGGTGCTGCTGTTCTTCCTGGAAGACCTGACCTTTTACGTGTTCCACCGGGTCAGCCACGAATGCCGATTCTTCTGGGCCTCCCACGTCAATCACCATTCCTCACAGCGATTCAACCTTTCCACCGCCTTGCGGCAATCCTGGACCGGGGTGCTTACCGGATTCATCTTCTGGTTATGGCTACCCCTGCTGGGTTTTCATCCCCTGATGGTGATGACCATGCAGGCCCTCAGCCTGTTGTATCAATTCTGGATTCACACCGAGACCATCGACAAGTTAGGGCCGCTGGAATGGGTGCTGAACACCCCCTCCCATCATCGGGTGCACCATGCCAGCAATCTCCGCTATCTGGATCGCAATCTGGGCGGGGTTCTGATTATCTGGGATCGCCTGTTCGGCACTTTTGAAGAGGAAAAAGAGAAGCCGGTATACGGGCTGACCAAAAACATCTACACCTACAACCCCATCAAAATCGCCTTCCACGAGTGGCAGGACATGTGGGAGGATGTAAAGAAGCCCAACCCCTGGTGGGTGCGGCTGTCGTACATGTTTCGGGCGCCGGGGTGGAGTCCCGACGGCTCTCGAAAAACGGTAAAGCAGATGCGGGAAGAGGCTGCTCGCATGGGCATTCGGGAGCAAACTTCCGAAGAAGCCGCCTGAGGGAGCCTGTTCGCTTATGAAACGTGTTCTGCTTATCGCCCACGGCGAACTTAGCGACCGGGAATTTGAAAAAATCCGCCGTCATCCGGTGGATGGGATCATCGCCGCCGATGGGGGGGCAATTCACGCCCTGGAGCGGGGGCTGGTTCCCCGATATGTGGTGGGAGACCTGGACTCCGTTACCCCGGAAATCCGGGTCCGATTGCCGGAGACGGAATTTGTGCACCGCCCTTCCCAGGAGATCAACGATCTGGAAAAAGCGTTGATGTTCTGCCAGGAGTTGGGCGTGGAAGCATTGGTTCTGGCGGCCATCACCGGAAGGCGGCTGGATCACACCCTGAACAACCTCTCCGTGTTCAGCCGGTACGATCAAAAGTTCCGGTACACCATGTACGACGCCCACTCCCGAATCCTGCTGATTCGGGATCGCTGGGAATACACCGGCCCCGAGGGGCAGCTTATTTCCCTGATTCCTCTGGGAAAAGCGGAGGGCATCACCACCGAAGGGCTGGCCTTTCCTCTGAACAACGAATCCCTGATATTTGGCCTGCGGGAAGGGTTGAGCAACTACATCGTGACCAATCCGGTGCGGATCACCGTGCAGCGAGGGCTGTTGTGCGCGTTTGTGATTGATCCGGAATAAGAGGCTAAATCTTCTCCACTTCCACCCGGGCATCGTTGAAGCAGGCGCCCCCACCCACCGGATTGAGCGTGGAGGGGCACAGGGCGGTGGCGGTTTGTCGGTTGAGCGAGGCCTTGCGCCAGGCGCCTTTGGGAATCACCACCACCCCCGGCCGCACGTTCCCGCTGATTCGGGCAACTCCCTGCACCTCCCCTAACTGATTGAATACCCGCACCCGGTCGCCGTTGCCAATGTTCCGGGCCGCGGCATCTTCCGGGTTCAGGGTTACGGTCAGGCGGGGATAATTGAACTCCCCCAGAGTGCTGGAAATCATTTTGGAAGTGGCCGGGCTGATCATCGCCAGAGGATACTTGCGGGAGGTAACCGGCTTGAACTGATAGGGGGGATTGCCCAGGGAGGGCGGCGTCAGGTGAATCTTCCCGTCCGGGGTGCGGGGCTTAACCCCTCGCATCTGCACCGGAGTGGACTTTCCGAAGCGGATCGGCTGGCAGCGCCCACAGGCAAAAATGGAACCATCTCCCTTTTTGCCGTTTAGCAGCAAGGCGTGGGCGGTCTTTTGCATCAACGTTTCCGTGTCCCAGTGGAAGGGGGGATCTTCCCAGCCCATGGCCCGCCCCAACATGGCAAACACTTCCTCGTTGGGCTTCGCCTCTCCCGGGGAATCGATCACCGGTTGCACCCCGCCCACCACGTAGCTCCCGTAACTCTTCTTGATCTCCTGCTGCTCCAGAAAGGTGGTGGCGGGAAGCAGAATGTCGGCATACAGGGCGGTATCGGTCATCACCTGCTCGAACACCACCGTGAACAGATCGTTGCGCATCAGTCCTTTGATCACCGCATTCTGATGGGGCGCCGTGGCCACGGGATTGCAGTTATACACAAACAGCCCTTTGATGGGCGGCTTCAGGTTCAGCTTTCCCGTCAGCGCATCTCCCAGCCGGCTCTGGTTGATCACCCGGGTGTTCCATCGCAATTCCCCTAACACCTGCTCCCGATTCAGGGTTACCGCGCCGCTATTGCTCAGGGTGTATCCGCCGCCCCGCACACCGAACTTGCCTAACAGCGCGGGCATGGCCAGGATGGCCGCCACCGCCTGTCCGCCGTTGCGATTCCGTTCCACCCCCCAGCCACACCGAAGCACCGCCGGGCTGCGCTCTGCATACACCTCGGCCAGGCGGATGATGTCCTCGGCCTTCACCCTCGCCACCCGGGCCGCCCGTTCCGCCGGCCACCGGTCGGCGGCGGCCAGCAGGGGTTCCCAATCCACCGCATGCTTCTCCAGAAATTTCTTCGCCAGCAATCCTTCCCGATGCCAGTGGCGAATCATGGCCAGCGCCACCGGCAGATCCGCACCGGGATACACCGGGAGGTGCAGATCCACCTCCTGGCGGGAGAAATTCCGCCGGGGATCCACCACGGCGATGAAGGCCCCGTTTTTCCGGGCTTCCTTCAGATAAGGCACCAGGTGGATATTGGAAGTTTTGGGATTGGCCCCCCAGATGAGGATAAACTTTGCCAGGGGGTAGTCCTCAAAGGCCACGCCGGGCATCTTGCCGTACATGTCCACGGCCACGGTGGTGGTGGGGGCAGCGCAGAGGGTTTTGGCGCAACGAGAGGCTCCCAGCCGGGCAAAATACAGATGATCCATGAACCCATCCCCCAGCACTCCGTTGGAACCGCCGTAATGATAGGGCAGGATGGCCTCTCCCCCCCAGGTTTCGGCAATTTGCCGAAAGCGCCGGGTGATCGTCTCCACCGCCTGCTCCCAGGAGATGCGCACGAACTTGCCGCTGCCTTTACGCCCAATCCGCTTCATGGGGTGCAACAGGCGCTCTTTATGGTAAACCCGCTCGGCGAAGCGGGAAATTTTCGTGCAAATAAACCCCTCGGTATTGGGATGATTATTCCGCCCCCCGGTAATGTGGGCGATTTTTCCATCCACCACCTCCACTTCCAGGGCGCAGGTGTCCGGGCAATCCATGACACAGGTGGTCAACACGATCTGTTTGGCCAACGGTGTTCCTCCGTAAATTGAGTTGTCGGGAAACGGTAATGCGCAGGGCGGAAGATAAGGGGGGCATTCGGGGGGATGCAAATCAAATTTTGGAGGACAGGCATCCCGGCCTGTCCTCAATACACAAAAAGGCGGGCGTATTGCCCGCCTCCTTCCTCGCCTCAGAGAAAAACCCGATTACTTTTCCACCTTCACTTCGATGTGTTTGGGTTTGGCGGTTTCCACTTTGGGCAGATGCAGGGTCAGGATACCATCCTTGTATACCGCCTCGATCTGATCTTCCTTGATGTCGGTGGGCAGACGGAAAGAGCGCACGAATTTGCCGTAGCGCCGTTCGGTGCGATGGTAGTGCAGATTCTTATCCTCCGCTTCCTGCTTGCGCTCACCCTCGATGGTCAGGAACCCGTCGCGATAGGTGATGTTCACATCGTCTTTGTTGATCCCGGGCAGCTCCAGGTTGACGATGAACTCGTCATCATTTTCCATGATGTCCATCGCCGGGACCCAACCACGGGTGAACACATTCAGATCCCCAAACAGATCCGGAGAGAAGAAACGATCCATGTTGAAGAACCGATCCATCAGACGATCCATTTCCCGTTCTAGTTCGGTCAATTCACGGGTAGGATTCCAACGGGTCAGCGTCATGGCTCATCCCTCCTTTCTGTTTTGGTTTTGGGGTTCAGACACTTTTATGGAAATTTGTCTGGTTGTTGCCGATTCCGATTTGGGCATCCAGATGGTTAACAGGCCCTGCCGAAAGGTGGCGGTGATATTTTGTTCATCCACAGGGGAGTCCGGCCGAATCACGTGGCGGAATTTTCCGTAGGGGCGTTCCTGGCGCAGATACTTCCCATGATCAAACCGCTCCCGTTCCCGCTTCCCCTCGATGATCAACTCTCCATCCCGGAACAGCACTTCCACGTCCTTCGGTCGCACTCCCGGAAGCTCCACATCCGCGATGACGGCTTCCGAGGTCTCGGTAATCTCCACCTGCGGTTCCCACATCGCTTTGGTTGTTGTCCTCCCTCTTCTGCCCTCTTCAAAATCCCTCTCAAACAATCGATTCACGCTCTCGTGCAGTTCATCCACCAGGCGATCCAGCTCCGGAATCGTGCGAAACCGAATGAACATGGCGCCTTTTCTTTCCGGTTCGATTTCCCTTTCTCTTTCCTCCCCCCTGTCCTTCGCTTTCGCCCATTCGCTTATCAAATGGTATGCCAAACACAAATGTTTTACAAATATGTGTTTTTACACAAATTACAAGCACTCACCAAAAAGCGAAGCGGCTCATATCTCGTGGGTAAAATTTTCTCAAATGCGGTCAATTTGTAAGAGGCTCCGGGGAAAAAAATGCATTTTTCCGTGAAATAATTTCAGACGGCTCAGGCGGAACACCCGGCTAACCTTCCCTGTAGCTTGTTTCCCCAATGGGCATTGGTTATATTGGCGGCCATGACATGAAACAATTTTAATGACCGGACAATCAGCGAAACAGAGTCAAAACTTGAGAGGAGCACATCCCATGCCTGAAGAAATCTTGGAGCAATACCAGGAGCAAGATCAACATAGAATCATCGGTGTAAACGGCGACATAGATGCAGAAGAAACCGCCGAATGGCTGGAAGCCTTCGAGGGGGTTCTGCAATACCGGGGGGCCGAACGGGCTTTCTTCCTGCTCAATGAGGTGATGAAGGCCGGCTTCTACAAAGGGGTTCCCCTACCCTTCTATCCCAACACCCCGTATATCAACACCATCCCGGTGGAAAAAGAGCCGCCCTATCCGGGAGACCGGCAGATTGAGCGGCGGATCAAGAGCATCATTCGCTGGAACGCCATGGCTCTGGTGGTGCGGGCCAATCGGCTGTATCCCGGCATCGGCGGGCACATCTCCACTTACGCCTCGGCGGCCACCCTGTACGAAGTGGGATTCAACCACTTTTTCCGGGCCAAATCCCCCAATTTTGACGGCGACCTGATCTACATTCAGGGGCACGCTTCGCCGGGCATCTACGCCCGGGCCTATCTGGAGGGGCGGATTTCCGATCAGCAGATGGAGAATTTTCGCCGGGAACTCGCCGAAGGTGGGGGGCTGTCTTCTTACCCTCATCCCTGGTTGATGCCGGACTTCTGGGAATTTCCCACCGTTTCCATGGGATTGAGTCCCATCTCGGCCATTTATCAGGCCCGTTTTGCCCGCTACCTGCAGGATCGGGGGATCAAGGATACCAGCCAGCAGCGCATCTGGGCCTTTTTAGGGGATGGGGAAACCGATGAGCCGGAAACGCTCGGCGCTATCACCCTGGCGGCCCGGGAGAAGCTGGACAACCTGATCTTCGTGGTCAACTGCAACCTGCAGCGGCTGGATGGCCCGGTGCGGGGCAACGGCAATATCATCCAGGAGCTGGAGACGGTGTTTCGGGGCGCCGGCTGGAACGTGATCAAGGTGATCTGGGGAAGCGACTGGGATCCCTTTTTCAACGGGCCATATCGGGAACTGCTGATCCGGCGCTTCGATGAGCTTGTGGATGGGCATTTACAAAAATATATCGTGGAACCCGGCAGCTATATCCGGCAACACTTCTGGGGCAAATATCCCGAACTGCTGAAATTGGTGGAACACCTCTCCGATGAGCAGTTGAAAAAACTCCGCCTGGGAGGCCACGATCCGGTGAAGATGTACGCCGCTTACAAAGCGGCCACCGAACACGAAGGCGCCCCCACGGTAATTCTGGCCCGGACGATCAAGGGATACGGTTTGGGGGAAGCCGGGGAAGGGAAGAACATTACCCACCAGCAGAAAAAGCTCAATGAGCAGGAGCTGCGCCAGTTCCGGGATCGGTTCGATATTCCCATTCCCGATGATAAGCTGCCCATGGCGCCGTTCTATCGCCCGCCGGAGAACAGCCCGGAGATCCAGTATCTTAAGGATCGCCGCAGCCGGTTAGGCGGGTTCGTGCCTTCCCGGCGAACCCTGAATGAATCGCTGGAAGTGCCCCCGCTGGAATATTTCGCCGAATTTCTGGGCGGCAGCGAGCGGGAAGTTTCCACCACCATGGCCTTTGTGCGGCTGCTCTCGCAGATCATCAAACATCCCAAAGTGGGGTATCGGATTGTGCCCATCGTGCCGGATGAAGCCCGCACCTTTGGGATGGAATTTCTGTTCCGCCAAGTGGGCATTTACTCCCACGTGGGGCAAAAATACGAGCCGGTGGATGCGGACACCTTCCTGTATTACAAAGAAGCCCGAAACGGCCAGATTCTGGAAGAGGGAATTACCGAGGCGGGTTCCATGGCTTCTTTTACCGCGGCGGGAACGGCGTACGCCAATTACGGGGTGGACATGATCCCCTTTTTCATCTTCTACTCCATGTTTGGCTTTCAGCGGGTGGGGGATTTGATCTGGGCTTTCGGCGATCAGCGCGGGCGGGGGTTCCTCATCGGGGGCACCGCCGGGCGCACCACCCTGATGGGCGAGGGGTTGCAGCATCAGGATGGGCATAGCCATCTGCTGGCCAGCACCGTGCCCAACTGCATCTCTTACGATCCCGCCTGGGCCTACGAAATCGCGGTGATCATCCAGCACGGATTGACCGAGATGTACACCCACCGCAAAGATGTGTTCTACTACCTGACGGTGCACAACGAGAACTATCCCATGCCGCCCATGCCCAAAGGGGTCGAGGAAGGGATCATTCGGGGGCTGTATAAATTTTCCGAAATGCCCGCCAAACCCAAAGGGAAAAAGAAAGCCCGCCCCAAAGCGCACATTTTCGGCAGCGGCTCCATTTTGCGGGAGGCACTTCGGGCACAGCAAATTCTGGCGGAAAAATACCACGTGGCCGCCGATGTGTGGAGCGCCACCAGCTACAATCAGCTCCACCGGGAGGCTCTGGAAGTGGAACGGTGGAACATGCTCCATCCCACCGAAGAGCCGCGCAAACCGTACATCGCACAGGTGATGGAAAACGAGGAAGGGCCGGTGGTGGCTGCTTCCGATTACATGAAAACCCTTCCGGATCAGATTGCCCGGTGGGTGCCCGGGGGCATCTTTTCGCTGGGCACCGATGGCTTTGGTCGCAGCGATACCCGGGAGGCGCTGCGCCGCTTTTTTGAAGTGGATGCGGAGAGCATTGCCATCGCGGTGTTGTATCAACTGGCCCGTCGGGGAGACATCAAGCCCGAAGTGGTGCAAAAAGCCATCAAAGAATTGGGCGTGGATCCGGAGAAGGCCAATCCCATGATCTCCTGATCCGCCCACACCAATCATCACCGAAATGCAACAGGCGATGTCGGGACACGGCATCGCCTGTTTATGTTTATCATTCACCTCTTGTTCATCATTCCTGAAGTACCCATTGGATAAACGGTATAACCCTGATGGTTAAATCGTCCTGTTTTATTTCATCCCACACATCTCGGGTAACAATTAACGCCCTATTGAGATTGAACTCGTTTGCTGCTTTTACTAACGCTCGCACCTCTCTTTTAACCACTTGCGCTTCAGCAAAATTGTAGCACGCCTGAATCAGCGGGAAGCCGGTATCAGAGGACATTAATTCAGGCACCACAAAATCGACCTCATATCCCCCAGAATTTTTCCAGTAAAACAGATCATCATACTTTCTGAACAGATGGGTAAAGACCAAATTCTCCAACAGCCTTCCCCGATCTCTGTCCTTGACAAAAGCGGTAGCCCGGTATAGTCCGTTGTCCAGGAGGTAAAACTTTCGGGGATATTGAAGTTGATCCCTGGCGGAATAAGAAAAGATGGAAATGCTTTTCCCAAGAAAGGCGCTTTCAACATATCCCAGGTATTCCGCCAGGGTACTTTTGGCGACCTTAAATCCAATAGAGTGTAAACTTCGAACCATTTTTCCGGCGCTAAAAAGGGATGACATCTGTCGGGTTAACATTTTTATAAATGCGTCCAGAAGTTTAACCTGTCGAATACCGTACCGCTGAACAATGTCGGCAAAGAAAACGGTACGAATGTATTCTTTCAGAATGAGTTCTTTTACATGAACATTTTCCGTCAAAACGACTTCAGGAAATCCTCCAAAATTCAGATATTCTTCAAATAAAAATAGAAGGTCGTTTTTCCGGGGAGAGAATTGAAGGTTTTTGAGGTTTATTTCCGCTACCGGATAGTTTTTAAACTTCAAAAACTCTTTGAAATCCAGTGGGAAAACCTTGAACGAAAGCGTTCGCCCTCGCAACGCCGTTGCCAAATCGGAACTCAGCATTCGCGAATTCGATCCGGTGAGAAACAGCTTGACTTCGGGTTCTGTCTCATAAATACGCCGCACAGAATTTTCCCAATTGGGAACATTCTGAACTTCGTCCAGAAAAAGGAAAGTAGGCTGAGAAGTGTCCCGGGGAAAAAACTGACGGTAGACATCCAGAAGTCCCATCAGCTCTCTCCCTTCTAAGGGCAACAGGCGGTCGTCTTCAAAATTGATGTACAAAATATTTTGAGAAGAGTAGCTATTCCGAAGTTCCCGGATCATTTGAAAAAACAGGGTACTCTTTCCACTACGCCTGGGGCCTATCAAAGCAGGAATGAGCCGCAGGGTATATATATCTTGCGGGAGGTTTCGTTCAATAAATGTCGGTAACGGATACTCAAACCACCATTGCAAGTAAAATCGTAGTTTTTCCATTCTACTTACCCTCCTATATTGTAAAATACATCGAACGATATAATTTTATATCGTTCGATATAAAAAACAATATGAAGTTTTTTTATTTGACAGCCGGTGAGATAGAACTCAATCTTCTTTCCCCGGGGTTTGGTAGTCTCCCTTTGGAGTGTTGATGCCATTGAGAGTATTGTTTTGTCATACTGATTCCGCCAGGGCGGAATCAGGGTGACAC
>CAYQGB010000145.1:0-9526 GCA_964416895.1 uncultured Calditrichaceae bacterium
ATCGAAATAAAATAAGCAAATACAGTTTAATTTAACATTGTCAAGCTATTCAGGTACCCACAGAGAAGGTGCTTAGACGGCAATACCGAAGGGTTTTTCTGCGATTCCCCTCTCACCTCCAGTTCCTCTGCCTTACCGCCCGGCTGCCGGAGGAACCGGAGGGCGAGGCAGAGGAACCGGAGGAAATGGGAGCAGAAACCGCCCCACCGGAAGCACAGGAAACCCTCCTGGAGGAGGAGACCGATGAGTGAGCAGCTCATCCCAAAACACGGGGGCTACCGCAAACTGAAAACCTTTCAGTTGGCCCGGCTTATTTACGATCTAACGGTACGCTTCTGTGACCGCTACATCGACCGGCGCAGCCGCACCCACGACCAGATGGTGCAGGCGGCGCGCTCCGGGGTGCAAAACATTGCCGAGGGCAGCCAGGCCAGCGGCACCTCCAAAAAGATGGAAATGAAACTGACCAACGTGGCCCGCGCCAGCCTGGAGGAACTCCGACTGGACTACGAGGATTTTTTGCGGCAGCGGGGGCTGGAGCAGTGGGAAAGGAACGACCCCAGGAGGCAGAAACTGATTGACCTGAGGCCTGAAACTGTGGATGATGTAAATACCTGGGCTAAAGCTGTTATTCAAGGTGGACGTGGTGGACAGCGTGGAGAAGGAAAACCAAAAATGTCAAAACAGTCAACTACGTCCACTTTACAGGAGATAGCCGCCAATGCTGTGTTAACTTTGATTAATGTAACCACTGCTCTCTTAGACCGCCAGTTGGCTGCTCAGGCGGAGGCGTTTAAAAAAGAGGGCGGTTTTACGGAAAGATTGTACAAAATACGAAAAGAACAGAGAAGAAAAAATAACCGATGACTACCGATACCTCAGAAGCCGGTCTGGAACGTCTGATTTGCAGGGCATTGACGGGAAGCCCCTGCGAGCCGGGGCGTTCCGGGAGTCATATCGCCGAGCAGAGAGAGCCCTACGGCGGCGCGGGGTATTTCTGTGGTGATCCGGCGGACTACGACCGGGAATATTGCGTGGATCTGTTCCAGCTTACCGTTTTCCTGAAGGATTCCCAGCCGGAGATTGCCGCAGAACTGGATTTGGGCAACGACAGCCCCACCCGGCGAAAATTCCTGGCCCGGCTGCAGGGGAAAATCAGTAAACGAGGTGTGGTGGAAGTACTGTGCCACGGCATCAAACATGGGCCTTATAATATTACCCTGTTTTGATGAGTCGGAGAGCGCCCCTGTGTTTGCGTTTTGATTTTATCTGCAACATAATGCTCATATTCCCCTCTTGTCATTTTGTTTCCTGCATTGTTTCCCGTTCCGACCGGGAACTGCGGCGTCTCTTGTGAATCTTCACCGGCAGCTCGTACCGCCGCACGCCGTCGTAGGCGCACAGGGCATTGGCAACCGCCGCGGCGGTGGGCACCAGACCGATTTCCCCCACCCCTTTGGCGCCATGGGGGCCGTGGGGATCGGGCACCTCCACGCCGATGACCTCCAGCCGGGGCATCTCTTTTGCCCGCAGGATACCACATTTGCGCAGCCGGGTGGATCTGGGCACCCCGTTGTCATACTCAAACTTCTCGCTGATGGCATACCCCAGCCCCATGTGTAGAGAGCCTTCGATCTGCCCTTCAAACAGATTGGGATTGATGATCTTCCCCGCGTCATGGGCGGCATAGATGGCTTCAATCTGCCCCTCCTCATCCAGCGTGACCAGTTGGGTGGCGTAGCTGTAGGAGTAATGGGTTTCAATGCGCTCCACGTCGGCGCCCGGTTTGGTGGTCCAGTCGCACACCCAGCGCCCTTCGTACACCTTCCCCACCAGATCACCGAGGGAGTGGCGTTCCAGATCCCGGCGGAACTGCTGAGCGGCGTTGATGATGGCATTGCCGATGATCGAGGTCGCCCGGGAAGCGGTGGTCATCCCCGCCGGGGCGTTGGCGGAGGTTTCCACCCGCACTTCCACCACCTCCGGAGGCAGCCCGGTCTCGGTGCACAGGAACTGCACCGCCATGGTGTTCACTCCCTGCCCCATCTCGGTCCAGCCATGGTGCACCACCACCTTATCCGGCGCTTCCACCACAATCTTCACCGCGCCTTCATCGGGCATGCCGTTGCCGATGCCGGTGTTCTTGATGCCGCAGGCAATTCCGGCGTATTTGGCGGAGTAAAATTTATCCTTCAACGCCAGCAGGGTTTCCCGCACGCCCACACCGCCGCGCAACACCTGACCGGTGGCGGTCACGTCGCCTTCCTTCAGGGCGTTGCGATAGCGGAACTCCCAGCGGTCGAAGCCGCCCCGGGCGCACAGTTCGTCGATGCAGCTCTCCATGGCGAAGGTCACCTGATTCACTCCGAAGCCGCGCATGGCCCCGTTGGGGATGTTGTTGGTGTACACCGCCCGGCTGACGATATCCACGTTGGGCACATGGTAAGCCCCGGTGGCGTGCCCCGCCGCCCGTTCCAGCACCTTCATCCCCACCGAGGCATAGGCCCCGGTATCCCCGATGATATTGGCCTTTACCGCCAGCAACTTCCCCTCAGCGTCGCAGGCGACGGTGTATTCCATCTCCAGGGGATGCCGCTTGGGATGCATACGAATCGACTCATCCCGGGTAAGCCGCACCTTGACCGGCTTTTGCAGCAGGTAGGCATACAGCGCGGCATGCCCCTGCACGGACATATCCTCCTTGCCGCCGAATCCCCCACCGTTTTGCACCAGTTGCACTTCCACTTTTTCCAGAGGCAATCCCAGGATGGCGGCGATGCCTTTCTGATCCTCATACACCCCCTGCCCCTGAGAAAGCACCTTGATTCCATCTCCTTCGGGCATGGCGATGCAGCACTCCGGTTCCATGAAGCCGTGCTCCACGCATTGGGTTTTGTACACCCCTTGGGTCACATAGGCCGCACTTTTGAGGGCCTGCTCCACATCTCCCCGGCGGATGACCGTCTCGGAAAGCAGGTTGCCGTCGGGATGGATGGGAGGAGCATCGGGCTTCAGGGCCTGGTGGGGATCGGTAATCGGCGGCAGCACCCGGTATTCCACCCGGATCAACTCCACCGCCCGGCGGGCAATCGCGTCGCTCTCCGCCACCACTCCCGCCAGCACATCTCCCACGTAGCGGGTCTCCTCGCCTTCGGCGATCATCAGCGGCCAGTCGTGCACGATCAGGCCGGTGTAGCGTTCGCCGGGAATATCTTTAGCGGTGAACACCCGCACCACTCCCGGCAGGGCTTCCGCCGCCGAGGTGTCGATGTGCAGCACCTTCGCCCGGGGATGATCGCTGAACTTCAGCGCGCCGTAGAGCATTCCCTCCACTTTGATGTCATCCACGTAGGGGCGACGCCCCAGTACCGCATCGTAACAGTCGTACTTGGGCAGGGGCTTGCCGATCTCTCCCGTGCTGTCGGGAAGCTCAATGGACTTGCCCTCCCGCAGCGCCTCCGCGGCCAACAGGATGGCCTCCTCGATTTTCTTATAGCCGGTACAGCGGCACAGATGAGGCGTGAGCGCCTTGCGTACCTCTTCCCGGGTGGGCACAGGATTATGGTCGATGAGCACTTTGGCCTGCATCACGATGCCGGGAATACAGAACCCGCACTGCACTCCCCCTTTAGCCAGAAAAGCACTGGCGAAAACCTCCTGCTGCCGGGGGGACATCCCTTCGATGGTGGTCACCGCGCCGCCCTCCACCTTTTTCATGGGAATCACGCAGGAGAGCACCGCCCGGCCGTTCAGTTCCACCGCACAGCAGCCACAGGCCGCCTGAGGGGCGCACCCGTCTTTGGGAGAGATAATGCCTTCCTGCTCCCGCAAATAGGTCAGCAAGGGGAGTTCCGGATCTCCCTGATAGTCTTTTTCCACGCCGTTGAGGATGAACTTCATGTCACACCTCGCCTTGTATCGTTCAGAAATCTATGGTTTCGTTGTTCACGAACCTTCTTGAGTGCATTATACACATCCGCTTCCACTTTTCCGGGATAAACCAGAACACCTTCTTTTAGCGCCAGAAATTCTTCAGCATTAACAATGTGCAGGGTAATTGGGTCGTTATCGGTTCCAATCGGGAAAGGAGTTCCTCTCCCTCTCGTGACTCATCGCGTAACTACAAGAACTGAATGACGGAAGGGAAACACCCATGACTGCAATAATGTAGCCTTGTCCGGGCGAGACCGCTCATTAGACAGAGCATCGCAGATGCTCCATTGTAGAAAGAAAAGTAAGAACATCACTACCCCTTTCATCCCGCCGGAGGGGGATGAACAATCACTTGACTTTGCCAATATAGAGGCAATCCCGATAAAAATCAACCAACTGAGCAGGTTCCAGCGGGGATTAAAAAAGCCCGACCGGGGTGATCGGGCTTTGGGGTTGCCGAAAACGTTTCCCGTTGATGAGCACTACCGGCTTCGGGCAATGACGGCGTTATGGGCCTTGATATAGCCGCAGCGGAGAATCTCAAACCCGTTTTCAAAGGCATACAGCCCCAATTGATGCGCAGTCATCAGCTCCCGATACACGAAGTTCATCAACTCGCCCATCAGGCGGAAGAACAGCCGGGATTTAAAATGATCCCGGGGGGTGGTGATAATGGCGTATCCTCCGGGCTTCAGGAACTTGCGGTGCCACTCCAGCACTTCCGGCTTCTGCTCGTCGGGATAGTGCTCCAGCAAACCCACACTAAGCACGATGTCGAACTCCCGACCCAGCTTCAAATTCCGGATATCTTCCACCAGATAGTCGATCCGGAAGTGCTCCCGGTGATACACCCGCCAGTGCCCGGTGGCGGGATCTTTTCCCAGAAAGGGGTACGATTCGGGAAACTTGCCAAAGCGATCGGTTTTGCAGAACTCGTCGTAATCCACCAGCACCGCCTCTCCACCGGGATACAGCGCTAACAGTTGCATGGCCTCATAGCCGTCGGCGGCGCCCAGAAACAGAATTCGGGGATGCTTCACTTCCAGGCCGTCAAACAAAGCCCGCTTCCCCCGGGGATCCCAGATGGCATCCTCCACCCGATGTACCCGATTCCACACGCTCAGATGCAGGTAATCCCGCAGCGACTCGATAGCGAAAGTGAAGTCGAAAGCGCGAAGGTATTTTCGCAGGCGTTTGAGGGCTTTTTTGCGAACGGCGGGAATATCGGATACGAACAGATCATGGAAACACTTGTTGAAGTGTTCCCATTGGGTGCGTTCGGGCATCTCCTGCCCGTAGATTTCCTCCCACATCCGGCGGCGCCGGGAGATGTGGGGAATGATGTAGGGGCGGCCGATGTCGCTCCATCGCAGCCGGAACCAATCCGTGGCGCTTTCATCCTTGAAAACGTCCGGCGGAGTGGTGCGCAAATCCAGCCGATGGGAAGGCAACACCTGCGTGGTCTCCAACCCCCAGTGAGCATCGATGAGTGGGCCGTAACCATCCATGTTATTAGCCTCCACGATTTTGGGGTGTACACATTCCAAAGACCAACGACAGATCATCCGGCAATGCTCCTCCCCGGGGGATGATCTCTCCATGCAATAAGCGGTGTAAATCGTTAATTGTCAAGGGAAAAATCTACAGCCGCTTCAGATTTTTCAGCAGTTGATCATAAAACCGGATGGCATCCACGTAATCGGCAATGGCGATGCGTTCGTTGGTGCCGTGCAGGCGGTGGGTATCCCCGGTGGTCAGGCGGAGAAACAGGAAGCGATACACATTTGAGGATAAATCCGCAAAATAGCGGGAATCGGTCGCCCCCACCACCAGAAACGGCGCCACCACCGGAGGCTCTTCCGACACCTGCCGAATGGTCGCCTCCAGCAGGGTGTAGGCGGGGGATTGTGTCTCCGAGATCGGCGAAGGATCCACATGATACCCCAACGGGCGAACGGAAACCCGGGGATCATCAATGGTCTCTTTCACCCGGCGGATAACCGAGGCGGTGGTCTCTCCGGGGAGAATCCGGAAATTCACCACCGCGGTGGCCTTCTGGGGGAGCACGTTCTCTTTTACTCCGGCGTGAAACATGGTGGCAGCGGTGGTGGTGCGGATGGTGGCGTTCATGGTGGGGGATGCGCTGAGCACCCGTTTGAGCACCGGCGAAAACAGCCACCGGTTGGCAAAAATGATCCGTTGGGCGAAGGGCATGTACCGTCCCACCCGATCGAACAGTCGATTGGCAAAAGCGAGATCGGCCGGGAAGGGATGCGCTTCCAGGCGGGTGACGGCCCGGCTGATGATCCCCACGGCGGTATGCTTCGGGGGCATGGAGGAGTGCCCTCCGGGAGCGGTGGCGGTGAGTTCCAGAGTAAGATACCCTTTCTCGGCGATGCCGATGAGCGCCACCGGGCGGGCCACGCCGGGAACGGCGCCCTGAATGATCACGCCTCCTTCATCCAGCACCAGCGCCGGGCGAATCCCCCGGGAACGGAACCACTCCGCAATCTGCGCCGCCCCTCGCCGACCGCCCACCTCTTCATCATGCCCGAAGGCCAGATAGACGGTGCGCGGGGGCCGAAATCCCCGGCTTAGCAGATGCTCCACCGCTTCCAGAATGGCCATCAAGGAGGATTTATCATCCAGCGTGCCCCGACCCCATACATACCCGTCCCCCACCGCTCCGGAGAACGGGGGATGCTCCCACTGCTCCGCCGTCTCCGGCGGCACCGGCACCACATCCTGATGAGCCATCAACACCACCGGGGCCAGGGAGGTATCCTGCCCCGGCCAGATAAACAGCAGCGCTCCGCCGTTGATCACCCGGGGAGAGAGCTTCTGGTGCGCCAGCGGAAAAGTTCGGCGTAAAAACTCCCGAAAGGCGGCAAAAGCATCTGCGGGAAACCGGGTGCTGTCCTGATAAGAGACGGTGGGAAATTGCACCGCCTGCGCCAGATGGGCCACCACCTGTTGAGTGTCCGGAACAAATTGTTCCCCGGCTGAAGGGGGTACGGGCGCTTCTTCGGGAGTGAACTGCACAGCCCGAAACAGCACCACCGCCGCGATAAGCGCCACCAGAATTCCCATGGAAAGAAAAATGCGTTTGAACATGGAGGAGACTCGCGGTTTGATAAACAGGGTTGGAATCACTCATCCAGAACATCTTCTTCGATGATCAACTGCCGGATGATCAGAAAGGCCCGGGTCAGAATGTAGGCCACGGCCAGGGATACGGCGACGCCGATGCCCACACTCGCTCCCGGGGGAAGATGGGGAAACCAGTACTCCATCAGGGAGATGACCCCCATCCCCGCGCCCAACAGGATGAAGTTGATCAGGGCATATAAATAGAAAAACGTCTTTCCTTCGCTCATGGGGATATTTCTCCCGCTAAAGTGGTTTTATACTCGTTAAGGGTATACTATCACCCCGGAGATTAGAATTTTGGTAACTATTCAGGTACCCACAGAGAAGGTGCTTAGACGGCAACACCGAAGGGTTTTTCTACGATTCCTCCCTCACCCCCGGCCCCTCTCCCGGCGGGAGAGGGGAGATTTATTTCGCCGGGGCGGAATGAGGGGAAAATAACAAAAAACAGGCCGCACTCTGGAAAAGACCTGAATAGTTACGCGAAAATTTCATCCCCTTTTGCCCGGTCATCCCCCGGCGGGGTCCCGTCCCGGCGGAGCAAACCTGAGCGAGCAGAATGTACACGCCCAACCTGAGATAACAAAATAAATATTCCCCCCTCCCCCACCCCGGCGCACTCCGATACCCACCTTTCAGGTTGGTTTTTTTCAGAGCAGATGGTACATTTGCCCACATTTTAGGATCAGAAAAACCGCGGGAGCCGCCGATTACTAAACCGCTACCGAAAGCGAATCATTTTGCATCAGATTCTGGAATCGTAACTCAGGTGAAGCCGATGAAACATCAATTTGCGGCTCTGGCGCTGTTGTGTGTGTTGGCCGTTTCCCCCCTGCCGGCCCAATCCCATCTCACTTTCCCGGTGCGCATCGACACGGTGCTGATCTTTGGAAACGACAAAACCCGGGATGAGGTGATCCTGCGGGAGATCCCCTTCGATTTTCCCGATACTCTGGATATGGAAGACCTGCAACTGATCCAGAATCGCCTGACCAATCTGTTCCTGTTCAACCGGGTGGCGCTGTCCATCTCTCCGGCGGGAAATCACAACTTCCTGATCATCGAGGTCACCGAAACCCTGTACATGTATCCGGTACCTCTGATCTTTATCAACGAGCGGGATTGGGATAAGCTCAGCTACGGGTTTCAGATTGTGCACTACAATTTTCGGGGGATGCACGAACTGGTGAACGTGGGGGGATGGTTGGGATACAACCCCTCCTTTTTCCTCAACTACCGCAATCCCTGGCTGGGGAAAAACGCCCGGTTGATTTTAGGGGTCAATCTGTTCGGCAAGTTCGTGCGCAATAAATTTTTTGCCTTCAAAGAACGGCACCTGGGGGGACGGCTGATCCTGGGAAAACGCCTGAACCTGACCACTTCCATAGAGGCCACCTTCTCCCTCCGGCGCATTCGCTTTCCGGAAGGGAAGCTGCGGGAAATCGGGCTGACCCCCGCCGATGTGAGCGTCTCCGATTCCCCCACTGATCTGGTGCCCAAGCTGAAGCTGACCTTCAAGATCGACCGGCGAGACCTGTTTGAATATCCCCGGAAAGGGTACTACGTGCGCTGGACCGTTTCCCGGGCCGGCTTCTCCTCTGATCAACCCAACTTCTGGCGCCTGGATTTTGACCACCGGCTATATGTGAAGGTTTCCCAACGGATCAGCCTGGCCGGGCGCAACTTTACCCGCCTGAACTTCGGCCACCTGCCCCTCTACGACCGCATCTTCATCGGATTGGAGGAGCGCATTCGGGGCTACTTCAACCGCCGCTTTCCCGCCCTGCCCACCGACCCCGGCCAACACCTGATGATGCACAACTACGAGGTGCGGATCAGCCTTTTGCCCATCAAATACTTGACCTGGAAGAATGCCCCCCAATCCTTAAAAGCCTTTTTCCAGCAACTGAAGTATGGCCTGAGTCTGGGGCTGTTCATGGATAGCGGCATCGTGTGGGATCGGGCGAATCCGTTTGCGTTAAACCGCCACTATACCGGCTACGGCCTGGGATTGCATGTGCATTTGCCTTACATCTACCTGCTGCGCATCGAGCGGGCCTGGAACGACCAGGGCCAGGGGGAGTGGATTGTGGAAGCAGGGGTGACGTTTTGAGGGGGGAAGCCGGTGCAATAACGTATAGAGAAGATAGTACAAGGTATCCGCTCCGATAATGCGATTCGGGATATGATGCGTATTGCGTAGTGCGTATTGCGTATTGCGTATTGCGTATTGGGCAGGAGAAGTTCTGCGAAATATTTATGTTCTTTCGTTACTATTCAGCAAAGCCGACACCCCCCTGTCACACTGAGCTTGTCGAAGTGTGACAGGGGGCAGGTTATACTTCGATCACCGACTGCGTCGGGATGTAAACACAGGCTCAGTCCCACATTCCCGCTTGTCATCCTGAGCTTGTCATCCTGAGCTTGTCATCCTGAGCTTGTC
>CAYQGB010000146.1:0-4059 GCA_964416895.1 uncultured Calditrichaceae bacterium
GCCCCCAATCCATCTCTCCCCCGGCCAGATAAAATCCGGCAAAGGCCGTCACCAGCACCATCAACACCACCCGGGGTTTGGTAAGGGTTAGAAAATCCTTTGTCGGAGAAGGTATTCGACACTGAATCTCCCCTTGGGATGAGGCTTTTCCCTTCATTGTTCCACTTTCTCTTGGTTTGATGTGGCTCGCTTTCGGCCGGAGAACTCCCTGATGTCTATCCCCGGGGAATTCACCGGTGTTTCGCATGTGTTGCCGGATTGCCGCCCAGGGAGAATTTTCGATTCAGATAATACAAAGTGCCTCCGCCCACGGCGATAATCCCTAACGGTATCCCGGACAGCAAATAATAGCTGGTAATAAAAGCGTCAATCACACTTTTGTTGCTGGAACCAAAGCAATTGGGACAGGCCAAGAGTGCCTCGGACAACATCCCTCCCAATGCCAGCCCAATGATGATGTATTTCCAGAAACCTCGTAGCATGATAAGCCCTCCGCACAAATATTCAGATTAAAAATAGACCAGCAGGTACAGCACCGGCCAGATACCCACCACAAAGAACCAGTAGATCTGACACAGCACCACGCCATTATAGTTTGCCGGGGAGTATCTCCCCCGAAAGGCCCGGCTTAACACAAACAGCAGCACCCCTACTGCCGCCAGTACATGCAACCCGTGGGCACCGATCAGGGTGTAGAAGGTGGCTCCGTAAAGGCTGGAACTCATGGTCAATCCATACCCCAGCAGGCGGGCCCACTCATAGCCCTGAATGGCCAGGAAGAGGGTTCCCAGAATCCCGGTAAGCGTTAGCCAGCGCTTAAAGGCCACCGGGGCTTCCCGGCGGATCGCCCGCACGGCCAGATACACGGTGACACCGCTCAGCAGTAGAAAGAAGGTATTCACTCCCGTAACTGCCACCGGCAACCGGGGTTGATCCGGAGGGGGCCACTGTCCGGCGTTGGCCTTTACCACAATAAAGGCGCTGATCAGCCCGGCAAAGATCATGATCTCGGTGGCGATGAACATCAACAGGCCAAAGATGGCCTTATTAATTGAAGGAGCAGAGGGCGATTTCCAGGGGTCATCCCCTCCATATCCTCCTTCATTCCATCCGTTGCGATTGCCGCCACCACCGCTATCGACACCTTTTACCGGCTTTTCCGGCGCTACCACTGCATCGTTATACACAACCGTCACTCCCTGAATAGTTTGTCAGTCGCTTCCGAAAAATCATGCGCTCCGTTGCTTCTTTTCCGTCAAAAAACCATTCCCTTTCACTTCAGATCGATCCACCGGCAGCCTTCTCCAACTCAATGGGCGGTGCCGATGTCTGGAATCAGGGTCAGGGTCATAATAATGAACAGGATCACGGGAATGATGGCGATATATCGAATGAACTGCTGTTCAAATCGCAATTCCATATAGTTGGCCGCCACCAGAAAGGCCTTGACCGCCGCCACCACAAAGATAAACGTCACTGTCAGGGTTTGTGAAAAAGGCAGATATACGGCCGCCAGACTGATGATCAAAAGAAAAGTCAGCCAGGCCCATACAGCCACGTAATTGGGTCGGTTATGAACGTCATGCGCCATGTTCTACTCCTTTGTTAACACCGTTGACGATGAGGTTAATACGAGAGATAGATTAACGGGAACAGGAAGATCCACACAATATCCACGAAATGCCAGTACAGTCCCGCATATTCCACCCGCCACTGAGCTTTGGGCCACAGGGTTCCCCGAATGGCCATCACCAGAAGCACAAAGTTGGCAATGATACCTCCGGTTACGTGGAGGGCGTGCAGGCCGGTCATCAGATAGTAGAAGGACCAAAACGTGTGAGCCAACGGGGTAAAGCCCTGAGCGATTTCCCGGGAATACTCAAAGCTTTTAATCCCCAGGAAGGTTAACCCCAACAGTACTGTCAATGCCAGATAAAGTTTGGCTTTTTGCCGATCTTCATCCTGAATAGCAGCAAAAGCCAACACCATGGTAAGACTGCTGGTCAACAGTACCATGGTGTTGATACTACCGATTACGGTGCTGACATGATGGGCGAATTCTGTCCAGGCGCCCCCGCTGGCCATTCGGAACAAAATATAGGTTCCAATCAGCCCTCCGAAGACCATAATTTCAGAGGCCAGAAACCACCACATTCCCATCTTGCCGGGAGGAACCCCAACCTCTTCATGGCTCAAGTGGGTGACATCCTGATGAACATCCGCAACTGAAGCCGTGCTTGCCATTGTTTGGTCTCCTTTTCCTTAAACTCTGTTTTGATCTTCACAGTGTAACATTCACGGGGAAGAAGCCGGGACGGAAAAACGGGTGGTATCCTCTCCCGGCTTCCCATTTTTACCTCGTTTGGGGAAAGGTTATCCTCCAGCGGCTGCCACTTTCTCCTGCGTCTGGGGTACCCAATCCTTGTCGGCTCCAGGGACACTATATTCATACGGCCCATGATAAACCATTGGAGTTTCGGCGAAATTTCCATGCGGCGGTGGAGAAGGTGCCGCCACCCATTCCAGGGTAGTGGCTTCCCAGGGATTCTGGGGTGCCTTTTCTCCTTTAAACATGCTCCAGAAGAAGTTGATTACAAAGGGAATCTGGGACAACAGCAACAGCACCGCGCAATAGGTCACAAACTCATTAATTGGCTGTAAGGGTTGTAAGAAGTCGTACTGAGTGGGATTGTAAATCCGCCGCATGTGCCCACCTATTCCCAAGGCAAACATGGGAATAAAAGTGAGATTAAAGAAGATTGCCGTTAACCAGAAATGAATTTTCCCCAGAGTTTTGTTCATCATCCGCCCGAACATCTTGGGGAACCAGAAGTAGATCGCCGTGAAGCCGCCCAAGAATACCGAGGGAAATAAGGTGTAGTGAAAATGGGCAATCACAAAATAGGTATCATGGAAAAACACATCTACCGGGGCAGATCCCAGAAAGATACCGGTTACTCCGCCGATCAGAAATGTCGCCAGCGTTCCCAGGGCAAACAGCATGGGAACGGTAAACCGAATGGACGCTTTCCAGAGGGTGGCGATCATGGCAAACACCATAATGGCAAAAGGCACCGAGATCAAAATGGTGGTAATGCTGAAGGGCATCACCAGCCGGGGATCAATGCCGCTGACGAACATGTGATGCGCCCAGACGATAAAACTGAGAATACCGGCAGCAATGGTCGAGTAAACGATGGTGCGATATCCGAAGATAGGTTTTCGGGAAAAAGTGGCCATCACTTCCAGAACGGCTCCCAGCCCCGGCAGCAAGATTACATATACTTCCGGGTGCCCGAAGAACCAGAACAGGTGCTGCCACAGCAGGGGATCGCCGCCTCGCTCAGCAATAAAAAATCCTGTTCCGGCTACCCGATCCAAGAAGAGCATGACGGCACCAGCCACCAAAGGCCCCACCGAAAGCATAAACAAAATAGCGGCTATCACTTGCATCCATACAATTAGCGGTAAACGGAACAAACTCATCCCCGGTGCCCGGTGGGTTACCACAGTGGTCAGGTAATTTATCCCTCCCATGAGAAACGAGGCAAACTCCAATGCCAAAGCCAGTACCCATAAATGTAACCCCCAAGTAACCCCAGTGTGGATAGGATCTGCCGAGAGAGGAGGATAGCCGGTCCAACCAGCCGCTGCTGCTCCACCTTCCACGAAGAAGCCGGCCATCAACACCACCGAGGCCAGAAAGAACGTCCACACCGACATCATATTCAGGCGGGGAAAGGCCATGTCCTCGGCGCCGATCATCAGGGGAATCAGGAAATTCCCCAGCGCTCCTAACAGCAAGGGCATGGCCACAAAAAAGACCATGATGGTGCCGTGCATGGTCATTAATGCATTATAAAATTCCGGGGGAATGATCCCTTCATAGCCGAACGGTTCGGGAATCCACCCGGCGCCGGGAATGGCAGATTCCGGAAAGGCGATTTCCCAGCGCATCATGTAGGCCATCACTCCCCCGAACAGGGCCATGATCAGGGCCAGGAACATATACTGCTTGCCAATCACTTTGTGATCGGTAGAAAATACATAGCGACGCCA
>CAYQGB010000146.1:4159-9501 GCA_964416895.1 uncultured Calditrichaceae bacterium
GCCAGCACGATAGCCGCCGGCACCAGCACCCAGGAGGCCATTTTCCAGGATTCCGCCGAGACATACGTGGCCACAGGATTCTTCTTCTGGCGGTACCGAAACACGAAGTAAAACAGCACCCCCTCGGAGAGCAAAAACCAGAACCCCACGATGTAGAAAATCATCCAGTACACCGAGTCCAGTTTCCCCCCGTAGGTGGAAATCACTTCCGGAAAATAGTCAAACATCCTTTCTCCTCCTCTGTTACACCGATTCTCTGTTTGACAAATCTGGGGATTGGGATATAGTTAAAATACAACAGCCCTCCTCCAATACGCACAGCCGTGGATCAGGCCAACATCAGAGTTTTTATTTTTTGAAGTATGGGAAATTGGCATCCATCAGGAAAAGTGCTACTGAGGATGACCCCGGGATGTCAGCTTCTCGGCGACAACGATGCTGAAGGGTTTACCTTCTCTATATGAAATAGACCAACATCACTTACCTGCTCAAAAGGCATTCTTTTGTGATAAATGTTACTGAATAAATTTTCAAAGTCAATAGACCCCCGGCTATCTTAACACTTTCTAATATTGAAAGCGGTAATGAAGAGGGTTTTCCAGGAATTCACCGGCTCTGAAAAAGATGCCTTTGGGATTGTTTTTTAATGAATTAAACAGACAAAATCGATGGGTTTCAATATGGAGTGAAATAGCATTTTTCAGGAAGAAAATTAAGATTCTCAAACCCTTTGTCCGGAAGGAAGAACATGGATTACGCTTTTTTGAAAAAACTTTCGTTCCCGTTTTCTATCCCTTTCTGCTCTGACAAATCGCAAATGATGAAAATTTCAGGAAAGGTGGAAATCCATAAACGGCGTGCGTATAATTGGCCGTTCAAATTCACCACGAGGCGACCTTAGATGGAATTCGTCAGGGCCGTATGCCGCACGCTTTTCGTAAAAAGAATCGCTTTTGGGGGAATGTATCTGGCGTCCGTTCTGGTGTGGGCAAACCCGCCGGAGATCCCCTGGGCGAAAATCCAGGGCACTCATCGGGTTCAGCTTCAATTCTCCACTCCTCCCGATTCTCAGACCGTCACCGCATTAACCCTGTATCCTCCGGTAACCATCCGTTCTCGAAAAATTCAGGGGGACCGGGTAGAACTTGGCACCGAAACACCCCTGCGTCTGGATACCCATTACTACGCCGTCTTTCCCGATGGAACGAAAAAATTCCTCCAGCCGGATGGAATTCTGGATTCGCTTTACTCCGACAAACCGTTAGGGGCACACCGGAAAGGGGGGAAGCTGGCCTTCCGGGTATTTGCGCCCCGGGCCAGATGGGTGCGCCTGGTGCTGTTCGACCGCCACGATCAAAAGGACGGGAAAGAATTCCCCATGCGGCGGGATGCCGACGGGGTATGGGAATATTTTACCGCCGAAGACTGGCGGGGCAAATATTACGGCTACCGGGTGTGGGGGCCAACCGGCGAGGGAGAGATGTTCGACTCCACTCTGGTACTGGCCGATCCCTACAGCCGGGCGGTGGTCACCTATAACCACTACACCCACCCCGGCAAAACGCTGATCCTGCCGCAGGATCATTTCTCCTGGGAAGGCGATACCTTTCTGGTAATTCCCCATCGGGATGTAATCATTTACGAAATGCATATCCGGGACATGACCGCCCACCCTTCCTCGGGCGTTCCCGATTCGTTGCGGGGAACCTATCCCGGGCTGGTATATCCGGAGCAACGGGGCGGTTTGCCCTACATCCGTCGGTTAGGGGTAAATGCGGTAGAACTGCTCCCGGCGCAGGATTTCGGGAACATCGAGGTTCCTTATCGGGATTCCACTGCCACGGTGTTCAACACCTGGAATCCCTACGAGCGCAATCACTGGGGGTATATGACCAGCTACTTCTTTGCCCCGGAGTCCTATTACGCCACCGGGGGAACCCTGGAGCCGGGGGCTTACAACGGCATCGATGGGCGGCAGGTGCGGGAGTTCAAGGAGATGGTCAAAGCCTTCCACCGCCAGGGCATCGCGGTGCTGATGGATGTGGTGTACAACCATGTCTCCCAATATGACTACAACCCTCTGAAATACATCGATAAGTTCTACTACTTTCGGCTGAAGCCCAACTGCGAGTTCGAGAGCGTCAGCGGGTGCGGCAACGACCTGAAGACCGAGCGCCCCATGACCCGGCGGCTGATTATTGACAGCGTGACCTACTGGATGCGCGCCTATCACATCGACGGGTTCCGCTTTGATCTGGCGAATATGATCGACCGGGAAACCTGCCGGGAGATTTTGCGGGCGGCCCGGGCCATCAATCCCCACGTGATCCTCATCGCCGAACCCTGGGGCGGGGGCTACGATCCGGCCGGCTTCAGCGATCTCGACTGGGCTTCCTGGAACGATCAATTCCGCAACGGCTTTAAAGGCTGGCACCCCGATGGCGAGGTGGGGTTTATCTTTGGAGGCTGGTTTCCGGGGAATAATCGCCGCAGCCTGCAACGCTATGTGATGGGATCGCTGCGGCAGTTTGGGGGGCAGTATCGTAAGGTGGAACACTCGGTGAACTATCTGGAATCCCACGACGACCACACGCTGGGAGATTTCATCCGCCTTGCTCTGGGAGAGGTCTCCCCGAGGCAACGCATCGCCGACGTGAACGCCCACGTCCGCCTGACCCCACGCCAGATGCGGGTAAACCGGCTGGCCGCCCTGGCCCTGCTGACCGGCCAGGGCATGGTGATGCTCCACGAGGGGCAGGAGTTTGCCCGCAGCAAGGTGATCGCTCCCACCGCCGCCCCGGATACCAACGCGGGGCGCATCGATCACAACAGCTATGAGAAGGACAACGAAACCAACTGGTTAAACTTTGATCACGCGGAGATCAACCGGGACCTGGTGGAATATTACCGGGGGCTGATCGCCCTGCGAAAGCGCTTTCCTGCGTTTCGGCGGGCCACGCCGGAGCAGTTCCATTTTCCCCATACGGAGGATTCTCTGTTTCTGGTATACCGGCTGGAATACGACCGGGAGATGTTTTTTGTGGCCCTGAATGGAAACGCCCGGGAAGCGCACCCGCTGGTGTTGCCCGGTGGCCGATGGGAAATTCTGGCAGACGGCGAGGGCGTGTATCTACACGATCCCCCGGCGCTGACACAACCGGTGGTGCCGGTTCCGCCGACTGCCGGGGTAATCCTGCGGCGAATTCGGTGAACGAAATCAGGAAGATGGGGAGAGGTCAAATGATCAAAATTCTGGCGATCGGTGCGGGAGGCTTTGCAGGCGCCATCTTGCGGTACTGGATTTCCGGATGGGTGTATGCGTTCACCCAGAGCGATTTTCCCATCGGCACCCTGGTGGTCAACGCTGCGGGGTCTTTTCTTCTGGGGTTGTTCATGGGTTACAGCGAACAGTTGATCCTCTCCCCTACCCTGAAGGCCATGATCACCATCGGGCTGTTGGGCGCTTTCACCACCTTTTCCACCTTCTCGTACGAGACGGTGATGCTGCTCCGGGTCGGCGCACCCATGAAAGCCTTTCTGAACATTGTATTGAGCATTCTGTTGGGGCTGACCCTGGCGTTTGTGGGCCTGGTGGTGGGGAAAAACATTTAAACGTATTGCGTATTGCGTATTGCGTATTACGTATTGCGTATTGTGCAATCGCCGGTTACGCAATACGCAATACACAATACGCTTGCTCAACCTCTCAAGGTTACAGTGGCCGGTTATCAAACGGTTTTACACATCGCGTCTTTCTATCTGACAGTGAATGTTCACGGCAAATTTATCACGATGGGGGAGTTATTATGGAAATTAAGGGTACCGGAAAGTTGCTGCGGGTGTATCTGGGAGAAGGGGATCGGTATAAGGGGAAACCGCTGTTCGAAGCCATTGTGCTGAAGCTGCGGGAGATCGGTCTGGCGGGAGCCACGGTGGTACGGGGCATCGAGGGGTTTGGCCCGAACAGCCGGGTAATCCACTCCGCCCGGTTGCTGCGGTTATCAGAGGATCTCCCCATCCTCATCGAGGTGGTGGACACCAACGAGCGGATACAGGTTGCCATCGAGGCCATCGAAGCGATGCTGGAGGAAGCCAACTCCGGCGGTCTGATGACTCTGGAAAAGGTGGAGATTATCCGCTATCAACCGGGCACCGAATAAGGCCTGTGAATAAAATCTGAGCATACCCCCCTTTAATCCTGCATTTTTAAAATCAATTTACAAAATGCGTACTTGTTTTGTAAATTGATTGAAAATATAAAGGCTTGCTTTTTGTGGTGAAGACGCTTTTTGACCAATATAATCCCTGGCGACAACCGGGGTATCGATTTCCCGATGAGATCTATATCCCCCGACAGGCTTTTGATCTCCTCAAAAACCATTTATCCGCCCCTGAAGTCACTGCCCTGGTGGGTGCTCGACAGACCGGGAAAACGTTTTTGCTCAAGAAACTCATCCATTATCTGATTCAAGAGCAGCAGGTTGATCCCCAAACGCTCTTCTACTTTACTTGCGATTTAGTGGATTTTATTGCCCTTTTTCAGCAACAAGAGCGTTTTCTCAACTTTATTCGCCGGTACGGGCGCCCGGATCAGATCAATTATATCTTTCTGGATGAATTTCAGCGCATCCCCAACGGCGGCCTGTTGTTGAAGATTCTTTATGACCTGGGCCAGAACTGGAAGTTTATCATCTCTGGCTCCTCCAGTCTGGAAATCAAAAGCCACATTCGGGAGCATCTCACCGGGCGCAAACGACTGTTTGAGCTGTATCCCATCTCTTTCAGAGAATTTCTGAGGTATCATCAGGTCGATACCACCATCCCCCTGGAAAGCAAAGTAGAATTTGAGGCCTCAATTTATCGAGACCGTTTGGAGGAATTCATACTCTACGGGGGATATCCCGGAGTGGTCAAGGCACCGGTGGAAGAAGACAAAAAACTCCTCCTGCAAGAAATCTACTCTTCTTATGTCCAGAAGGATATCGGCGACTTTTTGAAAATCGAAAACATTGTGGGATTTAACCGTCTGGTGCAGTTGCTGGCGGTTCAAACGGCGCAACTTTGCAAAGTCGGCGAACTGGCCCGGGCGGTGGGAATCTCTCGATATTACACGGAGCACTTTCTTCAAGCATTACAGGACACCTACATCATCAAACTCCTGCGAGGATATTTTCGGAATCTGGGAAAGTCGGTGGTAAAAACGCCCAAGATGTATTTTGTCGATACCGGCATGCGCAACGCGGTTTTTCAGCAGTTTGCTCCTCTGGAATTGCGTCCGGATCGAGGGCAACTGGTGGAAAATTTTGTTTTTTCCGAACTCCTCAAACATATTCCTGAAAATA
>CAYQGB010000147.1:0-9479 GCA_964416895.1 uncultured Calditrichaceae bacterium
GGGGAGGGTGCCCCGCCGCGGCGGGGCGGGAGGGGTAGGGTGAGGGCAAAAACGCTGAACTGATGGAAAGAGTTACCGAATGCCCTCGTTTTAAAAAAATTTTCTCCCTGTGGTTGCGGCGATCTCTACAGGTGTTCCTGAATTGTGACATTGTCGAGATAGATACCATCTTTCATCTTTTGTCTTTAATCTTTTCCAATATGCCGAACCTGCCCATAAAAAACAAGCCGCCCCAATTCTCCATTCATTGACTCCCCGCCGGGATTTGTCTATATTGCACTTTGCAATACGCAATACGCAATACGCAATACGCAATACGCAATACGCAATACATAAGTATGTAATCAGCGAACCGAATTTATGAAAACGACTACCCGAACCCTCATAGATCACCCCGTCTATCCCTGGGGCACCCGGCGCCCCTACAATGCCTATAAGGATTATTTGATTCACCGCTTTGGGGGGCGGATACAAAAAGTTTCCGTGGATGCCGGTTTTACCTGCCCCAACCGGGATGGCACCAAAGCCTACGGGGGATGCACCTATTGCAACAACCTGAGCTTTGTGCCTCCCTATTGTAAACCGGGAATGAGCGTCGCCGAACAGGTGGCGCAGGGCGTGGAGTATCTCTCCCGGCGATACAAGGTAGATCGTTTCCTGGTCTATTTCCAGGCCTATAGCAACACTTATGCTCCCCTGGCTTATCTGAAACAGGTATATGAGCAGGCTCTGGCGCATCCGCAGGTGATCGGGCTGGCCATCGGCACCCGCCCGGACTGCGTGGATGAGGACAAGATCGCCTACCTGGCGGAGCTGGCCCGGGAGTATTTCATCAGCGTGGAATATGGCCTGGAATCCATTTACGACGCCACCCTGGAACGGCTGAACCGGGCGCACACCTTTCGAGAATGGGCCGACGCGGTGGAGATGACCGCCGGCAAGGGCATCCACATTTGCAGTCATGTGATCCTGGGATTGCCCGGAGAAACCCGGGAAATGATGCTCCACACCGCAGAGGTGATCTCCCAATATCCCCTCGACTCCCTGAAGATTCATCACCTGCACGTCGTCAAAAAGACCGCCCTGGCGGTGGAGTATCAACGAAAGCCCTTTCCGGTGCTGGGGTATCGGGAGTATATTGATCTGGTGATCGACTTCTTGCAGCGCCTGCGCCCGGATATCCGCATCCAGCGCCTGGTGGGGGAAACCCACCCCCGGCATCTGGTGGCGCCCGTCTGGAATGTGCGGGCCAATATTGTGCAGCAGGAAATCGAAGCGGAAATGCGTCGGCGGGGCGTGTGGCAGGGAAAAACTTATAAAGCGGCAAAGGAATAAAAACGCATCAGCCATTCCTCCCGGAATGGCTGATACGCTGTGCGAACTCACCTCCCAACTTCAGGTAAGTTCCTTTATGTATACCCACTGTGGGGGATTCCCCCATCTCCAAACCGATATGGGTACTACCTGCCCGTTCCTGAGCCGGATCGAGCGAATTCAACTTACCCGGGGGAAATATCGAATTTGCCCGTCCCGACAGAGGTTACCGATCATGCCCGCAGGTTATACGGCTTCCTGAACTTCAACCTCTTGCAGGGCTTCTTCTCGTTCCATGCAATGTTTGATCGCCTTGAGTAGCCGTTCCCCGGCGTCCTGCAGGAAAAGCCAGTGCGCTCTGGCCAGGGCTTCCCTGCCGTCCCGGGGAGGATCGGCCTGAAGCACTTCGGTGAGATATTCCACATGTTCGGGGGCGGAATTCAGCCAGCCGGTCAAATCCCTCACCTCCGAATACGGCTCAATCTCATACAGGAATTCTTCCGCTTCTTCCTCGTTGGAAGCAATATAGATCTCCAGCAACAGTTTGAAGGCCGTATTGTACGCCTCCGCGCACAACATCCGATTGCCCCAGGCTTCCATAACCACCTGATGCTGCCAGTCCACGTCTTCCCGCAAATCCCAGTACGGGGTACCGTCCTGACGGGTGCGCCGGGTAAAATTGCCCAGCATCTGTCGCGCCAGACTACCGATAGATGAATACAGCTGCTCCATAACCATGACCCTCTGTTTGGTTTGGCCGGTTGAAGTTCCTTTACCGCCGAGTCTTGCCGGAAACATCATCCCTGAAGCGCGGCACCTCCGGTAGTCCCTTACCCAAAGGCTCAACGGCACAATTAGTTAATCCATGTTGTGGGCTTTTGTGGTTCATCATCAAGAACAGAAAGCTTGCAGATTTTGGTTATGCCTTGTGATGCGTAATACGTGATGCGTGAGTTTCTGGTATTTTCCGTTCTTACGGGGCATGAGCAAGAACAGAAAACCCATAAAAATTTTTGGCTACGCCTTGCGATGCGTGAAGAATTCCCTCACGTTTTACGCATCACGCATCACGAGAAGCGGCGCAACGGCTAAAATTTTTTCCACACTTTGATTTGATTGGGCGAGAGAAAAACAGAACCTCCCGCTAAAACGTCCACTCTTCTTGTGAAACGATGTTTTCTACCTCGCGGAGCAGGAATCGGAATTGAGCTTTGGAAAAATGCGTATCAGGAGGGATCGCCAGCGCTTGACCGTGGTAGAGCATGAATTCGCGACCGCAGATCATAATCGGCCCGTAGAAGTGCATCTGCTTGAGCTTCTGAATCAATTCCTCTCGACTACAGGCGGTAGTCTGGTTCATAGAACGGCTCCCGGTTCAGATTGATCCCATGAAAAACAGGGAGAGGATGCCCCAGTTGAATGCTCAACAGCATCCAGCTTTCCAGGGTAGCTTGCAACGCTTCCAGGCACGCGGCTTCGGTATGCCCAAACGCCACCACTCCCCGACAGGAGGGAATCAGGGCGGCTACGCTTCCGTCTTCCAGACGTTCAATAACCGCGGTTTTTAAAGCCTGTTGGATGTAGTCGGTAAACACGAAGCAACTGGTTCTGAATCGTTCTTGTTTCATTTTTATGCAAAAAAGTTAAAATTATTTAGATGGGTTGAGTTATCCCAATGCACAAAATTTCAATCGAAAAATTTTTGATGGCCTGAACTTATTCCGTGTGTGGTGTTGGAGTTCATTCTGTCCAAAGATCCCAGACGATGCCGGAAGTTTATGGTGCAAAAAGCGTTTCCATTTATCGGATTTGAGGGGCATATCTTTAACCCAATTTATTTACCCGGTTGAACTTGTTTTCCCTGTAACCAGATGTTACTTTAGCGCCCGTCCAAAGTCGATACCAAAGTTGCTGATGGATAGAAAAATTTTTCGTATTGAGCAACGAATGAGGGCAACCATGATACGATGGTGTAAACGGTTGATTCCGGGGATGCTGCTGCTGATTCTGGCCTGCTCGCCGTATAAAGAACTGAAACCCAGGCCGGAAATCGTCTCCCGGGAATCCGAGTATATCGAACTGTTGAACAAGGACAAATTTTTCCGCCTCAAAGCGGGGAAAAAGTATTTCATCAAGTTTCCGGGCATTAATCAACCGGATTTTTACCTGGCCCTTCGGGTTAGCCACCTGGATCAGATTTACAGCTACCTGACCCGGCAATTTACCAGAGGCAAGGCCCCCATGGTGGCCATGCCCGACGAGAGCGCTCCCACCGATGATCTGCTGGTATATCGGCTGGACCCCACCGTGCCTGTTTTTTACTGGGTCATTGATACCGTGCGCCAGGATATTGAACTGGACATGGAGTATCGTTACGTGCCCATCTGGCGGTTTAAGTTCGAGACCCGCAGCCACGAGTTCCGGGTAAACCTGACCCGCAACCAGATCGACCGGCAGGTGTATGAAACGCTGGGAGTTACCCTCACCGCTGAGGGGGTGGATCCCGCCCGGGAATTGCAAGAAGTTCGGCAGAAATCGGAATTTCTCCGCTCCATCCAGGGGGAACTGGAGCAGATCGAGGCCATCCTGCCCGCCGGTGTGCGCAACACCGATGACCCCGCTTATCTGGATTTCGTGGATTTGCAAGAGGATCTGCAACGGGAGCTGGCGTTTCAGGAGGATTACGCCGCCTTGATGACGGTGTTGTTAAAGGAGCGGCAAAGCCGGAACAATGCCGAAAAGTTCGTGGAAGCCATTCCCGATTTTGCCCGGTTGTTTGAGCAGCAGGATCGCTATCCCGGCCACGTGATCCAGGAAGTGGATCGGTTGCTGGGCAATCGCCTGGTGGATTTTGTGCCCCAATATGAGCAGTTGTTGCGACGGAAGCGGGATGCGGCTCCCATCGATTTCCCGGTTGAGGCGGCGGAGAGTTTGATCAGCTCGCTGCGCACCCATCCGGAAGAGGATGTTGCCACCCTGGTGACCTTCATCCGGGCCTACAATCGCCCTGCCTCCGCTTATCAGGAAGCCCGGCAAACCCTCCAGGACATTCGGGAAGAGATCCGCAAATCCGGGAACTGGCCTTCGGGAACCTTTTACCGCCAATTGCGCCAGCGGGTGGATCGGTTGCTGAGTACCCTGCCGGTTCCCTCGCGACAGGATTTCGGAAAGTACGGCAGTTATGCCTGCGTTTCGGCGCTGGAACGGGCGTATCGGGAGATCAAATCCGAATTGAGCCGATTCGGGGAAAAGTTCCGCCGGGCCCAACAGGTGGTCTCGGACATCAACCGTTACCGCCGGGCGGGAGATTATCGGGCGATTGCTCGCGCCCTGTCCTCCAACAGAGACCTGGACTTCCTGCGGGATCAGTATCCCAACGTGGATGAGCTTTCCCTGAAACAGTATCAGGTGGATATTTCCCGGGCAATCCAGCAGCAGCGGTGGGCGGAGGCGGAACGCAACCTTCGCACGCTCCATGAAGATCGCAATTTTATGAACTATTCGGCCATTGCCCGGAAAAAGAATCGCCTGGTGCAGATGTATGAAGACAGTCTGGCCAGTGCGGTGGAGCGGGCCTCCCGCACCCGGGCGGAGGCCTTTATCCAGGCCAACAAGGGAAACTTCCGCAATGTGGAAGCCCTGTACAACGATCCCGCCCTGCAACCGGTGTATGAACTGACCTTCTCCTCCATCGGCCCCAATGCGGTGCGCGCCCGGATGCAGAAAATCCGCAATGCCCTCCACACCCTGACGCACGTTCGCTTTCCGGAGCTGGCCATCGAAACCCTGTATCGGGATTTTACCCGGGATATTCGGGACAATGGGGTGGAAAAGGCGCTGGCCATTGTGGCCCATGGCCGGGAATACCAGGGCAATAATCCTCGCATCCGGCGGCTGATCGCCGAAATCGATCCCGAAGTGCCCAAAGTGCTGAACAAGCCCCGGGATTACCGCCGGATTTATGTGATCCCCACCAGCGCCACCCAGAGCCAATCCAACCAGTACCTGTTCCGGATCAATCTGCAAATCCCTTCCGAGGCCAAATTCCCCGTGTTCGATGTGAACATCAAGCTGCCCCGGGAATTGGCCAAAGCTGCCACGGCCACCCGGTGGTATGAGCAAATCACCATCAACGGTAAGGTGCTTAAAAACGAGGGGCGCTTTTCCATCATTGCCCCCACCAAAGAGAACGACTACATCTGTCAGTTAACCCCCCTACAGGTGCGCAAGGGGCAGGATAATATCCTGGAAGTACGGTTTACCTCCCCGGCGTACAAGGTGTATGAAATCAGCGTGATGGCCCAACGACCGATTATCCGGAAAAATTGATTTCCACGGAGGCGCATTTATGCAGCGGAAATACCTCTACATCGGCGCAGGAATACTGGTGGCTCTGGTAGCCATCCTGTGGTTTGTGTTGCGAAAAGATCTCTCCAATCACATCGTGATTCCCTACATCGCCCATCAACCGCCCCGGGTGGATCCCCATCTTTCCGATGCGGTCGCCCTTTCCGACAAGCTGGATGAGGTGCTGTTCGACGGGCTGTTCAACGTGGTGGCCACCCCCAGCGGAGTGGCCTACGAAGATGCCCTGGGCGAACTCATCGACATCGACGAGGATAACGTGGTCACGGTGCGCCTCAATCTGCAAAAGAAGTGGCACAGCAGCTATCGGGTCACCGCCGATGACGATGAGGTCAATGTCTCCGAGGCGGAACCCCAGTACTTTACCGCCGAAGATTTGCGCTTTACCCTCCGGCGCATCCAGCGGCTGGGGAGCCTTTCTCTGGATTACATTCTGGTATCGCAGGCCATTGAGAGCTTCGACTTTGAAGGGCCGGATCGCAACAACGAAATTCGGTTCCAGTTCAAGGGGGATCGGGATTGGACCGAGGCCGACATCAAAGAAGTGCTCTCGTTTAAGATCATCCCCCATACCGCCGATCTGCAGGCGCTGAACATCTACGACGGCAGCGGTCCATACCTGGCCGTGCCCGGGGAATCGGTGGTGGATCACTTCTATCGCAATCCCGCCGGCAGCGCCCACATCGACCACGTGGTGCTTAAACCTTTCATCGACAACAGCACCTTTACCACCGAACTGAAAAACGGCAACATCAACGTGCTGCTGGAGCCGCCTTTCGGAAGCCTTTCGCCCATCTTAGAAGATCCGGAAGATTTTTTCTACAAATCCAACATCAGCACCAGCTTCTTCTGCATCCTGCTCAACACCCGGCGCCTGAACCGGGAGCAGCGGCAGGCGGTGCGGGATCTGATCAACAACCGGGTCATTCTGGAGCGGTTTTACAAGGTGGGCACTCCCCAGCAGCGACACATCACCGATTACAAGGGCAACTACGACAATTATCAGGATTATCTGAACTACAGCGTTTTTCCCACTTCCAGCTATTATGTGGATGAAGAAGTGGTGGTGCCGCCGCGCACCCGGGGAACTCCCAACCCGGCGGTGTTGCCGGATAGCCTTCGCATCGTGGCCTGCGTGAACTACGGGCATCGGGAGGAATACGAGGAACTCATCGAAATCCTCAACGACAAATCCCTTACCGGAGGGCGCATCCACGCCGTGGCGGTGCAAAACGAAGCCTTGAAGGAAGGAAACTACGACGGGGTGCTCCTGGCCATCGACGGATACAAAAGCAACTTCCTGTTCGATCTGTACACCATCTTCATGCGGGAGCCGGATCTCTCCCTGCACAAAATCAATCTGGTGACGGAGACCAACGCAATGGGCGAGACGGTGGCCTCGCCGCTGACCTGGGACGGCAACAACAACTTCTGCCGCCTGAACGCCCTTCGGGAGGGGCCCGAGCGGGAGGATATTCAGGAGTTTCTGGAATACGTGTACGGGTTCATGTACTCCAATCACATTGGGGATAAACAGCATTACGCTCAACTGGTGGATGAGAAAGAACGGGAACTGGCCCTGGGCGTATGGCTGTTCTCCATGCCTTCGCTGGCCTATTTCAGCACCCAGTTCGACGAGCGCACCATCGTGCTCTACGGGGTGGCCTCCCAGCTTTCCACCATCGAACAGTGGCAGGAACGCCGGGAGGATTGATGGGCGGTGAAGTTCATTCCGGCAATCCCCGGAGGGCCGGAGTGCCCCGGCATCGGGGAAAGGTATATCGCCGGTGGCCGCTCCTGGGGCTGATGTTGCTGATCTGCCGGGGAGGCTTCTCCCAGCCTGCCGCCTCCAGAGCGGACTTTCTCATCGTGGAAAATCCCCGCCGCCTGGTCATCTACAACAAATACGAACAGCGCATCGGCTTTGAGGAAGAGCGGGGTTTTCTCCCTTTCAAGCCCATGCAAATCGTTCGCTGGAATACCCACCTCAGCGATGGCTTTACTCCCTGCGCGGAAGTGCTCCTGGGCGAGGAGCGTTTTTATCTGCTCCGGGAAGAGAACGGCGGATTTCAGGGGGAACGGCAGGCGGGGTATCTTCACCGATTTCGGAAGTGCCGGGTGCTTTCCGATACTGTGGAGGTGCGCCTGGATAACGCCATCTTTCTCAGCAAACGCCCCACTTTTTCCGGCGCCCCGGAAACCGGGCGTTATTTTCTGGCCGCGGGGCAACGGCTGCGCCGGTGGTTTCAGTATCGGGATTTTACCTACGTGGAGTTGCTGCCCGGAGAGCAGGATTTTGGCTGGACGCACCTCCCGGCAGAGGGACGCAACCGGAGCTGGCGTCGGGTGCGCCGAGAACAGGCGGCGGTGGAGGGAATTTCTCCGGAAGTGGAAGCAAAAGTTTCCCGAATCCTGGAAGAGGCCAATGGGCTGTTGCAACGCCTGTATGCCCATTTCAACCGGCGCACCGGGCAAAATCTTTCTCCGCCCCGGTGGGAAATGCGGGTTTCCTCCCGTGCCCTCCGCTGCTACCTCCGGGGGGATGCCGGAGAGGAGAACTTTTCTGAAAGCATCCGACAACTGGCCCGGGCCCTGGAAAACGCCCTGTTGGGCAGCCCGGTTCGGGTGGAGTTGCAGAACCATACCATCGTCATCCAGCCTCGCTCCTGATCCATGAAACGGAAATTATGGGAACATCTGCTCAGCATCCTGTTTGTGGGGGTGATTTTTCTGAGCCTGGGCATGGTGGTGCATCGCCTGTTGCCGCCTCCCCAACCGCCGACGCCTCCGCCAGAACTAACGCCCCTGCTGGAACTGGATTTTGTGGATTTCACCAATCCCCTGCACCGGGCGCTGCTGAAGGAGACCCTGAACCGTTTCTTCCCCCAACAGGCCGCTCGCCACGATTCCCTATTGCAGGCCCTCGACCGGTATCGAGAGGCGGAGACGGCCTATCGCACCCGGCGGCGTCAGCCGGTTTCCCTGTGGAGCGGGGAGCGGCTGCGCCGATTGGGATGGATGTATGCCACCTTCATCGCCGCCTACCTGATCGTGATGTTGCTGACCTATTACGGGGTGCAAACCCTGGCGGTGCTGCGGTTTGTGAAGATGAAGCAGGGGCAACCGCCCTATCTGGAAGCGCTGCTCAACTTTCTGCGAAAACATCCTTTTCCCCCGGCATGGAAAGATCGGTTGCGGTATGTGGAGCAGGCGCTGCTGCTGGCGGGAAAAGCGCTGGCCAAAGGGGCGTTCTACATGATCCTGTTTTCTCCGGCGTATGTGCTGGCCTATTCCTTCAAGACCCGATTTGATACCGATACCTTTCTGTTCCTGGTGTTGTTCGGGGTTCTGTCCAACGGCCTGCTGATCACCTATACCCAGAAGTTCTTCACCTTTCTGGTGGCGGAAAGCCGCAAGGGATATGTGGAGACCGCCATGGTCAAGAATTTGAACAACGCCTATGATCCGCATTCTCCGGAGGGCATTCCCTATCGGGAAATCTTTCGTCTGCGCAAGCGGTTTCCCGGCCATGTGTTTGATCACATCTATCAGAACGCCCGGTATCAGTACCTTTCCGCGCTCAAAGAGCAGGCCTCTTTTCTGATCACCGGCCTGGTGATCATCGAGATGGCCCTGAACATTCAGGGGCACCTGTGCTACGAGTTGCTGGTGACCATCTACACCGAGCAGTACGGCGCCGCGTTGTTGATTATCTGGGGGATTTTCCTGGTGGTGAAGGGGACCGAGATATTCACCGACTATCGGCTGCACCGGGCGGCCCGGCGGTATGAGAACCGGTA
>CAYQGB010000148.1:0-9445 GCA_964416895.1 uncultured Calditrichaceae bacterium
TAGGGGTAAGAACTTGCGTTTCTTTGCCGGGTAAAACTTCTGAATTTTTGCCCCATCATGGCGGGGCATCACGCATCACGAAAGATAGCATTTTATCGAGAAGAATTTTGATCCGGTGCAAAAGCTCCCAAATTTGCCTTTAGCGAGTATACCAAAATCGTTACTATTCAGCATTTGTAACTATTCAGGTTGCTTCCGGAGCATTGTCTGCTTTTTGCCGGGTCATACTGAGCTTGTCGAAGTATGACCCGGCCCTGTCACACTTCGACAGGCTCAGTGTGACAGGGAGTTATGGGCTTTGCTGAATAGTAACCCAAAATCGTTTTCTTGAACACAACAGACCCTTTTCATCGGGAACTTCGATCAAACAGAAGGAGAAACCTGATGAAGCGCTACATCATTACAGAAGACGTCGTGTCCCATGTGGGCGCCGGAGAGTACAAGACCCTGTTCAAAAAGGGCGAGATCGTGGAGCAGGTGGTCGATTGGGGGCCTTTCCCCTGGGTGCGACGTGTGGGCACCCGGGAAAAACCGGTGATGGTGCGTTGGGGACAGCTTCAGGAAATATCCGGGAACGGGAAGTTGGAAGAGGCCTCGAAAGATGTTTTCACTGCTCACAATCAATAATCAAGACTCTGAGAACCTGGTTGTACCTCGTGATGCGTGATGGGAGTTTTTCGTATTTTCTCAGGAATCCCCAAAGCCCGGAAATTTGGGCTGAGTCCCGTGATGCGTGACTGGATAGTGTAGCATGACATTTGTTTTTAGCAGTTGGCTGTCATCCTTCGACAAGCTCAGGATGACAGCCGGGAATGTCGGTCTGATTTCGCCAGGGCGGAACCCGACGCAGTCGGTGGTCGAAGACCGACATTTACCCACAAATTCAAATGTCATGCTATAGTGCTCTTTCAAGGTTTGGATGACGGGTTGTTGTCCTGGAGACAATTCATAAAGAGATTCTTCTCCCGCCGCGGCGGGATCAGAATGACATGGAAACCCGTCACCTTAAGCTTGAAAGAACAATAGTTTGTTCACGTTTTACGTTTTACGTTTCACGTTTCACGTTTTACAGGGGGCAAGCCAAAATAAGTGTAATCTGAATACAGCGCGAAACGCGATGCGTAATACGTGACTGGATAACGTTTCACGTATCACGCTCCGCAGTGAAAGACTCAGAACTCTCACATCAGTGATTAACGTAGATTTTCACCCTTAATGAATATGTACTAAGGAGGAGATGCCGGTGAAGCGAGACCATCAACCTCGAAAGATCGCATTTGTGGGTGATTATCTTCCCCGCAAGTGCGGCATCGCCACCTATACCCACGATTTATGCACCGCCATCGGCCAGCAGTTTCCCCGTGTTGAGCGGCTGGTGGTGCCGGTGAATGACCGGGAGGAAGGCTACGACTATCCCCTGGAAGTGCGGTTTGAGATTGCCGAGCAGGACATCGCCTCCTATCGGCGAGCAGCGGATTTCCTGAATCTCAGCAATACCGACGTGGTTTCTCTGCAACACGAATTCGGCATCTACGGCGGCCCGGAAGGGCGGCACATTCTGGCCCTGGTGCGCAACCTGAACATGCCTGTGGTCACCACGTTTCACACCATCCTGCGGGAGCCGAATCCGGAGCAGGAGCGGATTATGAAAGAACTGATCCAGCGCTCGGCCCGATTGGTGGTGATGACCGAACGCGGGAAGCAGTTCTTGACGGATATCTATGGGGCACCGGAGGAGAAAATTGATGTGATTCCCCATGGTATTCCGGACATGCCCTTCGTCGATCCGAATTTTTATAAAGATCAGTTCGGAGTGGAAGGCAAATACGTGGTGCTGACCTTCGGCCTGCTTTCTCCTAACAAAGGAATCGAAAATGTGCTGAAGGCGTTGCCTCAGGTGATCAGGGAATTCCCCAACCTGGTGTATATCATCCTGGGAGCCACCCATCCCAATCTGGTAAAGCAGGAAGGGGAAGCCTATCGGCTCAGTTTGCAGCGGCTGGCCCGGGATCTGGGCATTGAAAAGCACGTGATCTTTTTCAACCGGTTTGTGGAGTTGGAAGAATTGAAAGAGTTTTTAGGGGCGGCGGATGTGTACATTACCCCGTACCTGAACCGGGAACAGATCACTTCGGGAACTCTCTCGTACGCCTTCGGCTGTGGCAAGGCAGTTATCTCCACCCCGTACTGGCATGCCGAGGAACTGCTGGCGGAAGACCGGGGGGTGCTGGTGCCCTTTAACGATCCCGATGCCATTGCCCGGGAACTGATCAACCTGCTAAAAGATGAACCCCGGCGGCATGCCATGCGCAAGCGGGCCTATATGCTGGGGCGAGAGATGGTGTGGAGCAACGTGGCCCAGCAATATATGGACACTTTCCGCAAAGCCCGGCTGGCCCGGCTGGAAGCGCCCATCAAACCCCATCTTATCAAGACGCTGGAGGAACAGCGGGGAGAACTGCCCCTGATCCGCCTGCACCATCTCAAACGCCTGACCGATTCCACGGGCATCTTCCAGCACGCCCGATATATCTTCCCTCATTTTGCCGAAGGCTACTGCACCGACGACAACGCCCGGGCCCTGATCCTGACCCTGTTGCTGGAAGAGGCCGGGGTCACCGATCGGGCGGTGGAGGAACTGGCCGCCCGCTATGCCGCCTTCCTGAATTATGCCTTCGATCCCCAACAACAGCGGTTCCACAACTTCCTGAGCTTTGATCGACGCTGGCTGGATGAGGTGGGTTCGGAAGATTGCCAGGGACGGGCCATCTGGGCTTTGGGCACCTGCGTGGGACGCTCCCGACAACGCGCGTATCAAACCTGGGCCGCGAGGCTGTTGGAGCAGGTGCTTCCTCAGGCGGTGGAATTTACCGCTCCCCGGGCCTGGGCATTTACCCTCCTGGGCATCCATGAATACTTCCGTCAATTCAGCGGGGATCGGCTGGTCAACCAACTGCGGGAAGAGCTGACCTATCGGCTGGTGGAACTGTATGAGAAAAACGCCACCGAAGAATGGCCCTGGTTCGAGGATCAGGTAACTTACGCCAACGCCCGGCTCTCCCATGCGCTGATTCTCAGCGGGCGGTGGATGGACCATCCCCGGGCGCTGGAGATCGGTTTGAACAGCCTCCGATGGCTGGTAAACATCCAGACCGCCGAAGACGGGCATTTCCGCCCCATCGGATGCCACGGATTCTATCCCCGGGGGGGTGCCCCGGCGCAGTTCGATCAGCAGCCCATCGAAGCCCAGAGCATGGTCTCCGCCTGTCTGGAAGCGTTTCAGGCCACCCGGGACAATTTCTGGTATGAGCAGGCCCGGAAGGCGTTCGAGTGGTTTCTGGGCCGGAATGATCTGGGGCTTCCCCTGTACGACCCCGCCACCGGAGGGTGCCGGGACGGGCTGCAGATGGATCGCCTGAACGAAAACCAGGGCGCCGAATCCACCCTGGCCTTCTTGATGGCTCTGGCGGAAATGCACCTGATGGAACAATCCCTGAATACCCTGGAGGAACCCGCCGGGGAAGATCGGCGGATGGTGACATCGGAAAACCATGCCAACGGGTCGGGTTCCTGATCCAGAAAATGGATGGAGACAACCATGAGCGACATCGACCGCAAATATCCCCTGTTCCGGCGGCATCCCAACAATCCCATTCTCAAACCGGAGATGTGGCCCTATCCGGTGAATGCGGTGTTCAATCCCGGGGCGACGAAGGTGAACGGGCAAACCCTGTTGCTGGTGCGGGTGGAAGACATGCGAGGCTTTTCCCACCTGACCCTGGCCCGCAGCGCCGATGGATTCACCAACTGGAAGATCGATCCACACCCCACCTTGCAGGCCGACCCCACCATTCATGAAGAACAGTGGGGAGTGGAAGACCCTCGCATCGTGTGGTTAGAAGAAGAGCAGACCTTCGCCATCACCTACGTGTCCTTCTCCGCCGGGGGGCCGGTGGTTTCCCTGACCACCACCCGGGATTTCCGGGTTTTTTGCGCGTATGGATGTTTACTCCCCCCGGAGGATAAAGACGCCGCCCTGTTCCCTCGAAAATTCAAGGGCCGCTATGCCCTGATTCACCGCCCGATCATCCGGGGGGAAGCGCACATCTGGCTGTCCTTTTCTCCGGATTTGAAGTACTGGGGGGAACACACCATTCTGTTGCCCACCCGACCGGGTCACTGGGATCACCATCGGGTGGGGCTGGGGCCGCCGCCCATCGAAACCCCGGAGGGGTGGCTGGTGATCTACCACGGGGTACGGATTACTGCCTCGGGCAGCCTGTATCGGGTGGGGCTGGCGCTGCTGGATCTGGAGAATCCCGCCCGGGTGATTCGTCGCAGCGACCGATGGGTGTTTGGCCCCCATGCGGATTACGAATACATCGGCGACGTGCCGGGAGTTACCTTTCCCAGCGGCGCCATCGTGGATTCGGCCACCGGAGAACTGCGCATGTACTACGGCGCCGCAGACAAGACGGTAGCCGTGGCCACGGCCAAACTGGATGACCTGCTGGAGTTTTTGAAAAACGAAGAGAAAGATTAACGATTGAGGATTAAAGAGGGAAGTAATGTTCTTTCAAGTTTAAGGTGACGGGTTTCTATGTCATTGTCATTCTGAGGGCTGCCGCCGGAGAAGTGCTGGCTTTATGCTAAGAGCTGCGGCTCCAGAAGCACTAATGCCATTCGCAGGAGTGGTGTCAAAGCGGCAGCCCGAAGAATCTCTTTATGAATTCAACCCGTCATCCAATCCCTGAAAAAGCAGCAGTCTCCTTTAACCGAAGCGACCTGAACCGGAGATAAAAACAAACTGAAGGAGCACACGATTACCATGCGCATCGCCATGCTTTCGCCGATTGCCTGGCGCACGCCCCCACGCCATTACGGCCCCTGGGAGTGGGTGGTCAGCCAGTTGACCGAAGGGCTGGTACGCCGGGGAGTGGATGTGACTCTGTTCGCTACCGCCGATTCTCAAACTTCGGCCAAATTGGAAGCGGTGTGCCCCCGGGGATACGAAGAGGACCGTTCCATAGAACCCAAAGTATGGGAGGGCCTGCATATCGCCAACGTATTCGAGCAAGCCCATCGCTTCGATCTCATCCACAATCATTTCGATTTTTTACCCCTGACCTACTCCGGTCTGGTGCAAACCCCGGTGCTGACCACCATCCACGGATTTTCTTCGGAAAAGATTTTGCCGGTGTATCAGAAATACAATCGCCGCACTTACTACGTGGCCATCAGCGAGGCCGATCGGCGCCCGGAGCTGGATTATCTGGCGACCATCCATCACGGGATACCGGTGGAGCAATATCAATTCCACCCGGAGGCAGGGGAATATCTGCTGGTATTCGGACGCATTCATCACGATAAAGGGGTGCATGAAGCCATTCAGTTAGCCCAATCGGCGGGCATGCCCCTGATCATCGCCGGCATCATTCAGGATGAGGAGTATTTTCGGGAGAAGGTGGAACCGTTTCTGGATGACCGGCAGATTCGCTATATTGGCTCCGTGGGGCCGGCGGGAAAATCGGAGGTGCTGGGAAAGGCGCTGGCCCTGCTGCACCTGATCAACTTCGATGAGCCTTTTGGGCTGAGCGTGGTGGAATCCATGGCCTGCGGCACCCCGGTAATTGCGATCAACCGGGGCGCCATGCCGGAAGTGGTGGTGGACGGGGAAACCGGTTTTCTGGTGCACACGGTGGAAGAGGCGCAAGCGGCGCTCCGCCGTATCCCCGACATCGACCGCCGCCGTTGCCGGGCCCACGTGGAAGCCCATTTCACCGTGGAACGCATGGTCGATCAGTATCTGGAGGTATATCAAAAAATCCTCAACAGGGGATAATTGTTGCCACAGGCGGATGCGGTGGTCTCCTTGATGAGTGTTGCTCATATTTTAGCTGTCTTGTGTCACCCTGATTCCGCCCTGGCGGAATCAGGGTGACAAAACAATACTCTCAATAGCAACAACACTCAAAAGGGAAACTACTGCTTTTTCAAAGTTTGGATGACGGGTTGCTATCCTGGACACAATTTATAGAGATTCTTCGGGCTGCCGCTTCGACACCGCTCTTGCAAATGAGATTAGTGGTTCTGAAGCCACAACTCTTAACATGAAGCCAGCACTTTCCCGGCGGCAGCCCTCAGAATGACACAGAAACCCGACAAATAAACCTTGAAAGAACACTACCGGCGGATGCACTCGCGGCAAAATGCCGGAAAGGAGGGAAAACAAAAAGGGAGGAAACAACCATGAGAGAACATATCATTTTTCAAAATTGTCCCGACCCGGTAAAAGAACGTGTTGAGCAAGAGTGGAGCAAAATCACCTCGAAACTGGAACGCCTGCTCCAAAAATATCCCCGGGATCAACGCCATTTGCGCCTAGTGGTACGCCATAAAAACGGAATGTTCGACGCACGGGCGGTGTTGATGCTACCCACGGGAACTCTGGTGGCTCATACACACCAGCCGACAAATAATATTCGAGAAGCTCTGGATGTGGTGGAAGAGCGCCTCCGGAGGGAAATTCACAAACATAAAGAAAAAGTGCGTCGGGAGCATCTGTATCGCCGCAAACGACGGCACCGGGAATCCCTGGAGTCGGCGATCCCTCTGTTAGAAGAAGAAGCCCGCGCCGGAGAACAGGAATCCTTCTTCGCCATCTTACGCCCATTGATACGGCATCTTCGCACTCACGTGCACTACGAACTGACCCTGGCGCAATTGGACGGACGCATCAAACCGGGTGAATGTACGGTTTCGGACATCCTGGATGAGGTGATTGCCCGGGCGTATGATCGCTTTTTGAAACGGCCTCAACATCTTTCTCTGGAACGCTGGCTGGTGGAAATCCTTCATGAAGTTATCGACGAGCGTTCTTCCGGGGAAATTTCCACGGTATCGGTGTATGACCCTCTCCCGGAAAATGATCCCCGCTTTGAGGTAGAAAACGGCTGGATTGTGGACAACGAACCGTTTTGGGGAAATCCGGAGCCGATCACTCTGGAAGATACCCTGCCGGGCAGCGACATTCCTGAATCCTGGCAGAATCTTATGGCGGAAGAGCAGCGCCGCTGGTTGCTAAATCAGTTGCGGCAATTTCCTCTGGAAAAGCGACGGGCGTTTACCTTGCATTTTCTGGAAGGGTGGGATGTGGCGGAAATTGCGCTGCTACAGGATCGTTCCGCAGAAGAAGTTCAGGAAGATGTTCAAACCATTGCCGAAGAACTAACCCGGCGGCTGCAAACAGAACAAACCATTTCAGGGTAGACAGGAGGAAGGGCATTGGGCAAAAAACGCAGCAGCGCCTATCGACATCGGCGGAGCGGACTCTTACAGGATATCTGCACCCCCCGCCGGGAGGTCAATCTGGATACGCTGGAAGAAGTGATCTACCTGGCGGTGGAAATTGCCCGGGAAGGCCGGGAAGGCCGAAAAATCGGCACCATGTTCGTGGTCGGGGATGAAGAAAACACCCTGAAGCATTCCAAATGCCTTATTCTGGACCCCCTGTGGTACCATCCCCCGGAAGTGAAGCGCATCGACGATCCCAATATGCGGGAAACGATCAAGGAACTGGCCCAGCTGGATGGAGCGTTCATCGTAGCCGATAACGGGGTGGTGCTCTCGGCCTGTCGATACATTAACGCCTCTTCGGAAGGAATCGAATTGCCCCTGGGCCTGGGCAGCCGCCACATGGCCGCTGCCTCCATCACCCGGGACACCCGGGCCGTGGCAGTGGTGGTTTCGGAAAGCTCCATCGTGCGGGTATTCGACGACGGGGAAATCCTGTCCGAAATCATTCCCGAAGTGTGGATTATCCGCCAGCACAGCATTTTCCTGACCGAAGAATATACCACCCGAACCGAGGAAGACATCACCGTGGTGAGCAAACGGGAACGGGAATAGAAAAGGAGTGGTGGAGAGACGGTTCAATGAGATCATCATCGCAGCGGGATACTCCGGAAAAGCGATTGCAGCAATTAGCAGCAGTGCTTCAAGGTCAATCCTCCCTGCTCATCATTATCCATAACCATCCCGATCCCGACGCCCTGGCGGGCGCTTTAGCCCTATCCCATCTGGTGCGAGAGTGCTGGGGCGTGGAAGCCACCATCGCCTGCGGAGGGTTTATCGGCAGGGCGGAAAACCGGGCCATGGTGCGGGAACTGAAAATCCCGGTGAAGAATATTTCCCGAATTTCCCTTAACCGGTACTCGCGAATTGCTCTGTTAGATACTCAGCCCGGCGCCGGGAACAACTCTCTTCCCCCGTCCGCCGATTATCACATCGTGATCGATCATCATCCTCCTCGAAAAAGCCTTAAGGCGGATTTTATTCTGATAGATCCCCGGGTGGGCGCTTCGTCCACCTTGCTGGTGGAGCTGCTTCAAACGGCGCAATTGCCCATCCCCGCCAACCTGGCCACTGCCCTGGCCTATGCCATCCGCTCCGAAACCCAGGATCTGGGGCGAGAGGCCGATCAGCGAGACATTCAGGCCTATCTGGCGGTATACGCCCGGGCATCCATGCGAAAGCTATCCCGCATCGCCCATCCCAAGCTTCCCCGCTCGTATTTTGTCACCCTGGCACGCGCCTTACACCAGACCATGACCTTCCGTCACCTGATCTGCGCCCATCTGAGAGAAGTGCCCGTTCCGGAAGTCGTTGCCGAAGTGGCCGATCTGCTGCTACGCCATGAACGCATCAGCTGGGCGCTGTGTACCGGGCGTTTCCGGGGAGAATTGATCATTTCCTTGCGCTCCTCCAACCCCGGAGCACGATCCTGGAGAGTCATCCGCCAGTTGGTGGGAAATAGCCGCAACGCCGGAGGGCACGATTTATTTGCAGGAGGGAAACTGAGTTTGAAGGGCATGTCTGAAGAAGAGATCAAACGTCTGGAGGAAAAAATTTCCACCCGGTTTGCTCGATCTCTGGGGTATCCGGAGGCCGTCTGGAAACCGTTGCTGGGCGCCAACAACTTATAATTCAGGAAGTGAAAGTCGGAAAATGTCTTGCTTTTTCTGTCAACAAGGTATAGTTTTTGAACGAGGTTGCGATGTATCTATCCTGAGGAAAAACGATGCCTTTTAGTGTCAAGCTACTCAAAGACATCGACAAGCTGGAACCGGATTTAAAGGCGGTGATGCTGGAACTGCTCACCGAGATAGAGCGGAACCGGGAAGAAAGCGTTCGCCGATCTGATTTTGTGGAATTTGCCCAACAGACCCAAGAGCAATTCCAACAAGTCTGGAAAACTATCGGCGAACTGGCCGAGGCTCAGAAACGCACCGAGCAGCGAGTGGATTCCCTGGCCCGGCGGACGGAAGAACTCGCCGAAGCCCAAAAACGTACCGAACAGCGTCTGGATTCCCTGACTCAGCGGCTGGATTCCCTGGCCCAGCGGGTAGAGGAACTGGCCGAAGCCCAGAAACGCACCGAACAGCGG
>CAYQGB010000149.1:0-9389 GCA_964416895.1 uncultured Calditrichaceae bacterium
GAATGCTGAATCCAGTAGGTAATCAGAATCATCAGGAAAAAATACCCTGCCACAATCCCGTACACCAGAGGCCATCTCCGGGAAGCGGGACGGGCCACCGGCAACTCCGTGACCTGACTTTCCGGAGATTGAAAGGATTTGCCCATCTGAGATAACAGCAGTGCCACCACCACGGCGGCCACAAAACCGGTGGCGTTCCACCACAGCCAGGAAATATCGCTGAACAGCCACAGAATGAGATTACACCCGATGCCGGCCACTACCCCGGCCTTCACCGAGGCATGGTTGACCCTTCGGACGAGCATCCCCAGCAAGAAGGCCGCCAGGATCGGCCCATACAGCAGGCTGCCCACGGCATTGATCAACACGATGGTGGTCTGGCGGGTGGCCTCGCCAATGGAAGCAAACAGAATGGCTACCGCCACGCAAAAGATTCCCCAAAAAAGGGTGATGACTTTGGAGGCGATCAAATATTCCCGGTCGGTGCCGTGGGGTTTGATAAACGGCTGGTAGAAATCCCGCATGGTCACCGCGCTGAGGGAGTTTAACCCCGAATCCAGGCTGGACATCAGCGCGGCCATGATGGCCACGAAGATGAACCCGATAATTCCGTGGGGTAGATAGGCAAAGATGAACATCGGCACCATCCGGTCGGGATCCCGGGCCAGCAACTGCTTTAACGCTTCGCCATCTGTGTTCATGGCGGAGGCGATATGGGTCAACGAATCCGGGGAGGCAAACACCGCTCCGATAAACACGCCCATCAGGCAATACATTAACACGATAGGAAATCGACCAAAAGCATTGATGAGCAGCGCCTTTCGGGCCCCATCCAGGCTTCCCACGGTGAGCTGGCGTTGCACCTGACTCTGATCGGTGCCGTAATAGGAGGCATACAGGAACAGCCCTCCCAGGGTCATGGGCCAGAAGCTGTAGGTTTCCCCGGGGGTCAGGCCCCAGTGTTGAAAATCCAGGATCTGAAACCGGGAGGGATCCAGACTCATCCAGGCGTGTTCAAAGCCCACCAGTTCCAGGGCCACGAAGTCGCAGATGATAATCCCCACCACGATGATGATCATTTGCAGCACATCGGTGAGGATGACCACCCGAATCCCTCCCACCACGTCGTAGATGATGGTGATGACACCCAGCAGGAGGATGGCGCTAACGGTGGACATGCCCAGGGCGGTGGAGATGATCAATCCCCCGGCCAGCACGGTTACCGCAGTGGCCAGCCCCCGTCCCAATTGGAACAGGAAGCTGATCAACAAACGGGTGCTGCGATCAAAGCGATTTTCCAGGTATTCGTATACGCTGATCATCTTCCCTCCCAGAAAGCGGGGCAGGATCACGGCCATGACGATGATCATCGCCAGGGGAACTCCGAATTCGTAGGTAAGCCACTTCAAACCGCCTCCTTCTTTGAGCGCCACAAACACCGGGGCGGAAACAAAGCTGATGGCTCCCAGCTGGGTGGCCATGTTCGACAGCCCAGCCTGCCACCACTTCATTTCTTTTCCGGCTAAATAGTAGTCCTCGGTATTGGTCTGGGAGCGGGTAAGGTAGAAGGCCACTCCCATCACGGCGGCGATATAGAGAATAATAATCAGCCAGTCCAGCAGATTCATGGGCACCCTCTCGATATTCCGGTGAACAGTGGGTGATTTAATAGATGAGGAAGCCGGATAAAAAAAGCGGGCAGGCTATCCGGAAACAATTGGGCAATGCACTTACCGAATACCCTGCCCGCGGGAGCCTCTCTCAACTCACTTCAGGAGAGGAGGAGCCAGGATTTAAAATTCAAATGTGGCATTGAACTTGACCCGTCGGGGCAGCACCGGGCGGGCGTTCAGGAAGGGGAACTGGGTGGGATCCACCCCGGTGGCTAAACGGGGATCCCCTTCGGTCAGCCCTTCGCTGTCCAGCAGGTTGTAGACATTCACCCCGATGCGCAGATTCCGGCCTCCGGAGACGGAGAAGGTGTATCCGGCGCTGGCGGTAACCACTCCAAAGGCATCCAGTTCAAACAGATTGGCATCGTCGGCGAAACGCTTGCCCAGATACAGCCAGTTGACCATCAGGTCGAATCCCCGCCGTTGATACAGCCCGGTAACATTGGCCATGAGCTGGGGAATCCGCTTGATGTCATTGCCGCTTAAATCCAGGTCTCCGACCTTGAATTCCACCGCCTCATGATCCTGAACCGTCAGAGAACCTTCCAGGCGCAGCCCCGGCACCGACTTGGGCGCCACCGCCGCAGTGACTTCCACTCCGATAGTACGGCTTTCCCCCACGGCGTCGGTCACCTGCACCGCCTGCCCGTTGATGATCTTGATGTCGCTCTGCAGGCGGTTGTTGATCTGCACGTAGAAACCGGAGAGGCTTCCGGAAACTTCTGAAGAAGCCAGCCGCAAACCGGCTTCCCCCTGAAGGAATTCCTCATTCTCTTCCGGCTCCGGCTGCACAAAGTTGCCCTGTTCGTCGATGCGCACATCCCCGGCAAACACACCCAGGGTGGGAAAGGCAAAACCGCGGCTACCGGAGACATAGGCATTCAGTTGATCGGAAAGGGCGATGTTCAGCCCGGCGGCCACACCGAAATCGTTGAAATCCACGTTCCGGCGTACAAAGGTGCCGTCGCCGAATTTGGCCTTCTGTTCCGCCAGCGTCGGCCCCAGGATGTAGTTTTTGGTGTTTTCCACCCGTACGGTGGCGGTTTGCCGTTCAAAGCGAGCGCCGACATCCAGGCGTACTTTGTCCCCGAACTTGATTTCGTCCCCGCCAAAGATGGCAATGATATTGGCGGCAAATCGGCGGTTGAAATAGTTGTTGGAGACTTCCAGAATGCCGTGCCGGGTCACCTGGGTGGTATCGCCGTTGGCGTGAACGATCATCAGATCCACCATCCGGGGTTGATCGGCCATCTCGAACAGGCCGGTGGTGCGGATCTGCTTATCCAGGGCCTCGGTGCGAGACAGGTAGGCCCCCAGCGAGAGGGTGTGGTAGCTGTTTCCGGATTCGATTTCCTTTTTGAGGATGGTTTGGTTGGCCAGCTCCCGGGTCGGGCGAGAACGCCACCACAACCCCTGGGGCATGACTGCCTCGGCATTAAAAGGGGTGGCCGGGTGGTTGGCAAAAGAATAAATTGCCTGATCGGCGGGATCATTTTTGTACTGTTCGGCAAACGCATCCGCAAAAGCAGCCACGAAGGGAATAAAAATGTTGAATTCGTGGTCATAGTCCATCCAGCGGAGTTTGTTTTCCACCGACCAGCCGTTCCCCAACGCGTCGGAGTACTCCACCATGGCCAGGCCGCCTTTGGTCATCACCCCTCGATCCATGGTGGATTCAAACAATCCCCCGGGTGTGGGAATGACAAAATCGGCGGCTTCTGCGGAATTGTGGGTTCCGTCAGGATCGATGGCCGGCTCCAGGGTCTGGCTGTTGTGGGCAAAGGGCAGCAGGAACTGCACCCGATCATCGATGTATTTGAAATACAGCCGGATATAGCCGTCGGTCAGCAGGCGGGTGACGTTGCCCTTCAATTGCAACCCCTGGGTAGGCAAACCGCTTACCCGGGGCCCCCGATCGAATCGGTAAAATCCTCCCAGATTGAAGCGGTAATTGCGTCCCAACGGCCCGTTGCTGTTGAAGTCGGCCCGGAGGTAGTCCTTATCTCCATAAGTGAATTGGAGGGTCGAACGCAGCACTTCACCCCCGGTTTTGCTGATGTAATTGATGATGCCGCCCGGGGCGTTGATGCCGAACAGGGTAGAAGCCCCACCTTTGGCAATTTCCAGGGTCTTGATGTTGAGGTCCTGGCGGAAGAAGACGTCCTGAGCCGAGATGTAGCCTCCCGGCAGCGCCCGCACGGGCATCCCGTCTTCCTGGAGAGTTTGGTATCGGAACTGACCGGGGGAGGGCAGACCTCGAACAAAGGAGTTCACCGCCACTTCGCCCCCGCCTTCCTCGGCATGAATGCCGGGCACGGTGCGCAGGATTTCCGCCACGCTCTGGGGCTGCATTTCTCGAATTTTCACCTCCGAAACCACCGCCATGGACAGGGTGGCCTCTTTCATGGGGCGGCCCACCCGGGTGGCGGTCACCACCATCTGGCTCATGCTCAACACGTCCACCGGCAACGTGAAATCCTGGGTTACCGTCTCTCCCGCTCCGATACTTACCTGAGCGGTTGCCCTCTGGTACCCCACCGATTGAGCCGCCACGGTGTAATCCCCGGGGGGAATGTTTTCCAGCACATATTCCCCGTTGTCATCTGCCGCAGTTCCCATAATGGTTCCTTCCAGGGTGATCTCGGCAAAGGGGATCGGCTCGCCGCTTTCATCGGTGACCTTTCCTTTCAGGGTTCCTCCCTGCGCCAACGCCAGACCGGTCATGGCCAGAACCAGTACCGGAATTAGCACGTTGTTAACAAAACGCATAAGACCTCCTTCTACATTTTGGGTTGAATACGGCTATACTGACCGGGTGAGTAGAAGATCCTGATCGGAGAACTATGGAAATCTATCACCTCCTCCGAGGTTTTTTGAGGCATTTTGCCGCCGTTGGAGTTGTTATCATCTCCCTCCCGCGTCCTGGTTATGGAGGCGAAAACACATTATCAGGACAGATGAGAGAGAAAAATGTAATGGTTTGGGGGAAATTTTTTCTGGTTAGGAAGGATGTACCGTGGAACTATCCGGCAGGGGAAGGCAGGCATCCCCGCCGGTCACATTCGGAAATGGGATTACTGCATGTAGAAAGATAGCTTGAAGGTAATCCGCCGGGGGAGAATCGGTCGGGCGTTAAAATAGCGGCGCTTGAGGGGATCGGCGCCGGGAGGTAATCGGGGATCGCCTTCGGTAAGTCCGTGGCTATTGAGGGCATTGAACACATGCACTCCAATCCGCAACACCTGCTTCCGCCAGAAAAACAGACGATAACCTGCATCCAGGGTAAGCAGGGTAAATGGGTGCAGCTCCAGAATGTTACCGTCATCGGCAAAGCGTTTGCCCAGGTATTTTATGCCGGCGGTGAAATCCAGTCTTCTTCCCCGATAGGCTAGCCGCCCCCCGGCCATTATCCCCGGTTGTCGGCGCACCGCATTCCCCCGGTAGTTGGCCGGTGTATCGTCCCGGGTGCCGATGACCCCGTCGGGGCCAACGGTGGTAATGGGATAATCCCCATATCGATGATCCTGCAAGGTAAGGTTGCCCTGCACATGCACTCCCCGAATCATGGGGAGATCCCATCGGGAAGTGAGTTCCAGCCCCCGGGTGGTGGTCTTCCGGATCATGCGGGTGATGTTCCGAACCACTCCATCCTCTCCCTGTTGGGGATCGGTTTGCAGGCGGTTGAGAATTCGGCTATGGAACAGGGAAAGGGAAAAGGCCATCTCTCCCCCCTCGTATTGCAATCCCCCCTCTACTTGATAGAACCGCTCGTTGGGGGGGTGAAAGGGCCGAAACGCGCCGGTGGAGTCGCGTCCCAGATTGCCGGTCAGGGCCTGAATTTCGGGAAAAAAGTATCCCCGGTTGGCAAAACCGTACAGGGTTAATCCGTTTAGCAAGCGGTAGTTAAGGCCCACGGTGGCGGCGATATCCCGGAAGTGAACCGTTCGGTGGTAAAACTTTCCGTTTCCCCACTGAAAGCCCTGCAAGGCGGGAACCTCCTGCCCGGCAACCGTCACCGCCTGCACCCCTTCGGCCTGTAAGCGGGCGCTCTGCTGCTCTATCCGGAAACCCGCTTCCAGTTCCAGGCGAGGGGAGAAATACATCCGATCGGCGGCGTACACGGCCATTTTTCGACTGACGATCCGGTTGTTGATATACACCGTGCCCAGGCCGCTAACGGCGTTGGCAAGTCCCCCGTGGGTGATGGGGAGGGTATCGTCATCGGCGGTGGCAAACCGCCCATCAGGGCCGGCGTCCCAGATAAACAAATCCAGTACCCGGGGCCGATCGGCAAATTCCATGAGCAGGCTGTTGTACACTTCAAACTGATCCACCATGGTCCGGGCCAGAAAGGTTCCCAGCGTGACTTTGTGCCGCCCCGGCAGCGTTTTGTGGGTGTACAGGAATCGAACATCCGCCGCCAGGTCTTCAAAAGGACGGTTGCGATGCCAGGCTCCCTGGGTGATGACATGCTCCCCGGTGAAAGGGGTTTCGGGATGATAGGTGAAGCGATACAGCGGACGCTGACGGGCAGGATCGGTGATGAACAGGGGCACATCGTCGGCAGTTCCGGCGATTCCATCAGGGCCGGGTGTTTTCCGGTAGGCGAATTCCCCGGCAGTGTAATACGCCGGGAAGGGGATAAAGATGTTAAATTCGTGGGCCATTCGGCTCCATCGCACCCGACCTTCCACTTCCCACCGATCCACCGGCTTATACATGAATTCCAGCATCACGGAAGGCCCCCGGGTGAGAACCCCGTTTTCCATGTGGGAATCGAAGATGCCCCGGGGGGTGCGGTATTGGAATCGGGTGGCCTCGGGGCTGTTGAGGGTATGGATTTCCCGGCCGTCGTCTCCCGGGGCCGGCCGTCGGGTGTGGCTATCGTGGGGGAAAGGGAGAAAGAATTGCACCCGATCATCCAGATATTTGCCGTGTAAGCGCAAAAAACCGTTCCGGAACAACCGGGTCAGGTTTCCTTTCATCTGAAACCCCCGGGTGGGTAATCCGGTAACCACGGGGCCTTCGTCGTAGCGGAAGAATCCTCCCACATTGTAGCGCCAGTGATTGCCCAGTGGCCCCCCGGTGTTGTAATCCAGCCGATACAGGTCCGGCTCACCGGTGGTAAGTTGCAAGGAGGTTTGCCGCCGGGAGCCTCCGGTTTTGCTGCGGTAATTGATGATTCCGGTAGGTGAACCCACACCAAACAGGGTCGCCACCCCTCCACGGGCAAAATCCAGCTGCTCCACGTTCAAATCATATCGGAAAAAGATGTCCGGAGCGCTGGCGGTAATTCCCCCGGTGGAAATTACCGGCATGCCGTCTTCTTCGATGGGGTTGTATTTGTATTGCCCCGTTGCCGGCAATCCCCGGACAAAGATGTTCGCCGCCACTTCTCCGCCCCCGCCTTCGGCGTGGATGCCGGGGAGGGAACGCAGGACATCCGCCAGACTGTTCGGCGCCAGCGGCTGAATCTCCTCGTCCCCGAACATGGTCAGCCGCACCGGGGTTTCCCCGGTAAACCGGGGGCGACGTCGGGCGGTAACCTCCACCGGTTCCATCTGCAATATGTCTTCCGCCAACCGAAAATTTACCGTGGCAGGATGTCCCGGGGGAATAAACACCGTTTTTTGGGCGGTTTTGTAGCCCATATACAGGGCTTTTACGGTGTAGTATCCGGGAGGAACATTGGAGATGGTATACACCCCGTCGGTGTCGGTGCAGGCCCCGTAAGGAGTTCCATCAATGGTAACGTTGGCGCCCACCAGAATCTGACCATCGCTATCCCGCAGGATGCCCCGAATGCTGCCCGATCGGTTGCCGGCGCGGGGAGATTTGGGGTGGCGAATTATCCTCTGGAGCACATAGGTCGATTTTCCGATTTTCTGGTATGTTAACCCATGTTCGGTGAGAATTTTTTTCAGCACTACAGGAAGGGGAGAAGTCAACGGTGGGCAAAAGGTGGTTTTTCCTTTCACCAGGGCATCATCGAATACAAAGTGTATCTGATAATGCCGTTCCACACGATGGAGCATTTCCACCAGGGAAATTCCGCTTTCGGATCTCGGGGAATCCGATTCCAGGGGATTTTGTACCCGTAGGGGGACCACAGGTCGGGAGGGAAATCGGGCGGCTTCGGCCAGATCGTGTCCCTCCCGATTCTGCGCCGAACCAATAGAAATCCATGCCGCCAGCGCGGCTATGCTCAAAAAGAGAAAGCGGATGTTCATGGTTGTACCTGTGTGTCCGACGCTTCCGGAGGTTTACCCTGCGGAAAAGGCCGGCGTGGGGTATTGAGGCTCCCCGAAAGAAACAGACCGCGTAGAGTGATGTTCCCGAAAGTTGTTCATCTGGCCGGGGATTTCCGCCGTTTCTATTCCCGTGGCGTAACCCGATGGAAATCTGATGCAGGATTCGGAACGTTGGATTCGTAGAGGTTACAGAAATCTTATCTGCCTGCGGTACCTGTACTCCTGTGATCAGCTCTGGTTCAAAATAGGGAATTTTGTCCAAAAATTCAAGGGTACCGGGGAGAAATGTGATCAAAAAGGCGCCGCAGAAAGATTGCCGTTGAGCAATGCCCGGCATTATAATTGGGGGGCAGCCTTAAAGATTATCTTACCTTCCTGTTGCTCCACACGCGTTTGCAGGGCTTCCGCCAGGGTCCGGAGGATGATTTCCAGGTCGCGATTTTCGATGGAGCCGGAGATGGTGTGATCCAGGAGGGCGGGATCTTCCACTTCAATGGTAAGGCCATAGGTTTCTTCCAGACGCTGCACGATCTCCCGAAAGGGAGCTTCCCGAAGCACGAGGTGATCCCGCCACCAGGTGATGTACAGTCCCCAGCGCGCTTCATGGGGGGTAAGTTGGCGATCTCCTCTTCGAAAGGCCACATATTGACCGGGTCGTACGATGGCGGTGGCTTTTGAGGAAAGGTGCTTCCCGGTACTGTCGATGGCGGTGATTTTCACCAGCCCTTCTTCCACGGTCACCCGTGACCCGGCGCCCCGGTCTCGCACGGCGAAGCGGGTACCCATCACCGCTATCCGCCCATCCCGGGTGTATACGGCAAACTCGGATTGGCTCTCCCCGGTGGAGGACTTGACGTCAAAATAGGCTTCTCCGGTCAAGTCGCAACGCCGTTCGGAATTTTCCCCCCAGCGCGACAGAAATCGCAAGGAAGAGTTGGCATTCAAAATCGCGATAGACCCATCCGGAAGGGTAATATGCTTTTGCTCTCCATAAGCGGTGGAAACGGTGCGATAGTGAAGCCAGCGTTGTACCACCGGTATTTGATATGTCATCAGCAGCAACAATATGGCGGCGGCAGCGCCCAAAGCGGCCCACATCCATTTCCGCGTCCGGATGGTGCCCATAATTGGAAATGGTATCCGTGATATGGAGGTTTTTGCTTTTTCGGCCGGTGGTTCCGATTCCAGTGCTGCTTCCAGTTGGGCCAATTTTTGGGAAATATCCGGCACAGAAGTCGGCTGAAATTGGGTGGCCTGCCATAATATTCGGGCTTCCTGGATGAGATGCCGGTTTTCGGGACTCTGCGCCTCCCATTCCTGCCAGCGTTGGGATTCCTTTTCATCGGCGCTGCCGGATAGCCATCGAAGAAAAGATTCATCGGCCAACAGATCTCCAATCTGTTCTGAATACTGTTTCAACCCTGTTTCTCCTCTACTTGCCCTTTCCTGTATCTCCGGTTTGGAT
>CAYQGB010000150.1:0-9353 GCA_964416895.1 uncultured Calditrichaceae bacterium
CTCAGGATAAATTGATCGTCGGAAACCTCAATTCTCCTCCTCAGCAAGGATAAAAAAAAGCGGCCCCTGTTGCGACCGCTTTTATACTTTCTCACCGCTGTTGGGTTTGCTCAGGCCTTGTAAATTTTCTCCCGATGCCGGGTAACGTTGACCGTGGCATTCCGGGTATCCACCACCAGTTGGGCGTGTTCCACCACAAAATCCCAGTCATAGGCGGAGTGATCGGTGGAAATCACCACTGCGTCGTAGTTTCGGAGACTCTCCTCGGTCAGAGGAACGCTGGATTTCCCGGAGAAATCGTAATGGCGCATGGGCCACAACCGGGGGATGTGGGGATCGTTATAATCCACTTTGGCCCCTTTTTTCAGGAGGATTTGCATCAACTTCAGGGTGGGGGATTCCCGGAGGTCATCCACGTCTTTTTTGTAGGCCATCCCCAGCAGCAAGATGCGGGAGCCGTTGATGCTCTTACGCCGGTCGTTGAGGGCGTCGGCCAGCTTGTTCACCACGTAGTAGGGCATCATGGTGTTCACTTCTCCGGCCAACTCGATGAACCGGGTGGCGACATCATACTGCCGGGCCTTCCAGGTCAAATAAAACGGATCGATGGGGATGCAATGGCCGCCCAGCCCCGGGCCGGGATAGAAGGGCATGAATCCGAACGGCTTGGTGGCCGCCGCGTCGATCACTTCCCACACGTCGATGCCCATCCGATCCAGGATCATCTTCATCTCGTTGACCAGAGCAATGTTCACGCTGCGGAAGATGTTTTCCAATAGCTTGGTGGCCTCGGCCGCCTGACTGGAACTCACCGGCACCGTTTTTACAATCACCTGATTATACAGGGTCTGCGCCAGTTCCAGACTGGTGGGATGATTGGCCCCCACCACCTTGGGAATGGTTTTGGTGGAGTATTTGGGATTGGCGGGATCTTCCCGTTCCGGAGAGAAGGCCAGGTAAAAATCCTCATGGCACTTCAACCCGGACTCTTCCAGAATCGGGCGCATCACCTCTTCGGTGGTGCCCGGAAAGGTGGAGCTTTCCAGAATTACCAGATGCCCCTTGCGCAGGTGCCGGGAGATGGTCCGGGAAGTGTTGATGATGAAGGAGAGATCCGGCTCCCGGTGCTTGTTCAACGGCGTGGGCACGCACACCAGAATACAATCGACCTCTTTCAATTCACCGAAATCGGTAGTTGCCCGAAAGCTCCCCCGCTCGACGGCCTGGTGAATCCGGTCGGCGGCAATGTGCTTGATGTAGGATTTCCCCTGGTTGAGCATGGTCACCTTATCTTCGTCGATGTCGAATCCAATGGCCGGAAATCCTTCCTCGATGAATTCCAGAATCAGGGGTAACCCCACATATCCCAGACCGACCACACCTACCGTGGCCTTGCGTTCCTGAATCTTGTTCAACAACTCCACACTCATGATCCTCAGTTCTCCTTTGATTTTCCTTTAACGTCGTCCGATTCCGTAATAGGCAAACCCCAGCTCCCGCATCTTTTCCGGATGATACACATTTCGGCCATCGAAAACTACCGGGGTTCGCATCAGTTGCTTCATCCGCTCAAAATCCGGTTCCCGGTAATTCAACCATTCGGTGACCAGAATCAAGCCATCCGAGTCTCGGAGGGCTTCGTAGTAGTCATCAAACAGCCGCACATATTGATCCAGTCCCCGGCGGCGGGCCTCTTTCAGCGCCACCGGATCGTGGGCCTGAAGGCGAGCGCCCAGTTCACGCAGTTTTTCGATGATGCGCAACGAAGGCGCTTCCCGCATGTCATCCGTCTTGGGCTTAAAGCTCAATCCCCAGATGGTCAGCGTCTTCCCCTCCACGCTGCCGCCGAAGTGATTCAGAATCTTGGGCACCAGGATGGTCTTCTGAATTTCGTTGACCTCCTCCACCGCTTCCAGCACCCGCAGGCGATAATCATGCGCATGGGCGGTGCGGATGATGGCCTTCACATCTTTGGGAAAGCAAGAACCGCCATATCCCACTCCCGGAAAGATAAACGAGTAGCCGATACGCTTATCGGAGCCGATGCCTTTGCGCACCATTTCCACATCGGCGTTCACCAGATCGCACAGATTGGCAATTTCATTCATAAAGGAGATTTTCGTGGCCAGGATGGCGTTGGCGGCATACTTGGTCAGTTCGGCGCTGCGCTCATCCATTACGATGATGGGATTCCCGGTGCGCACAAAGGGAGAATACAACTCCTTCATAATCTCCGCTACCCGGGGGTTGCGGGTTCCGATGACCACCCGATCGGGATACATGAAGTCGTCGATGGCGTTGCCTTCTTTGAGAAATTCCGGATTGGAGACCACATCAAAGGGGATGTCGGTCTCCTTTGCCAGCACTTCCCGAACCTTATCGGCGGTTCCCACGGGAACGGTGCTTTTGTTCACCACAATTTTGTAACGTTTCATGTGCCGGCCGATAGAGCGGGCCACATCCAGCACATGGGACAGATCCGCCGATCCGTCTTCGTCGGGAGGGGTGCCCACGGCAATGAAGATGATGTCCGACTTGTTGACCGCTTCCTCCATATCGGTGGTGAAGGAAAGCCGCCCGTTTTTTTGATTTCGATACACCAATTGATCCAGCCCCGGCTCGTAGATGGGAATGGTTCCCTCCTGCAACAGCCGGATCTTTTCTTCATCGCGATCCATGCAGATCACGTCGTTGCCGCTTTCGGCAAAGCAGGCTCCGGCGACCAACCCCACGTAGCCCGTTCCCACGATGGTCAATTTCATCAGCGCTCCTCCTCAGTCGGTTATCAGGCCCGTGCTTTTTTCCGTCGTTTCAGATCGTGACCATAGTAGCTGTAATAATGGTAGTAGTAATAATAGTAGTATGATCCATAGGCGCGATCAATGCTGACGCTGTTCAACACACAGCCAACGATGGGGGCGTTGACGTTCTCCAGCAGATTCTTGGCCCGTTTGATGGCATTGCGCTGGGTCTGGTGTGCCCGGATCACCAACAGCATCCCATCGACTTTGGTGCTCAACACCGCCGCATCGGTAACGGCGATGATGGGCGGGCTGTCAAACAGCACCACATCGAACTCCCGGCGGGCCCGGTCGATGAACTCATCCATCGTCTCCAGAGACAACATCTCCGAAGGATTGGGAGGCAACGGCCCGGAAGTCACTATAAACAGGTTATCAATAAAGGTAGATTTGACAATTTCATCGAAGGTCAGTTTGCCCACCAGATAGTTGCTAATTCCCTTATCTTTTTTGAGGTTGAATAAGGAATGCAGCACCGGCCGGCGCAGGTCGGTATCCACCAGAAGGGTGCGGCTCCCCATCTGAGCCATGGTGATGGCCAGATTGGCGATAGTAGTGGATTTCCCCTCTTTGGGCGCCGAACTGGTCACCAGAAGGGTATTCTCTTTTTGCCGCAGATTTTTGAATTGAATATTGGTGCGCAGGGTTCGGTAGGCTTCCGAAATGGGGGATTTGGGATCCAGATGGGTGACCAGCCGGGATTCCAGAATCTGCTCTTCCGATAGCTGCCCCTGACCGTTGCGGGAGAACTTCTTGCTCACCACATCTTCCTGAGAGATCTCCGGAATGATGGCCAGAATGGGAAAACCCATGCGCTCCAGTTCTTCGGGATTTTTGATGGAGTCATCGAAGAACTCCAGCAGAAACGTCAGCCCCACCCCCAGGCCGATTCCCAATAGCGCGCCCAGCAAAAGGTTGAGTTTCTTCTTCGGTTTAATGGGGCTTAGCGGTTCGATGGCGCGATCCAGAATCCGGATGATGTCCTTTTGCCCGGCGTCGGCGATTTTGGTTTCTTCCAGCTTCTGGGTCAGCAGAATATAAGTATTTTGATCCACCTCCACCCGCCGTTGCAACCGGGCCAACTCCAGCCCCTGACCGGGAAGCCGCTCCAATTCCAGCTCATATTCATCCACCACTTCCCGAAGGGCATCTACTTTGGCCTGAAGCGCTTTCATCTGGGTTTCCACATCCAGAATCTCGGCGATGAGCTTCTGGGCAATCTGCAAGGGATCGGCAACCATGCTGGTGTTGGCGATTCGCTGGGCTTCTTCCTGCAACTTGTCCTGGACGGCCTTAATCCGGCTGGACATGCTCTGCAACTGCATCTGGTATTCCTGAGGATCGATGGTACGATCCTGAGCGATCAGGGTCTCATATTTGACCTTTTCGCTCACCATCCGGGCGTATTCCTTTTGCAGCTCCTGAAGCAGCGGGCTGGAAATCTGAGATACCTCCACCGCCAGGGTCTCCCGGCGTTCTTCTAATTGTTTTTCCAGATTGTGTTTTTTCTCCTGGGCGGCTTCCAGTTCAATGGCGGCGGTTTCCAGTTCCGCCTGAACTTCCGCCAGTCGGGAGATCAGTTCGCTGGTGACGGCATCCAGAGAAACCAGCTTCTCCCGCTCCCGGTACTCCCGGAGAGCCTCTTCCGACTGTCGCAACTCTTCGCTTTTTTTCTTCAACTGAAATTCCAGAAACCGGCGCAACTCCCGAAGCTCGCTGCGGCTAAAATCCCGATTCAATTTCTGGAAACTTTCTGCAATCACGTTGCACACGGTAGCCGCCTCAAAAGGGGTGCTGGCGACATACACAATCTCAATAATATCCGATTCGGTTTTGGGAGTGACGGTTAAATGGTCCAGAATCCAGTCGATCTGTTCCCGCAAGGTCAGATAATCTCCCCGGGAGGTAGGTTGAAAAATGGACAGAGAGTCCCGGAAATCGGCGGATTCCAGTTCGGCAACTACCCGCTCCGCCAGGGTTCGGCTCTGGAGGATCTCTACCTGGTTGGTGATAAACGTGGAGGGCATGTTCAGGTAATCCACATTGAACAGGGCCAGCTTGTTGGCCGAGGGATTTTCCACCAGTATCTTGGCGCTGGCCTGATATTCCGGTTCGGTGGAGTAATTGAGGTAAAAGGCCCCCAGCAACATCACCACAAACGATCCCAGGATCAACCATCGCCCCCGATACAGGATCCGCAAATAATCCTGCAGGGTAATTTGCTGCTCCTGCTCCATCAATTCGGGATAATTTTCCACAATGGTGCTCCTTTTAAGCGTTCAACCAACTGGTTTCCAGAGTTGGCCGGATGCAATCCCGTGCTCTCCCCAAAAACAGGAAAGGAAACCCACACTCGGCCAGAAAGAACTGAACAGACTCGCTTTTTTCAAAGCGTCGATCCGGTACATCCGGGCTTGTTCGGCCGGCCCCGAACAGGCTACCCGGAGGTAATCCATAAAGTAACGGTGATCAATGGTTCCCTCAGAATCGACATAAGAGATAAATGTGCTATTTTCGACCTGTTGTGAGGGAACTTTACCCGATTCATTAAAACCGCAGGTCGATCACCTCAACGCCTTCAGGCGGGATAAACCGAAAAGTAGAGTCGGGGAGTGTGGGATTAAACTCCATCTTCTCGATGGCAAATTCGGTCTGATTTTCATTATAATCCACATACACCACCCGGGTAATGCGCCAGGATTTATCCACCACCCAGAGCTTAATGAAAGTGAAATAACTATCGGTGGAGGTTTTGGGCACCAGTTTTATCACATAGGTCTTTTTGCCCTGATCGGTACGCTCCTCCAGAATCTCCCCGAAAAACTTATCGTGCAACTCGTACAGGAAGTCGTTGAACAGGCCCTGTTGTTCTTCGGTTTTGGCGTAGTCAATCAGTACCTGGTTATCCAGTTTGTTATAGCGCCACAGGGTGGTGCCGTCATTGACCAGCAACTGGTCTTCCGAATCCAGCCGAAACTTGTTTCTGCCGGCCATGTAGAAGGTGCCCCGCACCTCACTTTGTGTACCGGTTAGTGAAAAGCGGTCGATGCGCTGAAAATGGATGGCGATGCTCTGCGCCGAGCGATACGTTTTTTGCATCTCTTTGATAATCTTATCCACCTTTGCCGCCGGGGCGGAACCGACCATCACCAGCAACCCGATGATGAACCCGCACTTCCACCGGTCAAATCGAACAGCTTGTTTCATAAACGTTCTCCTTTGCCTCCTCACTTCATTCATCCAGAGAGGATTTTAGCACGTCGCGGGCTTTGCTTCCCTGTCCCGGTCCCACAATGCCGGCTTCTTCCAATTCATCGATCAGGCGGGCGGCCCGGGCATAGCCGATTTTCAGCTTCCGCTGCAACAGAGAGATCGATCCCTGTTGATGGCGAATTACAATTTCTTTGGCCCTTTCAAACAGATCGTCTTCTCCCCGGATCTTTTTGGCCGCCGCGCCTCCGACTTCCCGGGTGGGTCGCACCAATTTCAATTCATACGGGGGAAACTTGGGTTGCTGGCGAATGTGCTGGATTATCCGCTCAATCTCTTCGGTGGTAATCAGCGGATTTTGCAACCGCACCGGTTTGCCGGTTCCGGGGGGCAAAAACAGCATATCCCCGTTTCCGATCAACTTTTCCGCCCCGTACATATCCAGAATCACTTTGGAATCCGGGCGGGTGGCCACCTGGTAGGCGATTCGGGTGGGGAAGTTGGCTTTGATCAGCCCGGTGAGGATATCCACCGAAGGCCGCTGGGTGGCCACGATCAGATGGATGCCCACGGCACGGGCCATCTGGGCCAGGCGGGTAATGGGTTCTTCCACCTCCCGGGAAGCGGTCAGGATCAGATCCGCCAGCTCGTCGATGATCACCACCAGGTAGGGCAACCGACGAAGCCCGTTGGTATTCTTGCCGCTACCGGCCAGTTTCTCCAGCTTCTGGTTATAGGACACAATATCCCGCACGCCCGCCTGAGCCAGCAGATCGTAGCGCTCTTCCATCTCATTGACCACACTGCGGAGCATCAGCACGGCATTCTGGGGATGGGTAATCACGATCTCATCCAGTTCGGGGCAGATGGCCAGGTAGTGATCCTTCAGTTTGGCGTACAGGGAGAGTTCCAGTTTTTTGGGGTCGATGAGCACAAACTTTACATCGCTGGGGGGCACCCGATACAGGATGCTGGCAATCATGGTATTGATGCCCACGCTCTTTCCCGATCCGGTAGCCCCGGCCACCAGCAGGTGGGGCATGCGGGTGAGGTCGGCGCAGAACACATCTCCGCCGATGGTTTTGCCCATGCCCAGCACCAATTCTCCGGGATGCTTCTGGAATTTCTCCGACCGGGCAATGGATTTAAACCACACGATGGAAGGATGCCGATTGGGAATCTCGATCCCGATGGCCGCCTCTCCGGGAATGGGGGCAATCATTCGGATGCCTTTCGCCCGCATGGCCAGGGCCAGATCATCGGCCAGGCTGACGATCTGGTTGATCTTGACCCCTTCCGCCGGCCGCACTGCATACAGGGTAATCACCGGCCCCTCAATAACCTTCTTGACAAACGCCCGAACCCCGAACTGCTCCAGGGTCTTTTCCAGCAGATCGGCGTTGGCCATTAACTCTTCTTTGGACACCCGGGAATCGGCGGCATCCTGGTTCAGCAGATCCAGAGAGGGGAATTGGTAATTTTCCAGAGACTGCCGTACCTGTTCGTCATAGTCTATCTCCGGTTCTTTCACCGGCTCCACCAACTGGGGTTCGGGGGATGAGGGAGCGGTCTCTTCGCCGGGCGGTTCCACCATGGGGAAGAGATAGGAATCATCCTCCTCGCTGACTTCCAGGGTATGATCCGGAAGAGGATGTTCCAGGGGCTCCTCCACCGAGGGTATCCCGGTGGAAGGAACTCCCTCCATCTCCCGGGCTGCGCCTTCCGGAGGTTCGGCAGTCCCCGGGGAACCCGGCGGCTCCTCGAAACCATCCCCTTCTTCAAAATCGGTGAAGCTGTGTACCGGTTCTACCTGCTCCCCTTCAAAAGCAGAGGGCGGGGGTTCCTTTTTTCGCTTTCGCCGAAAACGAGAGGGGCGTTCTTCCCGGGGAGGCCGTTCCGGCAGCCACTGCACGCTTTTTACCCATTCCACCAGGCGGTTCCATCGGGTTCGCAGGGCCAGAAAGAAGCGTTGCAGGGACTGGGCCACCGAGATGGGCACCGTGGAGATGCGGAACTGGAAGGTGACCATGAGCATGATCAGGAAGAACACTCCGGAGAGGAAGATCAGGGCGAATTTCCCAAAATAGAAGGCGATCAGGTCGGCGGTTACTCCACCCACGATGCCGCTGGGGAAATAATCCACCGAATGTCCTCCGGTGCGCAGGGCTTCGGGCATGGCCAGCACCAGGGCGAAGAAATAGGCCCATCCCAGGGAAATCAACGACAGCCGCAGCAGTTTCCCCACCAGAAAGCCCATCATCCGGATGCCGATGAGCATCAACAAAAAGGGAAACACTAACGCCGCATAGCCGAAGGTGGTTTGAAATATGGGTCGGGCCAGGGTGGCTCCGGCGGTGCCTAACAGATTGTGGGCCTGATATTCGTTCCCTTCGGCCAGTTGACCGATGACCGGATCGGCGGGATTGTACGTTACAATCGCCAGGGCGAATAGAATGCCCAGCGCCACCAGCAGCACGCCGTAAACTTCCTGCTTTAACACGGCATCGGGATTGTTCCCCCCACCCCGGCTTTTGTTGTGAAATCGTTGAATTTTTCTTCGCTTACGTGCCATCGTGTGTAGTATTCAAATGATCACTATTCCCGGGTAAATTCGGCTAAATATAAGGCGCACAGCGGTGTATTTCAACGGACAATCCACGTAAGATTGAATTTGATGTCAGGGAAGGAAAAACGCGGTTGCTATGGCTTCCGGACAAGTTGTTTCCACCAGAAATTATAAGGGTGAACAGCATCGGTAGGGCCGGCGGCATTGACCAGAGGATACCCCCGGTTGAACCAGCGAAAAATCCCACCCCGGAGATTTGCCGCCGAAAACGGGGATGGATCTCCGCTTGCTTTCAGAACCCTGCTCAGCAGGGCCGAACTGCGCACGCCCACCGAGCAATAGAACACCGCCCGCTTCCCGGAAAGGGAGTCGCCGAACTGTTTCAGAAATTCCTCTCCGGACATATCCGGATCCACCCGGATGGCCGAGGGGAGATGGCTGACCCGATATTCCGCCTCGGTACGCACATCGAACAGGAGATACTCCGGCGCCCCCGGGGAAGTCAGGGCCGCGTACAGGGAATCCGCCGAGATTTGCGGCACGGCAAATCCCCCTTCCACCAGCCCTTCCACCACCTCCAGCCCCCGGTAGTGGATGGCTACCCACAGCACCGGCAGCAATGCCAGGGTGATGATGACTCCTGTACTCAGCATTTTGGTGTTCATCGGGAATATCAGGGGATGATTAATGCGAGCTTGTAAGATAGAAAGAATCTACAAAGTGCAATAATTTACCATGTCCTATGTATCGCGTATCCCGTGCATGGGAGCACCACA
>CAYQGB010000151.1:0-9223 GCA_964416895.1 uncultured Calditrichaceae bacterium
AGCAATTGAAGTTGTTGCACCGGATCAAAATTCTTCTCGATAGAATGCTATCTTACGTAATGCGTGAAAAAATAATCATATACGTCAAAAATAATCACGTATCACGTATCACGCATCACGGTTGGTAGCAAAAACCGGCGAATTTTACCCTGCATAAGAACGCAAGTTTTCATCCCTGAGGGGTATATGAATTGAGCATTTCCACCACCAGCGGATGCAACTCCTTCCCGGCGGCCACACAGGAATCTCCCCGGGTCGGGTCATCTCCCTGCCAGGTGGTGATTACCCCGCCGGCTCCCCGAATTACCGGAATCAGCGGCAGCATATCCCAGGGGTTCATGATGGGATCCAGCATGACATCGGCATGGCCTGCGGCCAGCAGGACGTAGCCGTAGCAATCCCCCCAGGTGCGGAACAGCCGGCATTGCTTCACCAGCCGTTGAAAACCGGCCTCCTCCTGATACCGGGCTACGTTGGTGATGTCCGTCGCCAGCACCGTGGCCTGAGCCAGATCCCTCCTCCGGCGAACCCCAACCGCCCGGCCGTTTAGCGTGGTCCGGGAATTATCCCCCATACATAGCTGGTTCAGCACCGGCAGGTGGATCGCTCCCAACACCGGCTCTCCCTGATGCAATAGCCCGATCAAAGTGCCGAACAGGGGGCAGCCGTGGATGAAGGTTTTGGTGCCGTCGATGGGATCGAGCACCCACACGAATTCTGCTCCGGGGTTCTCCTCGCCGTATTCTTCCCCGATAATGCCGTGATCGGGATAGCCGCGGCGGATACGCTCCCGTATGGCCGCTTCCGCCTCTCGATCCGCCCGGGTCACCGGAGAGGCATCGGCTTTCTGCTCCACCTGCAGGTCCGGCCGATGAAAATAATCCCGGATAATCTCCCCGCTGACCCGGCACAGTTCCTCCACAAAGCGGTAAAATTCCTTCGGCACAGGCTTGCCCATCATGGCCTCGCGGTAACGATGTATTGATACGGTAACAATTGAGTATCCACCTCGACGGATTGGTATCCGGCCTGTTTCAGCTCCGCGACCACCGTTTCCGGAGAAAGCTTTATGTCCATCGGCGGCCCCACGGGCATCTCCTCTTTTTTGAAATCCACGATCATCAGAAGTCCATCCGGAGGAAGCTTTTCCCGCACCCGGGCAAAATACTCCGGGCGGTTTTCGATATGATGATAGGTATCCACCAGAAGCACAATATCCGCTTCCCCCTTGCTCAGTTGAGGATCATCCGGGGGCACCTTACGGGTTTCGATGGGCAGAGGTTCTTCCCGGGCGGCGTTCTTCTGCTCGATGTAGTTCAAAAACCGTTCATCAATGTCGATGGCGATGACCTTTTTAGCCTTTTGGGCGATGAGAAAGGCAAAATAGCCGGTGCCGGCGCCGATATCCGCCACCACCTTATCGGAAAGATCGCCCATTTGTTCGATCACCAGATCCGGTTTTTGCCACTTCTCCCGCTCCGGAGCTTCAAACCGTTGCACCAGGGTGTCAAACGGCACCCGGTGCATGTGCCGATTGGCGGGATTCTCTTGATCGGCGGCGGGAGTGTTCATCTGGTGTTGATGGGCCGGAGAGTGATCCGAACTCCGGCATCCCCATGCCAGCACCACTAATCCGATAACCAGCAAAAAATATCCCCAACGCGCTCGCATGTTTCTTCTCCTCGGTTTGGTGTGGAAGGCAAGTTTAATACTCCCGGCCTCAAGTACCAAAAACTTTCCCGCAATTTTTGTGGATTATTCCCGGATTTGTTTGTAAAATGGGCTATCCATCTTCAACGGATGACCCGCTTTATCTCGGCAAGGGATTTGCCCCGCTCAGTGAATTGTTCCATTCACTTCGATACTGAGGAGAATTCTCTATGAATAAACGGACAGCATATCGTATGGCGACAGGTGGAATATGCCTGTTGCTATTGATCGCGGTATGGTTTACCCGGGGGGAAACTCAGGAACCGCCTCCCCTGCAGGTGGTGGAAGTCGGCGATGGCCTTTATATGTTGGTCGGGCGAGGAGGAAATATCGGCGTTTTCGCCGGCGAGGACGGGGTATTCATGATCGATGATCAATTTGCTCCGGTATCGGAGAAAATCCGTCAGGCCGTCGCCGGGATTACCGACCGGCCGATCCGCTTTCTGATCAACACCCATTTTCACGGCGACCACACCGGGGGCAACGCCAATTTCGGGAAAGCCGGAGCGGTTATCGTGGCCCATGAAAATGTGCGCAAACGGCTGAGTACCGAGCAGTTCATCGCCTTTTTTCAGAGCAAGATGCCCCCTTCTCCCAAGGAAGCCCTGCCGATCATTACCTTTCAGCAGTCCCTGAGCTTCCATTTGAACGGGGATGACATTCGGGTGTATCATCCCGGCTTCGGTGCTCACACCGACGGCGACGCGATCATCTTTTTCCCCAAAACCAATGCCGTACACACGGGGGATGTGTACTTCAACGGTACATATCCGTTTATTGATGTGCCCAACGGTGGTTCGGTAAATGGGGTCATCCGGGCGGTGGAGTATATTCTGTCTCAGATTCAAGATGATACAAAACTGATCCCCGGTCATGGGCCGCTCTCCACCGGAGCCGAACTAAAGGCCTATCATCGCATGCTGGTGGGCGTTCGGGATAAGGTGGCCGGGCTGATCCGGCAGGGAAAGTCGAAAGAAGAAATTCTGGCAGCGCACCCCACCGCCGAGTTCGATGCCCAATGGGGGAAGGGCTTTATCAAACCGGATGCGTTCGCGGAGATCGTGTATAGCGATTTGAGCCGCAAGCAGTAAGGGTTCGTCTAAAAATAACTTGCCGGTTTTAAACAATACAGGTTCCCACCTTCTCCTTCCGCCGCTCCCGCGGCGGAAGGAAAGCGTCGACGCTCTGCGTCGCTATGGTATTCAAGAACAGGATGTTAGGGAAAGCGTCATTTTGATACGGCGCAGGAGCACCTCGCGCTTCCTTCCACCGCAGAGCGGTGGAAGGAGAAAGAGAATATGACCCATTCTATGAACTGTTTGAAACCGAAAGCGGGAAATAATTTTTAGACAATCTTTAACGGTTCAATTATGGCGGCGAGACAATCTGGGTCTAACCAACATGAGATGTGAAAATTGAGGATGCCAAACAGAGGGAGCCAAAGATGAGGAGATGGAATTTGCCCCGAATCGGGCAGACGCAGAGCGGCATTTGCCGTTGGGGGGCGGCGGAAATCGACAAAATTCCTTCGCCGTTAACCACCGTCTTTTCCGTTCGAGGGATGTTCCTGTTTTTGCTCTGCATCTTCTGGATCGTTTTCTCCTGCCAGCCAGTGGACACCGATCGCTTCCCGCCGGTATCGAAAACCCCCGGAGGCACTTCGCCTGCTCCTCCCACTTCGGGAAAGCAATATCAGTTCTGGCTGGATTTAACCTGGAAAGATTTGTTGGCCAAGCGCGATGCCCTCAGGGCCAGCGGATTCGAACTGGTGGATGTGGAGACCTATGTGGAAGAGGGGCAGCGCCTGTTCGCCGGGGTGTGGCATCTGTCTAAAATCAGCCATCGGCTGTGGAAAGCGAATAGCTGGGACGGTTTTTTAGACAAATGGCGGGAGTTCCGGAAGGAAGGAATTGAAATCGTCGATCTGGAAGTGTATCAGGATTCTGAGGGGATATTGAACTATTTGGCCACTTTTCGGAAGGCCAGCCAGCACCATCGCTTTCTGGCCGATCTGAGCTGGGATGAGTTTCTGCGCACCCGAAGAAATTACACTCCGGAAAACTACTGGGTGGTGGACGTGGAAGCGTTTGTCAATCCCATGGGTGAACTTCGCTATGCCGCGATTTGGGTTCCCGGTACCGGCCCTCAGCGGATATGGAAAGCCAGCAGCCTGGACGAGTTTATCCAAAAGCGGAAGGAATTTGACGGCGAAAACCTGTTGCTGGTGGATGTGGAAATTTTCCTGGAAAGCGGAATCAAAAAATACCTGGGTGTCTGGCTGGGAACCGGGAGGGAGCATCTGTGGCTGGAAGATGAATGGAGCGGTTTCCGGGCGAAAGATCGACAGTTTCGGGAAGAGGGAGCCGCGCTTATTGATCTGGAGATTGATTTTGTGGAGGGGAGCAAGGTTTATACCGGTGTCTGGCAGATTGATCTTTCCGGTGGAGGAAAACTGCCTCCGGAAGATCGGTTTCTGGAGACCGGGGCACTCATTCCTCTTCCGGGGGGCAAAACTTTGCTTTCCCGGCGATAAATCACCGGGCTGTTTTCCCGGCCTCCCCTCATGGCGCCTTTTGCCTTTTCTCCTTCCCCTGTTCTGCGGGGGAAGGAAAGTTCATCCGCTCCGCGTCTCCGAATACCTCAATCTATTAGATATCCCTGACGCCTTTTGCCCTTTTCTCCTTCCCCCGCTCTGCGGGGGAAGTAAAGTTCATCCGCTCCGCGTCTCCGGATACGTCAACCTATTAGATATCCCTGACGCCTTTTGCCTCCCTGGCTCCCGTTTCATCCGCTTAATTTTCACAAAGCCTTTGGCTTTTCACCCTCCGACGATGATATTTGTTTTTCATTTTTGGCCATCAAGAACGGTAAGCAAAGTGGTTTTGAACCCATGAGCACAACAGGGACCGGGAAATCAGGACAGGGAAAAACGGATAACCATCGTCCCAAGCGAGCGGCGGTGGAAGAAGACCGGGTCGTCGGTAAGGTATACGATCATCGGCTGATGCGGCGCCTGTTGCGCTATGGCCGCCCCTACTGGTATCTCATCCTGCTGGCGGTGGGGATGATTATCCTGGCGGCGGGGATGGAGACCGTCGGCCCCTACCTCATTAAGGTGGCCGTGGATGCCCATATTGTCACCGGCGACTATGCCGGATTGCTGGAAATCGTGGCCCTGTATGTGGGGATACTGGGCGCCAATTTCCTGATCAAGTACATCCAGATCTGGCTGACCCAGTATTTAGGGCAGCGAATTATTTTCGATCTGCGGGAGGAAATTTTCGGGCACCTGCAACGGCTGCATCAGCAGTTCTTCGACAAAAACCCCGTGGGGCGACTGATGACCCGGGTGACCTCCGATGTGGAAGCCCTGAACCAGATGTTCACCCAGGGACTGGTGATGATTTTCGGGGACATCTTCCTCATCCTGGGCATTGTGGTGATGATGGTGTCCATCCATCTGGAACTGGCGCTGTGGACGTTTTCGGTTATTCCCCTGCTGTTTGTGGCCTCGTTTGTGTTCCGGAAAAAGGTGCGCGCCGCTTACAGTCAGATTCGATACTACCTGGCCCGGATCAACGCCTATTTGCAGGAGCGCATTTCCGGGATGAGCATTGTGCAACTGTTCAACCGGGAAGAACGGGATCTGGATCGATTCCGAAAACTGAACTGGGATTACACCCACGCCAATATCAAAACCATTTTCTACTATGCCATCTTCTATCCGGTGGTGGAACTGATCAGCGCTGTGGCGCTGGCCATCATTATCTTTCGGGGGGGCTGGTTGATTGAATCCGGAGGAGTGACCCTGGGGGTGCTCATCGCCTTCATTCAATATGCCAAGATGTTCTTTCGGCCCATCAGCGATCTTTCCGACAAATACAACATCCTTCAGAGCGCCCTGGCCGCTTCCGAACGCATCTTCAAATTACTGGACACTTCTCCGGCCATCGCTTCGCCTCCTCAGGGGCATCGCCAGGATACTCTGCGGGGTGAGATTACTTTTGAGAATGTCTATTTCGCCTATAACGGCGACTATGTGCTCAAGGACATCAATTTGCACATCCCTCCCGGCAAGCGCTATGCGATTGTGGGGCATACCGGCGCGGGAAAAACCACCCTGATGCGCCTGATCGGGCGCTTCTATGATGTACAGCAGGGCAGCGTTCGGGTGGATGGGGTGGATGTGCGGGAGTGGGATTTGCAGAGCCTCCGGCGGCGCATGGCCGTGGTGCTGCAGGATGTGTTTCTGTTTTCCGGCACCGTTCTGGAGAATATCCGCCTGGGGCGGCCGGAGATCTCCGAAGACGCGGTGATAAAAGCCGCCCGGCTGGTGAACGCCCACGATTTTATCCTGAAGCTGCCCGGAGGCTATCATGCCGAGGTGAAAGAGGGGGGAAGCAACCTCTCGGTGGGGCAAAAACAGTTGTTGAGCCTGGCCCGGGCCCTGGTCATTGACCCGGATATCCTGCTGCTGGATGAAGCCACCGCCAACATTGACAGCGAATCGGAAGCTTTGATTCAAGAGGCCCTTCAGGTAGTGCTGGAAGGGCGTACCGCCGTGGTCATTGCCCATCGCCTCTCCACCATCCAGCGCATGGATCAAATCGTGGTGCTCCATAAAGGAGTGATCCGGGAACAGGGCACCCATCAGCAACTGTTGAGGAAACGCGGAATTTACTACAAGCTGTATCGGCTGCAATATCGAGAAGCCCCGACGACAGCGGTACCGCAGGCGTCTTCCTCCACTCTGGAAGATACCGGGTGAATCTCCGGATTCCCCTGTGGCGCCGTGCCGGCTTCCCGGAATCCAGGCGCCGATCCCTGGGAAGGGGCTTTTTTCTATTGACACCCTCACCCGGATGGGTTAAATTCGCAGGAGCTTGTTAGGCGGAGGTCATAAATTTTGTCTGGTAAACATTCACATGCCCTGATCTCGGTTCGGGAGTTCGTTCACAGTTGGGGTAAAGAGATATACGAGCTGACCAACCTGGATTTGTTTATCTACCAGGTTATCAATCACCTTGGTCAGCAATTGGAAAATCGCTTTTTCGCCCAACATGGCCGCCGCTCTCGCCTGTACCTGACCACCGAACAATTGGGAAGTTTATGCTTTAATCTGGGGGATGGCCTGGAATATTTTTTAGAGGAGCGATACTACGGGCATTCCCGTTCCAAAGGCCGAATCGAAATCAATCGTCTGGCCTCCTCGTTTGATCCCGAGGAAGAGAATTTCACCGCCTTTCCCAAATCCCTTCCCCCATACCTGCCCGGCAATATCATTCATGAAGAGAATTTTCGCGTTCAGTTAATGGAACTGGTGGTGTTGGATACCCTCCAGTACTTCTATTTCGAGGAAATGGGGATCGAGCTGAACAACTACGACATTGAACTGTTCGAGCTGGGCGATTTTATTGTGGAGGAGATCATCCATTTTATCCGGCACGAAGGGCAATCCTTGCTGGCGCATCCCACCGATCCGGCCATTGAATATTTCGAGGAACTGCTGGATTCCGAAGAAGCGGAGTCGGAGAATTCTTCCTGGGAACTGGATGGGAGTGTCTGGCCGGAAGACGAAGAGGCCTGGGCAGAATGGGAAACCCCGTTTGAAGATGTGACCCTGGTTATTCAACGGTTTGTGCAAGAATCCCCCGACAGGAATCCCGACGACTGCTGCTGCCTGGCCCACGATATGGAGTTGTTCGAGGAATATCTTATCGAACATGCTCAGGTGCATAATCTGTATCAAATCGAGGGGGAGCATTTCCTGGAGTTTTTTGCCATCTGGCTGGTACAAAAATTGGCCCAGGAGGATGAATCCCAGTTTACCCGAATTTCCCAATCGCTGGCCCGGTTCGTCTCCTGGCTGAAACAGCAGCAGTATGTCGATCTGAAACGCCCCTTCTTGAGGGCCTATGAGCGGGTTAAAATCGAAGTTCCCCGGGTGGTGAAGGCGTTGAACATTTATCTGGGGGAATACAATTTATTTGAAGTGCTGCTCACCCGGGGCAATAATGAGGATCATCAGATCAGCGGATTTTATCAAATTCAGCGATTGAGCAGTCGGTTCCAGAAAACCATGGATCTGGTGGATGTGCAGGCCTTTAGTTCCCTGGAAAATGTGCGCTTTCCTTCCAGCGCTTATGCCAAATTGAAAGTGGGGGATATTCTTCAGGTAACTCTGATTGAAAAGAATTACCGCTGGGAGGTGCTGGAAATTCAATACATTTATCCCGACGTGGCGCGACCGTTTTTGTTTTGAAGGTGGGAATCGAAAATTGGTAAAAATTAACTCAGATTATTCTTGATTTTCTTGGAGAGAAAGCGTATATTAATGTTGACGGCGATGGGGTTCTCTCCTAAAAAACCTCCCTCCTTGAATAAAATTTAGATTAGACCCCATCGTCGTAAAAAGGGGCACACAGAGTGTGCCCCTTTTTTTAATACTTCCGGAAGGAACGTATGAATTCATATCTGGCTTATTTGCTCCCTCTATGGGATTGGAAAAAGTTCGCCAACGCGTTTCGTATCCTCTCTTCTTATGCCCTTTCTCGAATTACCCGTCGATATTTGGTCTGGGGAAAGCCGTACACGTTTATTATCGAACCCACCGCCCATTGTAACCTGAGATGCCCTCAATGCCCCGTGGGGCTGCAAACTCTGCTGCGCCCGCAGGGGTATCTCACCTTCGATGACTATCGGCGGATCATTGACCAGATCGCCGATTATACCTGGGTGCTCCTGCTGTACTTTCAGGGGGAATCGTTTATGAACCCGGACATCATTCGGATGATCGAGTACGCCTATTCCCGAAAGATGTTCACCGTCATCAGCACCAACGGCACCCGGTTGGCCAATCCCCAATTTGCCCGGGAACTGGCCGCCAGCCCCCTGGGACGGTTGATCCTCTCCGTGGATGGGGCTACCGAGGAAACCTACCGGATATACCGCCAGGCGGGGAAGTTTGATCGGGTGATTCGGGGGATTCGCCAGTTTATCCAGGCCCGGCGACAGTTGGGAAAGAAATTTCCCCTCACCGATTTGCAATTTATCGTGATGCGACACAACGAACATGAGATGGATGCCATCCGGCGATTGGGTCGGGAACTGGGGGTAGATCGAGTGATTTTCAAATCCCCCCAGATCTACGATTTTGAAAACGCCGAAGCCATCCTTCCCCGGAACGAGGCCTTCCGCCGATACATCAAGCGAAACGGCACCTATCGGCTGAAAGGCTCTTATTCCGGATATTGCAAGAAAATCTGGTACGGCTCGGTGATCACCTGGGACAAAACGGTGATCCCCTGCTGCTTTGACAAAGACGCCCAATATGTGCTGGGCAATCTGGATCAAGCCGATTTTGAGGAAGTGTGGGAAGGCGAAAACTATCATCGCTTTCGTAAAATGGTGGTACGAAATCGAGATGCTCTGGAGATGTGCCGCAACTGCACCGAGGGGCTGCGCATCTTTTTCCGAAAATGATCCCTGCCTCAGGCAACTCCGGTTATAGAGC
>CAYQGB010000152.1:0-9154 GCA_964416895.1 uncultured Calditrichaceae bacterium
ATGATCCCTCCCTGGAGCTGGATTAGCCTGCCGGGCATGTTCTATACTTTCCCACGCTTATAAACCGCCGATGAGGCCATCAAACCACTCCCCGGTAACCTCGTTTCGGGCAAAGGCCAGCACCGCCGGCAGCGGATTCTCTCCCCGCTCCACCTCGGCCAGCCGATCCCGCAGATGTTCTCGGAGTTGCTCTACCACAGACAATGAGGCACTTCCCCGACGATGCAAGATTTCCTCGCAACGGCGCAGGGCTTTTGTCCACAGATTGCGGCATCCGGTGAGGTTGCCGTTCTGATAGTGATAGGCTCCCACGCTCCACTGAATCATCGCCTGCCAGAAGCTCCGCCGATCTCCCTGCATCTTCCGCCAGGGAATTTCCCATTCCTCATGGGCATCGAAAAAGCGCCCCGAACGCAGGTGCTCAAGCCCTCTATGCCAATATTCCCGTTGATCCATGAATCCACTCCACCGGTATCGATCACCCATAAAAAATGCAATCTCATTGGGCAATTCCCGCTCAGGTAATATATTCTTTCGCTGAACGGGTCACAACCTTATACAATAAGGAGAACGCCAATGCTTCGGTACAGCTTCAGACGATCTATCGGCTTTTTTCTAACACTGCTGTGGTTCCTTGCCGGACAGGGTTCCGCCCAGACGCTTACCCCGGAAATGGTGGTAGACCTGAAAATGGTGGTTCAGGTCGCCATGCAGCCGCAGGGGGAATATGTGGCCTACCGCCTGCGAACCCCCCGGGGAGCGGATGAGAAACCCGGCGGCGCATATACGGAGCTATGGGTGGTTCCCACCGAAGGAGGAGAACCCCGACAGTTCGTGAGCAAACCCCATTCTGTGGGAAGCATCGCCTGGACACCGGACGGCAAGTTTATCACTTTTACCGAACGCCGAAAAACGTTCCATAAGCACCGGCAGGTGTACGCCATCCCCATCGACGGAGGCGAAGCCCGGCTGCTCAGCCATGCCCCCCGGGATGTGCGTCAATACGCCCTTTCCCCCGATGGGAAATACCTGGCGTACACCCTGACAGATAAGGAGCCGAAAGAGATTCGAAAGCAGAAGAAAAGGGGGTTTGACGCCCGGGTGGAGGATACCTGGCACACCCTCACCCGCCTGTATGTGGAAGACCTGAGCACCAACGAAGTGCATCTGGTGACCCACAGCGACGAGAACGTATGGGAGTTCCGCTGGTCGCCCGATGGGGAACACCTGATCTACCGGGGCAGCGAGCGCCCTTTTACCGACGACAGCTATATGCTCACCGACAACTACATCGTTCCCGTGGGCGGTGGAGAAGGACAAAAGCTCTACGATACCGAAGGCAAGCTGAAGCTGGCCCGGATTTCCCCCGATGGAAAGCTGGTGGCCTGGCTGGGAGCGGTGGATTTCAGCGACCCTTCCCCCCAAAGCCTGTTTGTGATGTCCATGGCCGGAGGGAAGCCTCGAAACCTGCTGGAGAACTATCCCGGATCGGCGGAGGCTTTTTGGTGGAAGGACGGCCGCACCATCCTGCTGGTGATGATTGAAGACGTTCGCACATACCTGTATGAAGTTTCCGTGGAAACCGGAAAGCTGAAAAAGCTGATGGGCGATAGCGGCCCCATCTTCGGGAGCCTTTCGTTCACCCGGGATATGAAGCGCTTTGCCACCGCCGGGAATGCCTGGAATCATCCCAACGAGGTTTTTGTGGGCAAAACCGGTAGCGCCCGGCTGCAGCGCCTCACCCATTCCAATCCCCAACTGGCCGGCATGCCCCTGGGGAAGCAGGAAGTCATTCGCTGGAAAGGCCCGGATGATTGGGAGATTTCCGGAATTCTGATCAAACCGGTGGGATATGAACCGGGGAAGCGCTACCCCTTGCAGGTGCAGGTGCACGGGGGGCCGGAAGGGGCGCGCCTGGACGGCTGGAATACGTTTTACAATCGTCCGGCGCAACTGCTGGCCCAGCGGGGCATCATGGTGCTGCTCCCCAATTACCGGGGAAGCATCGGCAAAGGGGTGGCCTTCTCCAAAGGGGATCATCAGGATCTGATGGGTAAGGAGTTCGAGGACATCCTGGCCGGCATCGACTATCTGGATCGGCAGGGGATGATCGACCCCAAACGGGTGGGCATCGGGGGCGGCTCCTACGGAGGGTACGCCAGCGCCTGGGCGGCCACCAAACACAGCCAGCGGTTTGCCGCCGCGGTGGTGTTCGTGGGCATCTCCAATCAGATCTCCAAAGCGGGAATGACCGACATCCCCCTGGAGAATGCCACCGTGCACTGGAACCTGTGGCTGTACGATCACTTCGATCTGGTGTGGGATCGTTCTCCGCTGAAGCATATCCACAATGCCCGCACCCCCACGCTGATCCTGCATGGGGAAGAGGATCGCCGGGTGCCCTTAAATCAGGCCTACGAGCTATATCGAGGGTTAAAATATGTGGGAGTCCCCACTCAGCTGATCGTGTATCCCCGGGAGGGGCACGGCAATCGGGAACGGGCGCATCAACTGGATTTTCTGAGGCGGGCGCTGGAGTGGTACGAGCGGTATTTGAAGGGGGATGAAACCGGAGCCACTTCTCCGTAATACCATCGGTTTACTAAGTGGTCTGTTTCAGAAATTCTTGTAGGGTTAGGTGGAAGAATATGCAGGCGCGGGAGCGCCTTCTCTTCCTTCCACCGCAGGAGCGGTGGAAGGAGGCGGAAAAACTGTGTTCTGAAACCCTACAAGCAATTATGAAACGGGGTACTAAGGTAAATACAAAAAAGGCGGTTCCCTGAAAAGGGAATCGCCGAATATTGTACAGCGGGATTGAAAGAGGAAGTACTATTCGCTTTCCTCTTCCTCTTCGGTGGTCTCCTGTTCCACCTCTTCTTCCATCCCCAGATCTTCGATCATCCGTTTCCGCTCAATGGTTCTTTCCCGCCAGCTCAGGGAATTCCACCACTTCTTCAATTCCTTGTAGTTCATATCTGCGTATGTTGCATAGCTGCGCAGGAGTTTCGCCGTTTTCTGATTCATCGCCACATCTCCCTATCTTCTATGTTGGATGCGTTTTTAGCGGCGCAAAAATACGAAAAAATTTTTCTTCCGCCAAACGGTAAAATTATGAACCCGGCGAAGGAACGAAGGTTCAGGATTGAGGGGCAAATTCCACTGCCAGAATGGACACATCGTCTTCCAGGGGGGTATTGTTCCGCCACCGGGCGAGTTCTTCTATGAGAAGGTCCAGACTCCGGGAAAGGGGTTGGGAAGCCGCCCGCCCCACTACCTGCATCAACCGGGAGGTGCCAAATTGCTCCTGCCGGTTATTCCGGGTTTCCACCACCCCGTCGGAATACAGATACAGGCGATCTCCGGGAGCCAGAGAGAGGGTTTTCTCTTCGTATTGCGTATCGGGAAAAAATCCGATCGGGAGCGCCGGAGATTTGATGAGGCGACATGTTCCCCGGGAGGACAGATGCACCATCCCGGGATGTCCGGCGGAAACATAGGTAAATGCTCCCTCTTTGATGTGCAGCAGGCCGTAAATCATGCTGAAATACTGTTCATGGGACTCCTCAATCTGAAAACGACGGTTAAGCTGAGCCACTACTTCAGCGGGCGAAACCGTTTGAATTTCCCCGTCTTCTCCCACCCGTCGCCGGACCAGGGAAAGCTGATCCAGCACCGGAGAAAGCAGCCGATGGAGTGTCACCGACAGCAGGGCCGCGGCCACTCCATGCCCGCTGACATCCAGCACATACATCCCTAACAAATCCGGTTCCAGTTGAAACACATCCAGAATGTCTCCCGCCAGTTCTTCACAGGGGAGAAACCGATAGGCCACGGTTACCGAGGGGAGAGGAGGCAGGTGTTCCGGGAGCAGGGACTTCTGGATCAGAGCGGCGTATTCCAGATCTCGCTTCATGCGCTCGTTGGCCAGTTGCAAGGCCTGATTTTGCTCCATCAGGGTTCGCTCCAGCCGTACGACCCGCTCCCCGGCCCGGATTCGAGCGCGCAATTCTTCGGAATTGAACGGCTTGGCCAGAAAGTCATCCGCCCCCGCTTCCATCCCTTCCACCACCGCTTCCTTTTCCGTTCGAGAGGTCAGCATAATAATGTAAGTATATTCCTTTTGCCCATGATGCCGCACCCAGCGCACCAGCTCCAGCCCATCCATTTCCGGCATGATCCAATCGGTGATGATCAGGGGGAAATTCTCCTGCTGCAACCGATCAACGGCCTCCACGCCGTTTGTAGCGCAAACCACCTGATGTCCCCACTTTTCCAGATAATGTTGAAGCAACCGCATCGAATTGCGATCATCTTCTACGATCAACACTTTCACCGGCGCACCTCAAACTTTTGTGGTCAGGTGTTGTAGCGCCTGTTCCAGATCCGCCTTTTTTAGCGGCTTGGTAAGGTACCCATCCATTCCCGCCGTCAGACAGCGCTCTCGATCCCCTTTCATAGCGTGAGCCGTAAGGGCAATAATGAACACATGCCCCCCGGTTTGATCCTCTTCCCGGCGAATGCATCGGGTGGCTTCCAGACCATCCATCTCGGGCATCTGCACATCCATCAGAATCACATCGAATTTCCCCTGTCGCCACTTTTCTACCGCCTCTTTGCCATTTTCGGCCACTTCTACCCGGTGCCCCAGCTTTTCTAACATTCGAACCGCCAGCCGCCGATTGACCGGATTGTCTTCCGCCAGAAGCACCGAAAGGCCTCCTCCCGATGCAGGCGCCGGGGCCTTCTCCCCGGCGGGAGGAAGGGCCTGTTTTTCGGAACGGGGAGCAGGTGCAATGCTTCCGGTTTCCCCGGCCAGAACTCGATACAGCGCCATCCGCAATTCCCGGGGATGGATGGGCTTGTGGTAATACCCCCAGATCCCCAACTCCCGGCACCGCTCCGGATGGTCTTTTTCTCCGAAAGAGGTCAAAATAATCAGCCGCAGGGACTGGAATCGGGGATCTTCCCGAATCTTTTCTGCCAGAGTAAATCCATCCATCCCCGGCATCTGGACATCCAACAGCGCCAGCGAAAAGGGGCGACGTTGTTCCACCGCTTCGGCCAATTTGCGCAGCGCCGCCGGGCCGTTTTCCACCAGCTCCGGTTTCATTTTCCAGCGGGTCAGCAACTCCTGAAGAATTCGGCGATTTACCGGATTATCATCCACTACCAGCACCGGCACCCCTTCCAGGGTTACCCCGGCAGGAATCTCTTCCGGAGCCTCCTCGACGCTTGTCTGCTGCCTGAACCGGGCGGTAAAATGGAAAGTGCTGCCGGGGCCGCCTTTCCAGGGATATATCTCTTCTCCATTGCCGGGGATGTCATGGCCCAGGTTCCAGTTGGCCGGGCTTTCTACCCAGAGGGAACCTCCCATCAGTTCCACTAACTGACGGGAGATGGCCAGCCCCAGCCCGGTTCCCCCGTACTTTCGGGTGTTGGAGCTATCCACCTGGGCAAACGCTTCAAATATCAGTTGCTGTTTTTCGGGAGGGATACCGATGCCGGTGTCGGAAATGGCAAAGTGCAGGAGAACCTCGCCAAAAGCCTCTTCCTCTTTCCACACTTGCAGCAGAATTTGCCCCTCATCGGTGAATTTAACCGCATTGCCCATAATATTCAACAGGATTTGCCGCAAGCGCACCGGATCGCCGATGAGGGCCGTGGGCACATCGGGAGCAATATGGTAGGCCAGCTCAAGATCTTTTTCGGTTGCCCGAACGGCGATGATTTTTATGGCATCGCCGATGCACTCATCCAGATGGAATTTTCCCTCCACCAGACTCAGCTTCCCGGCCTCAATCTTGGAGAAATCCAGAATATCGTTGATGATGGTCAGCAGGGCGTCTGCCGAGCTTTTCACGGTGAGCAGATATTCCCGTTGTTCCGGGGTCAGGTGGGTTTCCAGGGCCAGCTCGGTCATGCCGATGATGCCGTTCATGGGGGTGCGGATCTCATGGCTCATGTTGGCCAGGAATTCGCTTTTGGCCCGGGTGGCCGCTTCCGCTTTCCGGCGGGCCAGTTCCAGTTCTCGCACGGTTGCCGTCAACTGCTCGGCGCGCTCTTCAATCACGTTTTTGGCTTCTTCCAGTTCGGCGGCGTATCTTTTGAGCGACTCCTGGGCTTTTTTCAGTTCGGTGATGTCCGCCTGCACGGCAATGAACCCCACCATTTGCCCTTCGGCATTAAAGATGGGGTTAATAGAGGTATTCACCGAAACCAGTTCCCCGGCTTTGGTGCAATTGACGAATTCGGTGTGATAGGCTTCTCCGGCCAGAATGGTGCGCCACAATTCCTCATAGCGCCTGGGCGCCGTGAGACGGCTCTTCAGAATTCGGGGATTCTTTCCTATAACTTCCTCCCGGGAATACCCATACACCCTCTCGAAGGCCGGATTTACATACTCAATGTTGCCTGCCAGATCGGTCATAAAAATGATTTCATCGGTATGTTCCACCGCCAGAAGCAGTTTGCGGATGGTTTCTTGAGCCTGATGGCGTTCAGCAATCGTACGCCGAAATTTGATCCCCACCCAGAGAATGATTGCCAGCAGAACCCCATACAGAGCAAAAGCCCAGCCGCTCATGTACCAGGGGGGACGAATGATAAACGAGAAGCTGGCCGGCTCGCTCCAGGTATGGCCGCTACGCTGGGCCTGCACCTGAAAGGTATAGCTACCCGGCGCCAGCTGGGGAAAACGGGCATAAGCTTCTGTACCCGGCACCGACCACGCTTCCTCCTGCCCCAGCAAACGCCATCGGTAACGGATGTGCTCCGGGGGAAAAGCAAAACTGGTGAACGATGCTTCCAGATAGGAATCATCCCGAAATTGAGGGGGTTCGGTGGCCTGAAATTCGGTGGGAACCCCGTTCATCCGCAGCCAGAGAAATATGGGATTTGGCGTTTGGGGAAGCCGGAAAGGTTCCCCCTGCCAGCGCACCACCCCATGAAATGTGCCCACCCAGGGCCTTCCCCGGGAATCCACCAGAATAGAGCGGAAAGTCAACGTCAGGGTAGGCAGCCCATCGGCTTCGGTATAGGGGATCACCTGTTTCCCGTTATAGCGGAACAGCCCCTGATCGCTGCCGATCCACACATGCCCTTTTTGATCCACGGCGATGGCTTTAAGGGAAAGTTGTCGATCGGGAAGAATTTCTATCCGACGAAGGGAATCGTTCCGGAGGGCAAATAACCCCCGGTTTCCTGCCAGCCACAGAGTGCCATCCGGGGCGGGGGCCAGATCCTCCACGGCGAAATTATCCGCCTCTAACGGAGGCAGGGGAGGACTGATATTGACAAATGTCTCCGATTCGGGAAGGTAATGGAACAGATAGCTGCTCTTCCCCACTCCCCCCAGATACAGGGAGCCATCCGGCGCCGACCGTATTACATTGATCTCGGTGGAAACGCCGGCAATGCGTTCAAACCGCTCCACCTGCCCCGCCGGGGAAAGGCGGGACACCCCCGGCAGCCCATCCTGCACCACCCACAGGTACCCCTGTTTATCGACCAGCAAAAATTCCACCGTACGGGGATGGGGCATCTGATACTGCCGGATATGGCCATTCTCCTCACGGGTGATCATCCCTTCCTGGTGTCCCAGCCAGACGGTATCTCCCACGCCGGTCAGCGCAGAGATCATGCTGCCTGTATTGGTGAACAGGGGATGAGGAGGAAGCCGGTCGGTTTCGGGAGATATTCGATATACCTGCATTCCATCGGTGATGAGCAGTTGACCTTCCGGAGTGGCACTCAGGGTCTGGATGGAAAAGTTGGAAAACTCCACCACCGGGGCAAAGAAGGGGAGATAGGTCGCGGCCAGACCGTCGTCGCTGCAAATCCATAATGTGCCATCCCGGCTGCGAAAAAAATCTTTTATCAATCCCCGGGTGAGAAAAGGCAACTGTTGAACGGTGAGATGATCGCCCTTCCGTCGGATGGCATAGATTCCCCACCCGGTGGTTCCGGCCAGAATTACATCCGGTTCCAGTAAAAACAGGCTTTGCACTTCAGGAACGTTTACCCGTTGTTTCCATGTGGGACGATCGGTATCATCGGAGAGGTCGATTTCCATAATTCCCCGATTGGTTCCCACCCAAACCACCGTATCGGATAAAGGCAGCGCGGCATCGATGGTAAAGGTGCCTTCCTGATGAACCGGGAAATGGCGAAATTGGTCGGTGGCAGGATCATACCAGAACAGATAACCGCCCCGGGTGGTGGCCCAGATTCTACCCCGAAAATCCTGCCACATTTGGGAAGCCCGGACAAAGCTTTCCACGGTATACCGGCGATCAAAGGGATAGCGTTTCAAACTACCGTTTCGGTAATGCACGATGGAATGCGGTTCGCAAATCCATAAATCCAGCCCGGAGGAGGGGGAAGCGGGGGAAGGAAATTGGTAGAATCCTTTGGGATAAAAGAGGGTGGAGTCGGTCAACAGGGAAGCTCCGGGGATGAGCGTTTCGATGGCAACGGTATTTCCCCGGAAACGTATCCGACATACCCCCAGATCCGTTAGCGCCAACAATCCCGCAGAAGGGGAGAGCATCAGGGCTTTCACGTAGTTGCTGGGAAGCCCTTTCGTAAACACGGTGAATTTCTGTCCATCGTATCGTACCAGGCCGGCATCGGTGGCAATCCATAAAAACCCCAGGGAATCCTGAACCGCCATTTTGGTCAGCGTGGTGGGAAACCCATCGCCGATGCCGAACAGGCGAAATTGCCAGGTTTGTCCCTGCATTCCCAGAGGGAACAACAAGCACAACCCCAGCAATACCATTTGGGCAAAATGTCGCATACCTCTCCAATCGGAATTATCCTCTTTGAAAAATAACTCCGGATACCGCTAATGTCGAGCGTTCTTTTACCTGACTTTAAGCGGAAAGAGACACGGGGGAACCGGATCGTTAACCTTCCCACCGAGAAATAAAAAAACCGGGAACGGCGCATCCTGTCACGAGGGTATCCATCTATCTCATATTGCGCAATCCACCCTCACGCAATACCAAATCGGTAGATCCCCCACCGACGGGATGCGCCATACATTGCCCGGCGTATGGCCCCATTGGGGAGTTTTTTCGGCGAAATTCTACGGAAGCGGTAACTATCTTGACAATGTTAAATTACCCAATAAGCTATTGAAATCATTTATCTT
>CAYQGB010000153.1:0-9147 GCA_964416895.1 uncultured Calditrichaceae bacterium
TTAAACCCTTACCAACAGGAGGTCTTATGAGAACAGCGTTCCTATCTCTCTGGCTCATCGGGCTGGTGATCTTCGGGGCGGGGCAAAGCGCCAACGTCACCCTGATCGCCCACCTGGATGATTACCCCATGTTAGGATATTCCGATTGCTGGGGCTACACCGATTCCCTGGGGCGAGACTACGCCCTGTTGGGTGCCAATGTCGGCGTGAGCATCGTGGATGTTACCGACCCCAACAATGTGACGGAGGTGGATTTTGTGCCCTTCGTGAACTTCAGCTGGTACGACATCAAAACCTTCGGGCACTACATGTACGTCACCTCCGAGGGAACTCCTGAAGTGCTTATTGTGGATCTCTCCACCCTTCCGGACTCCGCCCACATTGTGGGAACCTACTCCGGGCTGACCACCACACCCCACAACAACTTTGTGGATCAGGAGCAGCAACTGCTCTTTCTGGTGGAAGATTTCAATTTCAACAACCCGGTGCGGATTGTCAGCCTGGCCGATCCGGTGAACCCGGTGGAATTATCCGTGCTGGGCATCGGCCTGGGCACAGATGCCCACGACATCTTCTCCCAGGATTCAGTGCTGTATGTGGCCGAAGGGAGCAACCCCACCCTGGGCATTTTTGACATCAGCGATCCGGCCAACCCTGCGTTGCTCCGCCGGGTACCTATTCCCAACGCCGGGTACGTGCACAACGTGTGGGTGTCGGAAGACAATCACTACCTGGTGTCCACCGAAGAGACCCCCGATCACACCGTGAAGCTGTGGGATATTTCCGATCTGACCAATGTGCAGCTGGTGGCGGAGTATCTGGGAGAGAGCCGCCTGGCCCACAACGCCTACATCAAAGACGGCTACGTATTTCTCTCCCATTACGAATCGGGACTGAAAATTGTGGATATTTCCAACCCCACCGAGATGGTGGAGGTGGGGTTTTACGATACGTATCCGCAGAGCGATATGCCCAACTTCAACGGCGCCTGGGGGGTGTATCCCTTCGCCGGCAACGGGTTGATTTTCATCAGCGACATCCAGACCGGCCTGTATGTGTTCCAATTTGACAGTGTGCGCGCCGGAGGCATTGAAGGGGTGGTCACCGACGCCGCCACCGGCATGCCCATCGAAGTGGTGGAGGTGGAATTCCTGGAAGCGCGCAAATCCACCACCACCGACGCCGGCGGCTTTTACGCCCTGCGCACCTTCGAGGGCGCCCACACCATCGTCTTCAGCAAACGGGGATATTTTGAAGATACTCTGTCGGTAACCCTGCCTTCCGGCCCGAGCATTACCATGAACGTGGCCCTGATGCCCAATCCGGCGGATATCGCCGTTTCCCCCGACAGCATCGGAGTAATCCTGCCCATGGATACCACCTTCACCACCGAGTTGGTGATCAGCAATGTAGGCCCCGGCGGGCGGCTGGATTACATCGCCGACGACGTGAACGGCCCCCTGCCCCCGGCAAGGCCTTCCGGCCTTCCCGATCCCGAAATATGGAACTTCACCGTGGATGTGAGCGGGGTTCCCCGGGTGAGCGACGCCCATACGGCGACTCCCACGGAAGCCACCGGGGACACCATCATCGTTGATCCGGCGGGAGACCTGCTGTTCGGTACCGGCGGGGACATGCTCTTCCTGTTCGCCACGGTAACGGCCACGGAAATCACCTTCGAGTTTGAATTCCTCAACCCCATTGATACCGATAGCACCATTATCCTGTTTTCCCTGGATACCGATTTTGATCCCACCACCGGGGCTTTTCCCGGCGGATTCGGAGCCAATTCGCCGGCCCAGAACATCGGCGCCGAATGGGATGTGCTGGTGGATGTGCCGGGATTTTTCAGTAATCCCCCCCTGCCCAATACCTATTACATCTGGCCCGGAGCCAACACCCCGCCGAGCAGCCCCCCGGTGGCCTTTGGCGCCGTCACCGTTTCCGGCAATCTGCTCTCGCTGACCATCCCCCTGTCGGTCATCAACGACGACGGCAACCTGGCCGTGGCCGGATTGGGGGGGCATCTGGATCCTTTCACCGGCCTTACCAGCCTGGATTATCTGCCCGATGTGGGCCACGGCGAGGTGGGGGTTAATCCGCTGGGAGATCTGCCCTGGCTGAGCATCTCCCCCACCGGGGGAAGCCTGATGGCCGGGGAGTCGGATACCCTTCAGGTGACCTTCGATACCCACGGGCTGGAGCCGGGAGAGGTGTTTACCGGGGTCATCGCCATTTTCAGCAACGATGCCGATGAGCCGGTAGTGGGCGTGCCGGTCACTCTGATCACCGAACCGTTGCCGGGCATCGGCGAGGAGTCGGGACTGGCGCAGCGGTTTGAATTATTCCCCAATCATCCCAATCCTTTTAATCCTGCCACCCACCTGGAATTTCGGATTGCAGATTTTGGATTTGTGGAATTGAAAATCTACGATGTCACCGGAAGAGCGGTGAAAACGCTGGTTCAGGAAAAGCTTTCGCCGGGCAGGTATACCGTGGAGTGGGACGGCACCGATGACGCCGGCCGGCAGGTCGCCAGCGGGGTGTATTTGTACCGCCTGCAGGTGGACGGCCGGCACGTGCGCACCCGCAGGATGGTGCTGGTGCGATAAGCATTCTTGCAGCACCCGGTCATCCCGGTGAGCAAGCTGCGTCACGATCTACAATAACACAACCCTTTGGTAGGACAGGCTTCCAGCCTGTCCTACCGGGGAAGGGGAGAAACCCGCAGGCGAAGGCCCTCCGAATGGGCGGAAAATTCCGGGGCATACATACTCTGAATCGTGGCATAGCCTGCCGAAAAATCTCCCTGATGAGTCACCCGCAGGGGATATTCCAGCACAAAGGTGCCTTTGGGCAGATAGGAAATGAAGAAGTGGGTGGCGGCGTCCCGGGTGCTTTCGTAATAGCCCAGCCCCCCCTGATACCGGTAGTGGGAAAGCACATGCACCGGCTCCAGACCGGCGGCGCGCATATCCTTGAGGTGCACAAACTCCATGGGACGATCCACCCGCAGCTCGATGCGCACCTTGATGAGATCCCCGGGCTTCAGGGGCGTGGCTTCGGTAATGGGTTCGATCACCGGCCCGGTGGGGGATGATCGTTCCACAAACAGCTGCCGGGAGAGCTTCAGCGGGGTTTGATGGGCGGTGATCTTATCCAGATCTTCAAAATATTGCCAGTACAACGCTCCCCAGGCCACCCCCTCATCGGACTTTTCCACCACCACCGTGGCCATCTCCGGGCGAATCTTCTCCCCCGGCCAGGAGATCCGGAAATAGCCGGTACCGGCCTCAATTCCGCCTTCGGCCATCTTCCGGGGATCGATGCGCCGACCGCCCACGGTGACCTCCACCTGTTGATCCCCGGCCAGCCAGTCGGTGCCCCGACGCAGCAGGGCGTAGCAGGCCTCGGTGGTGGCTTTGGTGCTCTTCCAGGCCCGGGTCTGCTTCTGCTTCAGCAACCACACCCGCATGGCATCCACCGCCGCCTGATCCTGCGCCACCTCGTCAAACAGTTCGATCAGCAGCGCCTGCCGCTCGATGGGCGCCTGATACCAGAAATATCCTCCGGGGCTTTTCCAGTACATCCCCATCTCTTCCGAGTGCAGGGCGTGTTCCCGCAGCGAGCGGAGAATCGCCGCGGGGGTTTTCTTATCCCCCATCCGGTGCAGGGCCAGCCCGATCATCCCCTGCAAATATTTGTTGAACTTCAGCCAGTACTGCGCCGCCTGGGACTTCCAGTACTCAAATGCCTCCCGGTGTTTCTTTTCCAGGGGAATATCCGGGAAGTAACTGCGGCAATACAGGTAGTGCACCGTGATGGAGCCGATATGCTGTTCCTTCAGCTTGCCCTTTCCTTCCTTCACATGCCGATAATCCTCTGCCATCCGCTCATCCAGGTAGTGCACCGCCCGGCGGATCATCTGCCACACCGAAGGATTTTCCCGCACGGCTTTGATGCCCAATTGATCCAGATGCCCGAACCCGGCCACGATGTGCTGGGTGATGAACCGGTTCTCCCGATCCCCGGGGAACCAGGGCCAGCCGCCGTTGGATAGCTGCATCTGCTGCAACTTTCGCAGGGCGTTGCGTTCCTCCTGCGCCAGGCGGTTGAGATCGAACAGCAACCCCACCCGCTTTTTGCGTTCGGCTTCATCCTGCGCCTGAAGCACCCAGGGGGTTTCCTCCAGAAGCAGCGATTTCAACTCCGGATTTTTTTCCAGATTGGAGATCAGCGCGCCGCGGCTTTTCCACTGTTCAAACACCCGGCGAATTTTAGGATGCCCGTTCAGGATGTGGGCGGCGATGCTGTTGGCGTAGTAGCGGCTGAAAATCTGCTCCGAGCACTCGTAGGGGAATTCCATCATATAGGGCAGCGCCTGAATGGCATACCAGGCCGGATTGGAAGTAAATTCCAGGGTCAGGCGATGATGGCGCAGAGTGGACGATCGGCTCGATTGGGCCAGTTGGTTCAGGCGGAAGGTCTTGCGCTGCTTTCCCCGGATGGGCAGGGGCAGCGTCTCGGTGACCAGGGTGCGATTGGTCAGCACCGGCAGGGTGGATTCCTCGCCGTCGGAGAAACGTTCGGTTCGGGCGGTCACCCGATAGGTCACCGCCGGGGCGCCTTCCGGAACGGTAATCTCCCACCGCAAGGGAGCGCTCTGCCCGGCTTCCACGGAAAAGGAAACCGTGGGGTGATCATTCCCGAAAGACGCATCCACCGGCTGCATGGTCAGGGCATCGAACAGGTGCAATTCGGCGGTGCCGGAGAGTTTCCGGTCGGTTAAATTCACCACCCCGGCGGTGAAGCTCATCCGGTCGCCCTCCCGGAAAAAGCGGGGGGCGTGGGGCATCACCATCAGTTCTTTCCGGGTGATGACTTCCTTTTCGGTGAGGGCGAATTCCAGATCGGCGGTATGGGCGAATCCCAGGAATTTCCACCGGGTCAGCGCCTCGGGCATGGTGAAGGCGATGAGGATCTCCCCCTGCTCGTTGGTGCGCAAATGGGGATAGAAGAAGGCGGTTTCGTTCAGGTTGCGGCGCACGGGAATGGGCGGGGCTGGCGCTTCCTCCGGCGGTGGGGGCATTTCGTGACCGCCATCGGCAGGGGGAAGTTCGCCGGGAGCTGGCGCCGGAGCGACTTTTTCCGGCAACGGCATGGTATCAACATCCCTTCCTTCCACCGGCATACCCGCACTTTCTGTCACGCCTCCGCCTGCGGCCCGCTTCTCCAGAGGAGCATAGAAAGGGCCGATTCCCCCCGGAGCACTCCAGTTCAGGCGATCATATTGGCGATATATGAAAGTGCCCGGTACGTTCCAGTGTTCTCCCCATAGTTGAAATCGGGTGGTGCCGAAAGCGGGGCTGCGGCGATAGCCCTGCCAGTATCGGGGGAAGCCGTGGCGGGGAAAGACGGCGAACTCCCAGCCATGGGGGCGAAAGGCATCCAGAGAAGCGTCGTACATGGCCGCGACCATCTCCGCCGCCACCCGCTCTCCCTCCGGCCCGGAAATTTTCAGCCGCCATTCCTCCGGCTGTCCCGGCTTCAGTTTGTCCCGAAAGGTCTCGTAGGTGATGCGCAGTTGCTTGTTCGACCAGGGCACCTGGATCAGATGGGTGAAGTGGTACACCCGCCCGTAGCGCACAAAAAACAGCGACAGGGCCACGTTGCCCCGGTATGCTTCCCGGATGGGCACGGCCAGAGGGTATTTCCCCCGGTCAGCGGTGATCCACCGGCGCTCGATCACCTGATCGCCGTGGAAAATCTCCAGTCGCGCCCGCACCGGCGTGGCCGCCGATCCCCACAGGATCAGGGCGGTATCTCCCGGCTCCGCCTTCCCTTTGACCACGGTGCGCCAGAACAGGGCATGGGCGGGCACGGCGTTTTCTTGCTCCGAATACAGGGTAAAAAACCTGACCACCCGAATGGGGTTGCCGAAGGCATCCTGGGTGGTCATCTCCGCCACGTATTTCCCCTCCGGCCAGCGATCCAGTTTTTCCAGGCGCAGGGTGGTAGATTTGCCGGTATCGAAGCGAATCTCCCGCATCTTTTTGCCCCGCTCCCAGTTGTGGAAGTCGTCTTCCCCATCGTGGGGATCATGGGGAAACAGGCGGTAGAACTCCTCCCGGCTCATTACAAAGGTATCCGGCTTGGCCCACAGGCGGGGGCGGAAGATCCGTTCAGGGGCTTTCAGGGCGTAGATGGTGACGGTACCCTGCGCCGGTTCAAATTCCCCGTTAAAATTTTTGGTGATGAGGGGGCATTCCAGGGGGCGATCCCGGGAGATGTTCGCCGGCAGCTCCACATCCGCCTGCAGGGCCACGTAGCCCACCGTCACCCGGGTGAGGGCTTCGCGGGTCTCCCCGGCCACATCGGTCACTTCCGCCTGAACGGTATAGGTAAACACCGGCTGATGTTTTGGGGGCACGCTCAGATCCGGCAGGGCGGGAAAGCGGATGGTGAATCGGCCTTCGGCGTCGGTGGTAATTTCGCCGTTCAGGATCTCCACCTCCTCCACCCGCAGCCAGGGCCAGCGCCATATATCCCACACATAGGGGAAGAAGGTTTTCCGCACCACCCGAAACCGCACTGCGGCGTTGTCGATGTTGGCCCCGGCGTAGGATCGTGCCTGACCGGTCACGGTTACGGTATCGTTGAGCTGAAAGCTTCCCTTCACCGGATCAAAGGTGACCTCAAACCGGGGGCGTTTGTAGGCTTCCACCGAAATGGAGACCCGGCCGGATTCGTTTTTCAGGGTGAAGACGCCGGTCAACCCCCCGGTGGGCAAAATGAACGAGCCGGAAAAGGTGCCGTACTCGTTGGTGGTCAGGGAGAGTTCCCCCACCTTTTGATGATTGGCGTCTAACAGTTGCACCGTGGTGTTGTGCCCGGGCACGATGCGCCGATTTTCCCCCTCGGATTCGATGATGATCCCCTTGAAATAGACCGTCTGTCCGGGGCGGTAAATGGCCCGATCGGTGAAAAAGAAGGTGCGGTGCTGGGATCGGGGTTTTTCTTTCCGGCGGTATCCGGGATAAAGGCTGTAGGTTTCCTCCATGAACAGGCGGTCTTTCCCCTTTTGCAAATCCACCCGGAAAATGTGGGAACGGGGTCTTCCCGGAGGCGGGGGTACTACAAACCGCCCTTCGGCGTCGGTGGTGAATTCATGGCGCATTTTCTCCACCTGCTGCCGGATGCCGGGATCGTATTCCCGCACCCACAACCGCGCCCGCACCCCCGGCACGGGCGTGCCCGCCTCCCGATCCAGCACAAAGAACTCCGCCCCGCCCTCCGGCAGCAGGCTGTATATCAGGCTCAATCGAGATACCCAGGTGGCGGCGTAACCGGCGGCTTCGGTGTCGGTGGTAAAATCGGGATCGGTGCCGGCCAGCAGCACATACTGCCCCGGCGGCAACTCCGGCACACCGATCTCCACCGCATGTTCCTGGAAATCCCCCGGATCGGGCAGCGCCACCGACCACTCCGCCGCGGCCTTCTTCCCGCGATAATGGGCAACCCAGTCTTCCCGATCCCACTTCCTCCGGTATTTCTCCTGTAGTCGCCGCCGTTCTTCCGGGGTGGTGGGTACCGCCCGGAGATACAGGCGGGAGACGTTGGCATAGCGCACCAGCGCCCGAAAGGGCTGCTCCGGCAGGTTGACCGCCTCGGTTTCGATTTGCACCGACTTGTGGGTGATCTCGGCCATCAGGGCGCGGCAGTTCTGGGCGCCTTCGGATTGGGGAAAGCGGCGGATGGCCTCCTGACAGATCGCATACGCCGTGCGGCGATGCCACCGATAAGTGGGTTCCACTCCCGGGCGATACCGCATGGCCAACCGGTTATAAAAACTCGCCCGCTCATAGCTGATCCAGGTGGAGATGGGGTAATCCCGATACCGCTGTTCCAGCGTCTCCAGCGCCCGGATATACAGGCTGTCTTTCAGATCGTGCACGGATTTCTCCCACACGAACTTCAGGCGTTTGAGATCCACATCCACTAGGGCCTCCGGGGATTCATCTTGCAGGTGGAAGCGAATCACCTCCTGAAACAGCCGCAGCGCCTGATGCTGGAAGGAGAGGGTATCCCGGGTTTCAAAAGTGGTTTCCACGAACGTTTCCGGGGGGGTAAAGGCGGCCTCGTCGCGGATGAAGAACTGCTCCGCCGGGCGGGTGAGGTCGGTTTCCGAATTCATAAAAAAATCCAGCGCCCGGTGGGCCAACAGGTCGTACAGAGTGGGGCGGAAGCGCCGGGAACCTTCCGCTTTTTCCAGAACGGGATCGAAGACCTCCAGGGGGGTGCGTTGCAGGCTATCGGCGTTGGCCAGCGAGGCCCAATAGAGGGAGATGGCTTTCTCGGTGAATTGCCGGGCATCCCAGGTGCGGATGTCGGTGAGGTCGATGCCCACGGTCCGGCTGCGATCCAGAATCTGATAGCGGTGCGCCTGGTAGTAGCTCCAGTACATCTCCGCCAGCATGGATTGGAGGATCGGCGTTACCGGAAAGCGGCTGTGGGCGACCTCCGTTTCCATCTCTTGAATGGCCTTGAGCGGGGCTTCTTCTTCGTAGGCCGCCTTTAAGAGCATGCGCTTTATCAGGGCTTTGACCATCTGCGCGGCGTTGTCGGCCTTTCTGGCTTTGCGGTAGATTTGATCCACCACTTCCAGGGCGGAGCGGGGCAAGCCCTGCTCGATGAACTTCTCCACCCGTTTCCAGTCTTTGTCGTAGGTATCCCCCTTTTTGAACTGAAGCATCTGGCGCTCCTTGCGTTTGTCCTGCCCCTGTGGATGGGAATACACCCCACCGATGATGAGAAGAATGAATCCCAGTATGAGCACAAATCGGCATTTCCCGGTCATGATCCTCGCTGCCTTTCGGTTGGTGAATTGTTCTGTGCCACCCCCATTATATTCCGCCGAAGCGGAAAGGTTTGCGGTTGTCTTTGGTGGAAAAATGCTCCCCGGAAGAAAGCTAAGGAGAAAATGCGGGGGATTCAAGGAAGGGTTGGGGTTTAGTAGCCGCATACCACCTGGCGAGATGCGGCTATCCAAAAACATGTTCTTGAAATTTATAGATGGGAGTAGTCTCCCTTTGGAGTGTTGTTGCTATTGAGAGTATTGTTTTGAAATCGTAAAAAGTTTTGAATCTC
>CAYQGB010000154.1:0-9117 GCA_964416895.1 uncultured Calditrichaceae bacterium
TTTTGCGCCGGTTCGTAGATGGCCTCGGCATCTTTCCAGACCTCTAAGGCGGTGCGGAGATGCCGGCGAGCGTTTTCCCGATCCCCGAGATCAAAATAGGTCAGGGCCATTTCGTAGTGCAGTTTGGGTTCCGCGGGCAGCATCGGAAGGGCTTTTTCGAGGGCCTCTAACGCCTGACGGGGTTGTTTCATCAATCGGTAACAACGGCCGATGTCGATATACCCGGTGGCATCCCAGGGAAGCTGCCGAAGCACTTCTTCATAGCAGCGGAGGGCCCGGGCATATTCCCCCTGAACTTCGTGCAATTTCCCCTTCCAGCGCCAGTACAGGAATCGCAAATCTTCCCGCCGATAGGTTTTGATCCCCCTGTCCACAGCCGCCAGGGCCTGTTGTGCTTTGAGGGTATCCTGCCCGGTCACATACACTTGCAACTCGCCGAAGGCGGTGATTTTTTGCAGCAAGGGGGGAAGTTGTTGCCGAACGCTTTCCAGGAGCTTCAAGGCCTCCTCGCGTTTTCCGGCCTCCAGATAAGCATCAATATTCAGGATGAGTTCGCCGATAAGATGGTCGATGGGATTCCGGAATTTTCGGCTTTCCGCCAGAGCCTTTTGGTGATAGGAAAGCGCCTTTAGGGGCTGTCCCCGCATTAAGAAGTACTCTTGCAGCGCCCGGTACAATTTCCACTTTTCCTGAGGGGTGCGGCAGCGCCGTTCTATCTCCTGATATTGTTGATAGGCAACCTCAAAATTCCCCCGGATTTTCTCAAGATCGGCCAGGGCGATGTGTACCTGGATATTTTCCGGCTCCAGAACCAGCGCCTTCTCGTAATTCTGTCTGGCCTGATCGTGGTCGCCCAGAAGGGCATATAGTTGCCCCAACTTTTGATAAGAACGCGTTTCCCGGGGATATTGCCGGGCATACGCCTCGAAATAGGAAAGGGCTTCCCGAAAGTCTCCCTTCTGGAGGTATAGCTCCCCGATGGTGTGCAGCACCCCAACTCGCTCCGGATCCAATTCCCGAACGGTCAGATACTCCTGTAAGGCCTCATCCAGCCGGTTGCGTTGAGCGTAGGCGTTTGCCAGATTCAAATGGGCATACACATCTCCGGGATACAGTTCCACCCACATCTTCAACAGGGCAAATTGTTTGTCCAATTCTTCTCGCAGGAAGTAATAATCGCGCTTGATTCGGAATTGGAGCTTTTCCGGCAGTTTATACAGATGCTGCATGGCAAGCTCCAGCAGCTTTGTGGATGCTTCCGGGCGGTTCAGATTGAGATAAACTCCCGAGAGGAAGAAACTGGCCAGCGAGAAAAGGGAATCCAGTTGTACGGCCTTCTCAAAATGTACTTGAGCGGCGGAGTAGTCGTTGGCGTAGGTGGTGGCATTTACTCCCAGAACAAAGTGCCGAAACGCTTCCGGGGAGTGGGTCAGAATTTCCTTCACCGGAAGATCTTCGCTCTCCTGGATGGAGGGCAGATTTAACTGCTGGATCACCCATTCGGAAAGTTGATCCCCCAGGGTGAAGATGTCGCTTCCCCGGAAGGTCTGGTGGGCTTTTCTTTTCCCCCGATGGGCCTCAAACAGGTTGAGGTTCGCTTCATAGTGATTGCCGGTAAAGGAGAAATCGCCGGTGAGGAAGTAATCCAGATGATACCGGTTGACCAGCTTTTGTTGAAAGGACAGGGGTGCCCGAACCCCGGTAGAGAATCCGGCCTTTTTGAAGGCCTGGCGAAAATTTCGGGTCTCCCAGAGGTCCAGATACATATTCTGGAATAGATCGATCACCATCAAATCGGTGAAGCCGTGTTGCAGCCAATCCAATTGGGCATCTCCGGATCGGTTTACAACGCTGAAGACGGCGATCTTTTTACGAAATTGCGCTTTGGGAATGCGCCGTTGCATGCGATTGCCGGATTCATCCTGCACGTTTACCACCTGTACGGTGGCTCCCAGTTCTTTTCCGGAAAAGAGCACCACCAGCAGGATAATCGCTGCCAGAAGGTTTACGGGAACTCCGATTTTTTCCACCCGCCCCCATCGGTTTCGACCGGGGGCCCCGTGGAAATAGGCCAGCAGGATAACCGAGGGAATTAACGACACCAGTAATACCTGCACAAAATCGGTAAGATAGGGGGAAAATGCATAGCGATGAACCAGCCAATCCACATACTGGATGATCGCCCATCCGGCGCCCAGGTACACCCCCAGAATATGGGGCACCCGCCGCCGGAGCAAATTGCCCATGACCGTTGTCCGCTCCGGGGGTTGATTGTATGTTGAGGCCATTGCCGTTCTCCTGATCGTTATCCAACCGCCGGGATTGTGAGTCGAGCAACCCGGGGGAAGCCCGAAAAAGTTACTCAAATATCCGGAATTTCCAAACCCGCTGTGGCAATATTACCGGATTTCTCTCCTGCCCCCGGGCAATCTTTACGAAACGGAATCCGATTTTTTGATTGTGCGCACCGGGTGATTTCCCGGTTTGCGTACCCTGAAATCGGGATCGGAGGATGACCGGAATTGCCGGCGAGACAACCGCAACCAACTTCGCGATACACCCATGAACGACGGCTTCACCCTGCTGATCGTGGATGATTCCCGGGCCATCGTGCGCTATCTTATCGACATCCTGGATAATCAGGAGCACCAGATCCTGTACACCTATTCCAAGACCGGGGCGAAAAAAGTCATTCAGCAGAACGGCATCGATATTTTGATCTGTGACCTGAAGTTGCCCGAGATTGAAGATGGGGCGGAGATCGTGCGGTTTTTCAAGCAGGTTCATCCCCGGTCGAAGGTGTTGGGAATTTCTGCCGACACCCAGATTGACAACATCGTTACCATTATGAGGGCCGGGGCGGACGATTTCCTGCCCAAGACCTGCACCCAGGATCAATTTATCACCCGCATCGAACGCCTGAAAAGCGAGCTGGGGGAGCGCCGATCGGTGGACGGGGAGGAACTCCCTCTTCCCGGTGCGGAGCCCCTTATCGGGCGCAGCCCGGCGATGCGGGAAATTCTGGAGAAAATCCGCACCATTGCCGCACACGAGGTGCCCACCTGTTTGATTTCCGGGGAAAGTGGAACCGGAAAGGAACTGGTGGCGCGCACCATTCACCGGCTCAGCCCTCGCAGGGAGCGCCCCTTTGTGGCCTTGAACTGCGCCGGTATTCCCGAGACGCTGATCGACAGCGAACTGTTCGGATTCGAGCGGGGCAGTTTTACCGGCGCCTATGCGACTACCGGGGGGAAATTCGAGCTGGCCCATGAGGGGGTGTTGTTCCTGGACGAAATCAGTGAGATGCCTCTGCATCTACAGGCACGACTGCTGCGGGTGCTGGAAAATCGGGAGATTCGACGCATCGGCGGGCACAAAACCATTTCGGTGGATGTGATGATTCTGGCCTCCACCAATCAAGATCTGGGGGAGCAAATCCGGCGGGGGACGTTCCGGGAGGATATTTATTACCGGCTGAACATGGTCACCATCCATTTGCCGCCGCTGCGGGAACGGGGGGAAGACATTCCTTTGCTGGTGAATCACTTCCTGTCCCTGTACAGCCAGCAGCTGGATCGGCGATTCTCCATTGATCCGGAGGCGCTGGCATTGCTGAAAAATTACCCCTTTCCCGGCAACGTTCGGGAGCTAAAGCACCTGCTGTATCACGTGTGTCTGTTTTCAAAGGACGGCCGGATTACCCCTGCGGCCCTCCAGGCCTACCCTCCTCTGAAATCCGGAACTGCCCCATCCGGCTCTCCGCCTTCCCGGCCTGCGGTGGTGGATGAACAGACCATCCTGGAGGTGCTTCGGCAAAACGATGGGAACATCAGCAAGACCGCTCGACAACTGGGCTATACCCGGGAGGGATTGAGCCGGAAGCTGAAGCGAATTAAAAACAAATCGTGATCCGATTTTTGGCGTGATCTGCTCCGATGATCACGTGATCATCACACCCACCTTGCCAAAAAGATTTCCCCTTATCCTTCCATTCGGATAAAAAAATTCACAAAATTGCATATCATTCCCTCGAATGCTCTGGTACACAACTTGTTGCTATTTTCTCCGTTTGGCACCACGACGGAAGCGCCATCTGCATTCGAGATTACCCGTTCTGCCTCCCCAATTCCCCGATGGTTGCTCCGCCGGAGTGGTATATCGGATTGGAGAAGAGTTCTATACAAACCCCATCCAGGAGGTCAGGCAATGAAAATCAATATGATACGGAACAATGGTCGCAGAGAGGCATCGGTTGAGGATGCTGCCTCTCGCATCAGGACGGAGCGGAAGAATGGCCGGGGAATGGTGGAAATCGCCATTACCGAGCGTCGGCAAATTCAGCGCACGATTAGCGGAGACGGGGAACATCCCTCGCAGGAGAAAAGAGATGCCGCCCTCCGGCATTTTGTGAGTGGAATTCCGGAGAGCTATCTGCGCAGTACGTCCGGCAGGTCCGGTTTTAATCCGGAAAAACGCAACGCTGCTTCCCAACAGGCGGCTTCTTTTCCGGGGAGCACCGATCCCCATCCACCGGAAAAGAAAGCCGTCCGATCCGGCGACGGGGGCAATGCTTCCCCGGAAGAGGAATTGGCCAAAGCGGTCAGCCGCAAAATAGGTGAGAACCCCGCCGGGTTGTTGCCCGATGTTCGGGACTTGCTCTCCCCTCGCCAGGGGGAGTTGTTCATTCGCAAATTGTTTCGCAATGACGCGACAATGTTTCAGAATTTTATGAACATGCTTGCCCACGTGGCCACCTGGCCGGATGCTTCCCGGCTGATCGATGAATTCTTTTATCGGCATGGGATCGATCCCTACTCCCGGGAAGCGCTGGAACTGACCAATGTGGTGTACACTCGCTACTTCCCCAAAGAGCGAAGCCTGTATCCAGATGCAAAATTTAAATCGTAGGAAGGGGGTATCCCGTCACATGTGAGAATGTTGCCGGCGCCGCTTGCCTCTCAGGGCTCCCCGGCGCGAGATGTCAAACGGCGTATTGCGTAATGCGTATTGCGTAACAGGCTATTCCACAATACGCAATACGTTCCCTGGCATAGGGCACCGGTTCGCGAGTACATTCCTGTGGTTTGTGGACTACTGTTGAGGGATCAATTCGCTGAGAGGGGAAATGTGACAAACGCCGCCGGAAAGGGAATTCCGACGGCGTTTTTTTATACTCAGGGAGGTTATGGGGGAAGGTCGGGGTGGATTAGCCGGTCACCGGGGAGCTGGTTTCCACCGCATACCGTTGCACCAGATCCCGGGCGATGACCAGCCGGAGGATTTCGGAGGTACCTTCCCCGATGGTGCCCAACTTGGCATCCCGATAGTATTTTTCCACCGGATATTCTTTGATGTAGCCATACCCGCCGTAAATCTGCACCGCTTCATCGGCTACCCGGAGGGCCACCTCGCTGGCAAACAGCTTGGCCATGGCCGATTCCATGTTCACATCCCGGCCGGCGTCTTTCATGGCTGCGGCGCGCATCACCAGCAGCCGGGCGGCGTCGATTTGGGTGGCCATATCCGCCAGCTTGATTTTGATGGCCTGATACTGATAAATCTTTTTCCCGAACACAGCCCGCTCCTGGGCATACCGGATGGCATGCTCAAACGCTCCCCGGGCGATGCCCACGCACATGGCGGCAATGCTGATGCGCCCACCGTCGAGGATACTCAGGGCGTTGAAATACCCTTCCCCTTCTTTGCCCAGCATGTTGGCCGCGGGAACGGGACAGTCTTCAAAGAACAGTTCCGCGGTATCGCTGGCGCGCATTCCTAATTTGTTCATGGGCGCGCCGATGGTGTATCCCGGAGTTCCCTTTTCCACCACAAAGGCGGAGATACCTGCTTTGCCTTCGCCGGGATTGGTTCGGGCCATTACCACGCAGTAGTCGGCATAGTTGGCGTTGGTGATGAAAGTCTTGGAGCCGTTCAAGATCCAGTGATCGCCTTTGCGGCGGGCGGTGGTTTTCAGGCTATAGGCGTCGCTACCGCCTCCGGGTTCGGTCAGGGCCCAGGCGGCCAGGGTTTTTCCGGTGGTCAGGGGGGGTAAAAATCTGCGGCGCTGTTCTTCGGAGCCAAAACTGTAGATGTGGTTGGTGCCCAGGGAGTTATGGGCGGCAACGGTCAATCCCATGGAGGGATCTACGGCGGAGATCTCTTCCACAATCAGCGCGTATTCGATGTAGCCCATTCCGGCACCGCCGTATTCTTCCGGGAAGATAATCCCCAGAATGCCCAGTTCCCCCATCTTGGGTACCAATTCCACGGGAAACTGCTTGTTTTCGTCCCATTCCATCAGGCGGGGGGCAATTTCCTGTTGGGCAAAGTCCCGGATGGTATGTTGAATGGCCTTCTGTTCTTCGGTGAGTTCAAAATTCATTGCGGATCTCCTTCCGGTTCTTATACCACGGAGTTTCCCCTTATCGGGGCAACCCGGCGATAATCGGTTTTCATGCGTTGCATAGTACATTGCCCGTGCCTATAGTGCAAGCAGTTTGAAAAAATGCTCCCTCGGTAAAGTCATTTGAAATAGGGCAAAAATTGGATATATTCTTCGCCTCTTGAGGCCTCTGCTACACGGAAGCGGTTGGTCAATCCGGCACCGAGGTACGTTATCCAGGAAAGGACAGTCCATGGCAAAACCGAAAAAGAAAGGTCGTAAAATCCCCCCTTCTGGGGCTGCTTCGCGCAAAGAAACCGCCCGCAATTCTCTGCTGGAATTTCTGGAGACCACCCCTGCGCTGATCGGGTATGTGGCGGTGGTGTTTGTGCTGGCGCTGATCCTGTATAGCCCCATCGTGTTTGAGGGCAAGGAGGTGACCGGAGGGGATGCGATTTCCGGTATCGGCAAGACCAAACAGATCAAGGAGTATTATCAGCGTACCGGTCACCGCCCGTTGTGGAATCCGTACATGTTTGCCGGGATGCCCATGTATCACCGGCACAACCCGGTAAGCTGGTCGGTGGATACGCTGGTGGATGCCCTGGATCCGCTGGTGGATTGGCGGGTGTGGTATCTGGTGCTGGGAGCGGTGGGCATGTTTCTGCTGGTAAAGTTTCTTCGGCTCTCGGCGGTGGCGGGGATGGTGGCCGGTCTGGGCTTTATGATGATCCCCCACTTCCACGCCCTGATTGTGGTGGGGCACTTCGCCAAGTTTCGGGCAATCGTCTGGATACCCTTTGTGCTACTGACCTTCTTGTGGTTTCTGGAACGGCGGAATTTGTTGGGCATGTTCCTGTTTACCACCGCCTTTGCTTTGCAAATGCGTACCCAGCACTATCAGATCATTTTTTATACCCTGTTGTTGCTGTTGTTTACCGGCGTTGTTCCGTACGTAAACATGATTCGGGAAAAGCGCCGGGGAGAATTTGCCCGATTCACCGGGATGCTGCTGGCCGCGCTGGTGCTGGTGATCCTGATTGTGGCCCAGCCGCTGCTGCCCACCCGGGAATACACGCCCTATTCCACCCGTGGGGGACAGTCCGTTTCTATTTATGAGCAAGTTTCGGAGCAGGAGAAAAAAGGGGTGGGATTCGATTACGCCACCAACTGGTCGTACACGGTGGCGGAATTCTGGAATCTGATTATTCCCAAATTTCACGGGGGCACCTCTCGAGAGGTGTATACCGGAGATGCGGTGCCCCAGCTTCGGGGGCGGGAGATACCGGCGTACTGGGGGGATTTACCGTTTACCCAATCCTACGAATATATGGGGATTTTGCTGGTGTTTCTGGCGCTGGTGGGAATTGTGTTTGAATGGCGCCATCCGCTGGTCAAGAGCCTGACCCTGTTAATGATCCTGGCTCTGCTTCTCTCTCTGGGGAAACATTTCGCCGGGCTGTATCGGCTGCTTTTCTACTACCTGCCCTATTTCGACAAATTCCGCGCCCCCATGATGATCCTGAACCTGGTGGCGGTGATCGTGTATATTCTGGCGGCGTTCGGGCTGCATCGTCTGGTAAAAGGCGGATTGCGGGAGCCGACAGCGCAGAAGCGATTTTTCATTCTCGCGGCCCTCGTGGGGATGGTGCTGGTCATTCCCCTGTTGATCGGTTCCAGCCTTTCCCTGGCCCGCCCGGATGAGGTGCAGCAGTATCCCCCGCAAACCCTGGAAATCCTGCGCAAGATTCGCCTGGAAATCCTGACCGCTTCCACCTGGCGTACGCTGTTGTTTTATCTGGCCGGGGCGGGAATTCTGGCGGCGGGGCTGCGGCGCCTGGCCGATTGGGGATGGGTGGCCCTGGGCCTGCTGCTGCTGGTGGGGGTGGATATGGGGAGCCTCTCGGCGGGATACCTGAAGGGGAAATTCGCCGATCCCCGGGCGGCGGAAGCGCAGGTGTATGCGGAAAACGCTCTGGATCGGAAGATCAAGCAGGATACCACCCTGTACCGGGTGTTGCCGCCTCTGCGCCGGGTGGCCAACGATACCCGATACAGTTATCATTTTCAATCCATCGGGGGGTATTCGGCGGCCAAGCTGCAGGTGATTCAGGACATCATCGAGAACAATCTGGTGTTTCGGGAGCGGAGCGGGGACGGATTGCCCTTCAATCTGAATGTGGTGAGCATGCTGAACGGAAAATACATTGTGGCGGAGCGATCCTACAATCATCCGGATCTGCTGCATCTGCTGGGGCAGCAGATGGGAGAGGGGGCGATTCATCTGTATCGCAATCGCCGGGTGTTGCCCCGGGCGTTTTTTGTGGATAGTGTGCGGGTTATCCCGGATGGGGTGGAGCGGCTTCGGTTTATGAACACCCCGGATTTCGATCCGGCGCGCATCGCTCTGCTGGAGGAGCCGCCGGAGCAGCCCGTTTCGGCTCCGGATAGCAGCCATGCGGAAGTGGTTCGGTTTGAGCCGGATGCGCTGGAAGTGAACGTATACACCGACCGGCGGGCGCTGCTGGTGCTCTCGGAGGTGTATTATCCCAGAGGCTGGAAGGCTACCCTGGAAACCGGTGAGCGGTTGAAGATTTATAAGACCAATCACCTGCTGCGGTCGATGATCGTGCCGCCCGGCGAGCATACCATCACCCTGGAGTTTCGCCCTGCCAGCTATTACACCGGGATCAAGCTCTCCTGGCTGGGGTGGTTGATCACTTATGTGGGAATGG
>CAYQGB010000155.1:0-3882 GCA_964416895.1 uncultured Calditrichaceae bacterium
CGAACAGTGAAATTCGTTATAGTGCTCACTACGGGATATGGTGTGCAGATGGGGCATCGCCGGTTATACAGGGCAATGTGATATCAGAAGTTGCATACAGTGGTATTTTATGTATCGGGAATGCTATGATAGATGGGAATAGTTTATCTATGTGTGGTGGAGGAATAACTGTGGATGGTGATCCGGTTATAACCAACAACGTGTTGGATAATATTGTAGGTGTTCCACTTTATTTACGTGATGGGGTATTGTTATCTACTCCGGTAACGGGTAATGTGATCACGAACAGTGCTCCGGTTGGGATACGGATAGGAGGCGATTTAAGTGGGCTTATGCGTTTTAACGATGTTGGATTGCCTTATGTTTTTGATGGGATAACGGTGGCTTCTGGTTCGCAACTTACCATTGAGCCGGGGGTTATCCTGAAGGCTAATGGAGTCCGGGCATTTATTGTTCAGGGGGAACTGCATGCGGTTGGTACGGCAACGGACAGGATAATTTTCACTTCTATTAAGGATGACAGTTATGGAGGGGATACGAATGGTGATGGGAGTTCCAGTGTTCCTGGGCCGGGGGATTGGTATTCGTTGACCTTTGATGCGGGGAGTTCTCCGAGTAGTGTGGTGGATCATTGTGTATTTCGATATGGGGGAAGGGACGCTAATGGGGGTCCGTCTTATGAGTTATCCTTGTTGCGAGTGAATGGGGTGGATATTACCATCACGAACAGTGAAATTCGTTATAGTGCTCACTACGGGATATGGTGTGCAGATGGGGCGTCACCGGTAGTGAGCGCTAATCAAATATTTCAATGTCCATACGGAATTTATATTTCCGATGGTACACCCAATTTTACAGATAACATCATTGCCAATAACAGCATGTACGGTCTTTTTAATGCCTCGCTCAATAGCGTCACGGCAGAAAACAACTATTGGGGTGATGCCACAGGTCCCTATCACCCTATATTAAACCCATCAGGACTGGGGGATAGGGTAAGCGATAATGTGGATTTTATCCCCTGGCTTATTTCTCCGGGAGGTGGACAGACCTTTGGAGAGCTTACCGGAACTGTACTCAGCAGCGAATATCGAACCCCACTTTCCAATGTACAGGTTATCATTGCTTCGGCAACCTATAATGCCATCACTACTACAGATGCTAATGGCCACTATCAGTTTATCAATGTTCCTGCCGGCACCTACACGGCAATGTTTGGCAAAAACGGCTATTTGTCTGAGGAGATTCAGAATGTTGTTGTAACCGGTGGCGGACACACCACTCAAAATTTTACCTTGAAAAAAACTGTTCAACATGGAGATGTTCTGGTAGAAATCGATGGTATCACACAGCCATATATTTTCACTACCGATTTAGTTCCCGGGGCAACCAATTATACATTTCATTTTACATCGGATAATTGGTATGCTAAGGCTGATCCCAGCATTACTCCGTTTCAAATAACTGTGCCGGGGCCAGAATTGATTTTAACCGATACAGACTGGCAACAGATGACCCCCTGTCGCTATGACTGGTATGTTGTTACCGATAACGGAAATACAAGTCCTACCCGGTCTTTTCTAAAGATCAAGATGTATCCCGCCACGACTTATGCGCCCTCAATAACCAATGTTTTACTTTTGCACGGCTGGATTAGCGATCATACCATTTGGCAAGATGTAGAGGCACAGTTTGATAATGTACTGCAATACGCAACCTGGAATGTAGATTATCCCAATACTGGTCATATCCCGGAATTGGCTTCGATTATCCCTAAATGTATCGAATATATAAAGGCAAAAAGTCGAAGTAACAATAAGATCAATATTATTGCTCATTCCATGGGAGGATTACTGGCCAGGGCATATATCAATGGGATTGCCACTAATGTTGCCGGTGACCTGATAAGCTTTCAAAGCGATATAGATAAAGTTGTCTTATTGGGTACTCCTAACACTGGAGGGAAATTTAGTTCGCTGATTGATGCGGGTGTACTTATTTTGGATGAGTTGATTGGTGCTATCGGTGGAATGGATCAATATGCTGTTTATGAGATGGAACCAAACAGCACATTTATCGGTTTTTTGAATCAACATCCTACACCCTCCTCTGTAAATATAATTGCTTTTGCCGGCTATGATAGTAATTTAATTAGATTTTTAATAAAGTTAGGCTTAGATATAGATGTACCTGCGGTAATAATAGGGATAGATAAATTCTTAAACATGAGAGAGCAAAATGATGTTGTTGTTACATTGAAAAGTGCTACAATGAACTTTACCATTCCTTATAAACTACTTTCTAAACACCATTTGAACATTTATGAAACTAATTCTTTAAGCGATCCTTTAATGTCAAACATCCTCCAATTTTTCGACACCGGGCAAATTACTTCTGATGATATTAACAATTGGTCGTGGTGGAGGTTCTTTGGAAATTCGTTGAAAAATGTGTTTTTCCTGGCAAAAGAAAACAATCGGGTTCCTGTTTCTGGTGGATACATCGAGGTGGAGAACTTGACCGATCATCGACGGTATCTGGCACCGGTAGAGGCGGATGGTTCCTTTCACCTGGAAAACCTTTCCCCTGCGGATTATCAGATTGCTACCCGAATTGAAGGATTCCAAAACGATTCTGTGGTCGTATTTCAAGCAGATTCCCTATCACAGATTCATCAAAACTTTATTCTGAATGAGGATACACTCTATCCAGGCCCCAAAAATTTCTCCATATCTATCAACAATGGAGCGCCTTCTACAGTGGATACCATTGTTACTTTAGCATTACACGCAGAGAATGCCTCGGAAATGATGATTTCCCCTCGGATTGATTTTCCCGATAGTATCTGGCTGCCATACGATTCGGCGGCGGTGTTTACAATACATCCCATGTCTGGAGGTATCGCTACGGTATTTGCCAGGTTCCGATCCCCCACCGGAGAAGAAAGCAGTGTGGTTATGGATGATATTCTGTATTCCGATTCCATCGCTGCGAATCTTCAGGTAAATTCTACTCTCCCGGCCGAAATTATTTTGAATGGTTCCTCTACACAACAGATGACACCCTATACATTTACTAATTTAGGGGCAGGAGAATACTCTGTTTCCGTGTTCAAAAGTGGTTATGCTTCCGATCCGGACAATTACGTGGTAACGCTAACACCTCATCAATCTGTAGCTCTTGATTTTCAAATGGTAGATGTTCCACCTCCGCCACCGGTTCACTTTTCCGGTATAACCCATCAGGATACAATATTGTTGACCTGGCGTAATGCGAGTGTGGAAGATTTGCAATCGGTGATCCTTGTGTATCGTCTGGATGGTGTTTTTCCCACCACACCCAATGATGGAACGGTGGTATATGATTCAGTGGCAACACCAAATGCTCAGGATCATTTCCGGCTATTAGAAGCACAAGGTGATACAATCTATTTCTTTGCCGCTTTTTCCAGAGACATGAGTGGGAATTATTCTTCAGGGGCTCAATTATCTGTTGTCGTTCCCCACATCAATCAGGCTCCCCAAATTGTTAACCTTCGGGATACTACTTTTTACGAGGACTCATCGTTGATGCTGAGTTTGAACAATTTCGTTATTGATGATGACCCGGTAGAATTGTTGAACTGGCAAATTAGCTCTTCGGATGATAGTCTATTTGTTTCTTATGATTCTCTTAATAAGACCATTATTTTTAGCGCTGCATCTAATTACTTTGCCGATAGCATCACGGTCGTTTTTGTCGTTACGGATCCTTATCTTGCTACTGATTCTACCACGATTTTTGTCTCTGTGCTTTCGGTGAACGATCCCCCGGTGGTTTCTGAGATCCCCCCGATCGTGTTTCCGGAGGATTCCAGCTACAGTTTTGATTTAGACCCCTACG
>CAYQGB010000155.1:3982-9111 GCA_964416895.1 uncultured Calditrichaceae bacterium
TGGTGGTCAGCGACAGTTTAGCTTCGGATACGGCGGCGTTGTATGTGAACGTGGCTTCGGTGAACGATCCCCCGGTGGTTTCCGACATTCCCCCGATCGTGTTTCCGGAGGATTCCAGCTACAGTTTTGATTTAGACCCCTACGTGACCGATGTGGATCACGACACCAGTGAGATCAGCTGGTCGGCGAGTTTTCCGGGTGGGGTGTTGGCCGGGCTGAGGAAGCAGATTGGTGGTCGCGAGGGGATGAGTCGGCCTTCCGGGAATGCCCTCGCTGCGGCAACTTTGGGAGAAGTTCTCGTTGAGGGGAAGGAGCCATCCGGGAACCCCCTTCCGTCGCTGCGGGTGGTGCGTCGCCGGTCGGTGGTCTCCCATCCATCCTCGGTGATCGGTCTGCTGTATGGGGAGAGCGACAGCCTGATGATAGTGATCGACAGCCTGACCCATGTGGCCACGGTTACGGCCACGGCCAACTTCTGGGGGTTGGATATTCCGGTGATTTTCACGGCGGTGGATGACAGCGGGGGAGTGGGTCAGGATACCACCACCATCACGGTGGAGCCGGTGAACGATCCCCCGGTGATTGGTGGGCCGTTGTCGGAGTTGTTCTTTGCCGAGGATGACACGTTGCTCTATGCCCTCTCCAACTGGTATCCCTTTGTGAGTGATCCGGATCAGCCGGTGGATCAGTTGAGCTATGTGGTGTTGCCGGGGCGGAATGTGAGCGCCCGGCAGGTGGGGAATGCCTACCGGTTCACGGCTGCGGCGAACTGGTTTGGTCGGGATACCTTGCAGTTGGTGGTCAGCGACAGTTTAGCTTCGGATACGGCGGCGTTGTATGTGAACGTGGCCTCGGTGAACGATCCCCCGGTGATCAGCGGCCTGCCGGATTCGGTGGTCTTTCGGGCGGATTCATCGGTGACCCTGAACATCTGGGATTACGTGGAGGATGTGGAAACGCCTGACAGCCTGTTGCAATATCAGTTTGGCGTTTCCAACGACTCGTTGCTCCGTAACTACAACCCGGCTACCGGGCAATTGACCCTCTCGGCAGTTCCTCAATTCCACGGCGCGGTGGTATTGACGATTACCGTAACCGACGATAGCAGCGCTGTGGCAGAAGATTCATTATTGGTGATTGTAGAACCGGTTATGGGCATCGATCCTTTTGCCGGGATGATCCCTGACAGGTATGTGCTGCTGCAGAATTACCCCAACCCCTTCAACCCGGTGACCCGCATTCGCTTCGGACTACCGAAGCCTTCCCGGGTCACTCTGGAGGTATACAACATCCTGGGCCAGCGGGTGGCGACCCTGATCGACGGAAAACAACTATCCGCCGGGTACCACCTGGCCCAATTCGATGGTAGCGCCTTTGCCAGCGGAGTGTATCTCTACCGAATCCAGGCGGGTCGGTTTGTTCAGGTGCGAAAGATGCTCCTGATGAAATAAGCCCAATTTCCTGTAGAGCTTTACCAAAAACTATTGAATTCCCCCTCAAATCTCCCTATATTTGCTGCCGCATTTGACCATCGGGGCGTAGCGCAGCCTGGTAGCGCGCACGGTTCGGGACCGTGAGGTCGGAAGTTCGAATCTTCTCGCCCCGACAGGTTCCTTGTCAAAGCGCCTTCCCCAAGAAGGCGCTTTTTTTTATCCTTGATCCTCCCTATCTTTTGTCCTGTTTGATGCAATACCATCGTGTCACCAACCGCAGGACGTTTGATCATGTCGGAGCCCGATCATCCTCAATCCGCCGCCAAAAGCCCTCTTTCCCCGGAAATGGAAGAATTTCTGGCCTACCGGCTGATGGGCAGAAGCCTCAAATATCTCCTGTCGGTGCTGGGGGTGGTGACCGCCATCCTGAGCTACATCGGCTTTGACCTCATCAGCGACATCAACAAAAGCAAGGCGGAACTGGAAGAAAAGGCCAGGCAGGCCGGTGCATTGATTCAGCGGCTGGATGAAAAAGTCGCCGCTCTGGAAACCCAGATTCGCCTGAACGAAAGCTACTTGCAGCAGGTGCGGGACATCATCAACGAGAATCAGCAGACGCTGATGCACAACCTGACCCAGTTGGGCGGAAACACCCGGGAAAGTCGCCTGTATATCGAGCAGATGAACCGGATGATGCAAACCGTGGATGCTCGCCTGGATTCCCTGCGAAGGCTGGAAAACCGGACCAGGCAGCAGCAGGAAGCTTTCCACAGGACTCTGGCGGAGCAGAACCGGCAGCTTCAGGCGTTTCAAGAGCGGCTGGACAGCATGGAAGCGGAAGTATTCCAATCCGGAGATTTTGTAATTACCGAGAACAACGAGACGATTCTATACGGGCTGAACCTGCTGGTAAAAGTGGGAATTATTCGTACCCGGAAACTCCATCGGTTTCAGTTACTGGAAGCGAATACCGGTCGGGTGTTGTTTGGTCCAAAGCAAGTTTCCCTGGGCAAGGAAATTCAAATCACCGATGGAGCCCGGATCATACACGTGGTTCCCCGGCATGCCATGAACCTGATAGCGGAAAAGGATATTGCCTGGATTCATGTGCGGATCCGTTCCTCCCAATGAGGCGAGGTAGGTGCAAAACTTGTTTCCATAAGAGAGAGCTGACCATGAAAGACTTTAGCGAACCTTATCCGGTCGCCGTGGAATTGGACGGCACCGACCTGACCGTGGATACCGTGGCCCGGGTGGCTCGCAGTCATCAGGTGGAACTTCGCCTGAGTGCCTCGGCCCGGCAGCGGATGGAACAGAGCCGCGCCTGGGTAGAGGAAGTAGAACGCCGCGGCCAACCGGTGGTGTACGGTATCAACACCGGGTTTGGGTCGCAGGCCCGGGTGGTGATCCGCAACGATCGGCTGCGGGAACTGCAACGCAACCTCATCCTCAGCCACGCTGCCGGGGTAGGGGAGCCGTTGCCCGTCGAAGTGGTGCGGGCGGCCATGCTGTTACGGGCCAATACCCTGGCGCGGGGATTCTCCGGCGTGCGGGTGGAAGTGGTGGAAACACTGCTGCGCATGCTGGAAAAGAATGTGGTGCCGGTGATTCCTTCCCGGGGATCGCTGGGGGCCAGCGGCGATCTGGCGCCCCTTTCCCATCTGGCGCTGGTGTTGAGTCGTGATCCCGCCGGGGATGTCCCCGAATACAGTGGCCGGGCATATGTGCTGGATGAAACCACCGGGGAATGGCAGCTGCTTTCCGGCAAAGAGGCCATGGAACGGGCGGACATTCCCCGCCTGGTGCTGGAAGCCAAAGAAGGTCTGGCCCTGAACAACGGTACCCAGATTTCCACCGCATTGCTGGCGCTGGCCTGCCACGATGCCCGACAGCTGCTCAAAACCGCCGACATCGCCATGGCCATGACCCTGGAAGCCCTGTTGGGGATCTCCGAGGCCTATCGCCCGGAGATTCATCAGGCCCGGCCACATGAGGGACAGATCGCCATAGCCGAGAATATCCGACGATTGACCGACGGCAGCACCCTGCTGGATCGACATCCCGAAAAGGTGCAGGATGCCTACAGCCTGCGATGCCATCCTCAGGTACTGGGGGCGGTGCGAGATACCCTGGATTTCGTGGAAGGGGTGGTGCAGGTGGAAATGAATTCATCTAACGACAACCCGTTGATTTTTCCGGAACTGGAGGAGCCGAAAAAAGCGCTCTCCGGGGGAAATTTTCACGCCCAGCCGGTGGCCTTTGCCGCCGATTTTCTGGGCATTGCTCTGTGCGAAATCGGCAGCATTGCCGAGCGGCGTATCTTTCGCCTCTCCGACCGGAATCTCAACGAAGGGTTGCCGCCCTTTCTCTCCCGGAATCCCGGCGTGGAAAGCGGCCTGATGATCGCCCAATACACCGCCGCCGCTCTGGTCTCGGAAAACAAATCCCTGGCCCATCCTGCCTCCGTGGATTCCATTCCCTCCTCGGAAAATCAGGAAGATCATGTGAGCATGGCGCCCATCGCCGCCCGTAAGGCCCGGCAGATTCTGGAAAATGTGCGGAAAATTGTGGCCATCGAAATCCTGTACGCCGCCCAGGCGCTGGATTTACGCCGGCAGCAACTCGCCTCATCGGGCGGAAAAGCGGCGCCCTGGCGATTGGGGAAAGGCACTGCCGCGGCATATGGGTGCGTTCGGGAGCAGGTTCCCTTCATGGATCGGGATCGCCCGGTGTACCGGGATATCGAGGCGGTGTTGCGGCTGGTTCGGAACGAAGAGATTTTGCACAGCGTAGAAGCGGCGGTAGGCAGGTTGCGGTGAACGAACATGTATTTTCTCGATCCTGTAGAACGCCGACGGCTTGTTCAGGCCCTCCATGAAGGCCGTTCCCACCTGATGCTCTCCCTGGATGTGGGGATAACCACCGTTCCCGTGGTGCTGGATTCCGCAACGATCACCCTCTCCGATGGAACCCGCCTTCCTCATCCCCCGGAAAAGCTGTTGCACACCGGGGATGACCGTACAATTCTGATGCTCTCCGGGAATACCTGGGAAAAGTGGCAATATTTTAGCGAGGAAACCGGGCGGTTTTACAAAATGGTCTATGTAGCGCCGGAAAAGCCTCCCACGGTGGAGATCAGCGGAGTGAAGATGCATGTCACGGAAGGCGGTGATCCGGAGCTGGATACTCGACGAAAGCTGCGGGTGTTGGGGCGCCTGGCCGGCCCGGTGCTGGATACCTGCTGCGGCCTGGGATATACCGCCATTGCCGCGGCCCGATTTCCGGCGGTTACCCGGGTGGTTACGGTGGAGAAAGATCCCCTGATGCGCCGCCTGTGCCGGGAGAATCCCTGGAGCCGGGAGTTGTTTGCCGGATCCAAAATCGAGGTGCTGGAAGGGAGCGTAATCGATCAGGTGGAAGCATTCCCCGACCGGGCCTTTGCGGTGATTCTCCACGACCCCCCGCGCTATTCCCTGGCGCCGGAACTGTACGAGGTGGAGTTCTACCGCCGGTGCTGGCGGGTGTTGCAATTGCGGGGACGAATGTATCACTACACCGGCGATCCTCATCGGGGGCGCGGCAAGCCTCTGGCGGAGCGCACCCTGGAGCGCCTGCGCCGGGCGGGGTTCTCCCGGGTAAAACGGGCTTATCAGGGCGTGGTGGCCTGGAAGTAGGACAGGCATCTTGCCTGTCACA
>CAYQGB010000156.1:0-9073 GCA_964416895.1 uncultured Calditrichaceae bacterium
ACTGTTACCTATGTTCTGAGACTTTAGCTGTAACCTATGTCTTGAGACTTAACAATTATGAAATACGCAATACGCAATACGCATTACGCAATACGTTATCCGGCGTTTAGCACCGATTCTCGGGATTATCTTGCGAAATCCTCATATCACGTAAATCAGGAAGGGACCCCGGATACTTTATCAACATCAGCAAAGGAAAGCCATGAACCGAATCATTCGATTTACCTGCATGATGCTACTGGGGCTGTTTTTTACCCCGGCGATGGGGCAGCAAAAGGTGGACGGCATCGCCGCTATCGTGGGGAATGAGATCATTCTCATCTCCGAACTGCAAACGCTGCTCACCCAGTACAGCATGCAGTATAAGGTGGATCTCAGCAATCCCGACACCTACCGGAAGCTTACCAACGAGCTGTTGCAGCGGATGATCGAAGAGAAACTGCTGCTGATCAAAGCCGATGAAGACACCATCACCGCCGATGAATCCCGGGTGGATCAAATCCTGGCGGAGCAGATTGACCGGATGATCCAGCAGGTGGGTTCGCAGGAGCGATTGGAAGAATACTACGGCGCCCCTCTGGCGCGCATTAAAAAGGACTTCCGTAAGCAGATCGAAAACAGCCTGCGCATCGAAGCCCTTCGCCAGAGGAAAATGTTCAACATCAAGATTTCCCGCCGGGAAGTGGAAGAATTTTACTACCAGTACCGGGACAGCCTGCCCGAGGTTCCCCCCACGGTGGATATTTCCCACATCCTGATCAAAGTGAAGCCCAGCGATGAGAACATTCAGGTGGCGCTGCAAAAGATTCAGCGCATCAAGCGGATGCTGGAGGAGGGACAGGATTTTGCCATGCTGGCGGAAAAATATTCCGAAGACCCCAGCGCCAAAAGGAACCGGGGGGATCTGGGATTTGTTTCCCGGGGAGACCTGGTGAAAGAGTTTGAAGAAGTGGCCTTTGCCCTTAAAGAAGGGGAGATTTCCGACATCGTACAAACCCAGTTCGGGTTTCACATCATTCAACTGCTGGAACGTCAGGGGGAAAAGATTCACGTGCGGCACATCCTGGTTCGAGTGCAGCCCACGGAAGAGGATGAGCGGCGGATCGTGCAACAGTTGCAGGAGATCCGCCGGAAGATTCTGGACGGGGAGGCCACCTTCGAGGAGATGGCCCTGAAATATTCCGATGATCCCAACGTACAGGCGGACAAAGGGCATCTGGGGAAGTTTACCGCCGGTTCTTTTCAGGTGCAAGAGTTCGAGAAGGTGGTCGGTCAGTTGCAGCCGGGAGAAATTTCCCAGCCGTTTAAAACCCAGTTTGGCTACCATATCGTGCGGCTGAACAGCCGGGAGGAAGGGCATCGCCTGACTCTGGAGAACAACTGGCAGGAAGTAGAGCAGTACGCCCTGGAATTCAAACGAAATCGGGAATTCCGCAAATGGGTGGAGCAGTTGCGGGAGGAAATCCCGGTGGTTATAAAGTTACAGATCTGAAATCAAAGATATGATTCAAGAACTCGACATTGTGGTATTAACTCGCGATTTGGCAACTTACTCTCTGAAAGCGGGAGATATTGGTGCCGTAGTTCACTGCTATGCCAATGGGCAAACTTTTGAGGTGGAATTTGTTACCGGTGATGGAAAAACGGTGGCAGTGGTGACCCTTTCCAAAACGGATATTCGACCAATGCGTCGGGAAGAGATTCTTCATGTTCGAGAACTGGCATCCGCGTAGTGCCGGTTATTGTCATAACACACCTTCTGGCGGTGCTCACCCATGATTGACATGCTCCGTTATCTCCTTCCTTATATTGCCCGGTATCGGTGGAAATACCTTCTGGGCGGGGCGTTCCTGCTGGGCGCCAATATTTTTCGGGTAATCAATCCCAAGGTCGTGCAACACGCGGTGGACTACCTGAAAAGCCGGTTTTCTCTGGATCAACTGGCGATCTATAGCGGCCTGATCGTGCTGGTGGCCATCGGCGAGGGGGTATTTACCTTTTTAATGCGCCGCAGCCTGATCGTGGCCTCCCGGGAGATCGAAAACGACCTGCGCAACGACTTCTTTGCCCGATTGGTCACCCTCTCCCCCGGTTTTTTCCAACGGATGCCCACCGGCGACATCATGTCCCGGGCCACCAACGACCTGTCGGCGGTGCGTTCGGTGCTGGGGCCGGGCATCGCCTATTCCTTCAACACCCTGCTGGCACTCTGCTTCATCCTCCCCATGATGCTCATGATCAGTCCCCGCCTGACCCTGCTCGCCATGCTCCCGTTTCCGGTGCTGGCCTTTCTGGTGAACCGGTTTGGCCGGGCCATTTACCGCCGGTTTGAGCGCATTCAGGCGCAGTTCTCCGTGCTCAGTACCCGGGCCCAGGAAAATATTTCCGGGAGTACCATTATTCGATGGTTTGCCCGGGAACCGTACGAAATCGAGCTGTTCCGGAAAGAGAATCGCCGGTATATGGAGTTAAACATTGATTATGCCCGGCTGCAGGCGGCCTATCGACCGCTGTTGTGGATGATCATCGGGCTGTCTATCGCCATCATTATCCTGGTGGGGGGGCGGCTGGTGATCGACCGGGTGATTACCCTGGGGGAATTTACCGCTTTCATGCTCTACATGAATGCACTGATCTGGCCCACCGTGGCGCTGGGGTGGGTCATCGGGTTGATGCAACAGGGGGCAGCTTCCCTGCGGCGCATGCGGGAGATATACGAGGCGACGCCGGAAGTGGCCGATGCCCCCGAAGTTATCATTCCTTCCCGGTTTCGAGGGGACATCCGATTCGTGGATTTTACCTTCGGCTATCGCCCGGATCGCCCGGTGCTGCAAAACATCGATCTGCACATTCCGGCGCATCAGACCCTGGGCGTCATCGGCCCCACCGGGTGCGGGAAAAGTACCCTGGTCAAGCAGATTCCCCACTTTTTCCCCCTTCCGGAGGGGGTGCTGTTCATCGACGGTCAGGACATCAACCGGCTGCCCCTGAAATACCTTCGCCGGCACATCGGCTACGTGCCTCAAGAAACGTTTCTGTTTTCCGACACCATCCGCAACAACATTGCCTATGCCAGACCGGAGGCCACTCAGGAAGAGATTGAACAGGCGGCGAAGATGGCCGAGATTCATCACCAGATTCTGGAATTTCCCGACGGCTACGATTCTATGCTGGGAGAGAAAGGGATCAACCTTAGCGGAGGTCAGAAACAGCGGGTGGCCATTGCCCGGGCGATTCTGCGGGATCCTCGCATCCTGATCCTGGACGACGCCTTCTCCGCCCTGGATACCCAGACGGAAGAGAAAATTCTGGGCAATCTGCAAACCTTCTTTCCCGACCGCACCGTGATTCTGGTTTCCCATCGTGTATCAACCCTGCAAAACTGCGACCGCATCGTGGTGCTGGAAGACGGGCGTATTACCGAGCAGGGCGCCCACCGGGAGTTGATCCGGAAGGGCGGTCTGTATGCCTGGATTCACGAAAAACAATTGCTGGAAGAAGAACTGGAGAGCGTGGATTAGACCACAGAGGAGATGCATGGGAATCATGGCACGGCTGTTTCGGTACCTGCCTCTGATGTTGTTGCTACTTCTGGCCTGCGACGATTTTGACCACACCATCGCCTTTCAGGAACTGGATCAGTGGGCCTACTCTCGCCAAATCGGCGATCCCAACCGGCTCATTGATTATCTGAACCACCCCGATCCGAACATCCGCCTGAAGGCAGTGCAGACGCTGGCCATTCTTCAGGACCCTGCCCGGGCGGTGCAAATTGCCAATCGCCTGAAGGATGAGGATCCCCGGGTACGTTCTGCCGCCGCCTTTGCCCTGGGGCAACTGTTTGCCAACGACAGGCGGGTGGAAGATTACATCATCGACGCCTGGAGCACGGAAAAGGACAGCACCATCCGGCGGCGACTGATCGAGGCCCTGGGCAAAAGCGGGGCCATGCAGCGCATCTTCCCCCTGCAGGATTTTATCGAAAGCGACAATTTGAAAGATCAGCAGGCCGCAGCCATTGCCGCCGGGATACTGGGCTACCGGGGGCTTTCTCCCGAACCGCTGATTACCTTTCTGGGGCGGCGGTTGATAACCCTGGAAGATCCCGAAACCCTGTGGCGATATGCCTATGCCCTGTATCAGATCAACAAGGTAAGCCGGGAGAAATCGTTCTATTCTTTCAAGGCGGCGCTGGAAAAGGAAGCTCCGCTGGTGAAATTTTTTGTGCTGAAAGGACTGGGAGTGCTGTTTGAGCAGTTTGAATCGCCGCAGTTTCAGGAGTTTGTTCGGCGCAGCCGGAACAATGCCGGCGTGCAGCAACTGGTGAAGGATTACCGGTCCCGCTCTTTTCGTCTGGCGGTGGCGGATCAGTTGAAAAACCCCACCTGGTATGTGCGGGTGGCGGCGCTGAACGCCCTGGGCAAGTTGAAAGACCCGGCCCTTCAGGAGATCATTGCCCAATCCCTGAACGACCCCCATCCGGTGGTGCAGGTGCAGGCCATTCGCACGCTGGCAGAATACCGCAACTGGGCAGCGCGTAAATATCTGCGGCAAGTGTATCGTACGGCGGAGGACTGGCGGCTGCGGGGAGAGGCGCTGGTGGGATTGGCCCGGATACAGCCCAAACAGGCCCTGGCGCTGGTGGAACAGGATCTCCTGCCCCAACCCTGGCCGAAAAATTACTACGCCGTTCGGGTGCTGGAACAGATCGATTCCCCCCGGGAAGATCGAGGAACCGACCGGGCGGAGGAAACCACCATCGAAGAAGCTACTCAACGGCTTACCCAACTGGCCCAAAGCGAACCCCTGGCGCTGCGCACCCTGGCGCTGGAGGTGCTGGTCAGCCGGGAAAAGCCCCCCACGCTGAACTTCTTTCTGGAACAGTTGAAATCCGGCGATCCCGCCATTGTGCGCCTGATTGCCCTGTACATCTCCCGGCGATTCCGCACCCCGGGGCCGGCCTATGCCGTGGGCCCGTTAACGGAAGCATACAAACAGTTGAAGCCTCCCCGGGATTTGAAAAGCATGGAGATGGTCATCGAGGCCCTGGAGCGCATCGGCAGCGAGGAGGCGGTGCCTTTTCTGGAGGAGCAATTGAGCAGCCCGTACGCCGCCATTCGTGAGGCGGCCCGTCGAGCCATCGTGCGCATCGCCGGGCATTACGACAAGCCGTTGCCGCCGGTAACCGATCTTCCCCCGACCCGCCGGGATTTCCCGCCCCTGAACCCCGATTCCCTGTATGAGGTAACCTTCACCACCGTTCGGGGGAAGTTTACCGTGCGGCTTTTTCCGGAGAAGGCCCCTGTAAATGCGGCGCATATCGCGCTTCTGGCCCGAACCCATTTTTACGACAGCCTGTATGTGCATCAGGTGATTCCGGGACATCTGGTGCAGTTCGGGGATCCCCGGGGAGATGGCTGGGGCGGCGCAGGATACAACCTGCCCTGCGAGTACAACGACGTGCCCTTTGATCGGGGCGTGGTGGGGATTGCCCATGCCGGGAAAGACACCGGCAGCAGTCAGCTGTTCATCCTGCAGACGCCTCATCCCCACCTCAACGGTCTCCATACTGCCGTCGGGCGGGTGGTCTCCGGTATGGAAGTGGTGGATAGCCTGATGCTGTACGATCCGATTATTTCCTCCCGTCTGGAGGTGAAACCGGCGGGGAAGGTGCTGGCAGAAACCGGCGGGGAAGGGTGGTGATCAGTATTGCTTGCGGAGTGTGGGATGGGCTTCCATCCCGTCGGGTTGCCGTGAGTCTGTTGGTATGGGAAATTAGCGTGATACGTGATGCGTGATTTTTTTTACGTTTCACCCCGCCACGGTGGGGTTTCCCGGTGAGTTGCGAAAGACCTGAAAGTTTTTCATCCCTGAAAAAGGCGTGTTTTTATCCTTGATGTCAGGTAAAATTCCATGCCGGTGTATAGATTCATTCTCCTGTTGCTCTGTGCCCCTGGGGTTTTTCTGAAAGCGGCTGAAGCCGGAGATTCCGTCACCGTGGAAGTATGGCGGGAAGTGGCCCGGGAGATCGTTGCCGGGGATTCCGCGTACCGGCGGTTTGACAACCGGGCGGCGCTGGAGCACTACCGCCACGCCCTGGAACTGGATTCCCTGAACGGGGAAGCCGCCTGGAAGGCGGCTCGCGCCTGCATCGATATTGGGGAAGCGATGGAGGATAAATCGGAGCGGCAGGAGTATTTTCGCCGGGGCGAGGGGTATGCCCGGCAGGCCATCCGGGTGGATTCCCTGAATGCCCGGGGGCATCTGTTTCTCAGCATTGCCCTGGGACGCCTCGCCCTGGATGCCGGGCCGAAGCAGCGACTGCGCCTGGCCCGGGAAATTCGTCGGGAAGTGGAAACCGCTCTGGCTCTGGATTCCACCGACCACGTGGCCTGGCATGTGCTGGGGCACTGGCACCGCAAAATTGCCACCCTGAGCTGGCTGGAAAAGCGATTTGCAGGGCTGTTTCTGGGAGGCGTGCCCAAAGATGCCTCCCTGGAGCAGGCGCTGGTGTGTTTTCAAAAAGCGGTGGAACTGGCGCCTTTCGCCATTCAGCATCACTATGAACTGGCGGTGACGTACGAAAAGATGAACCGCCGGGAAGAGGCTATCGCCGAATACCGTCAGGTGCTCCACCTGCCCCTTACCGTATCCGATGATGCCCGCTATCAGGAACTGGCGCGCAGGCGGCTACAAGAATTGGGTGAATGAATAGGGTGTGACCTGAAGGAGGTTGGGGGAACCTGTCACACCCCAAATTGTAACTTAAGCTACGGGTTACCTTTACCGACTTTATAAATTTGTTCTTTGAGGCAGGGAACAAATTTTCCGCTCTTTGCCAATTCTGCAATACCGAACACTTCCCGCCGAAGCGGGATCTGCCGAATCTCGTTTAACCACAACGCGCCCTGAAAAATTTGTTGATTGCATGACAGGAGGTTTTTCCATGTTTGGAAGTCGCAAGTATATCAAACTCCTGGTAGCCGTTAGCCTGCTGGTTTCCTTCGGGTGGTTTTTCAACGATTCCGTGGCCAATGAGGATGAGATCTACTACAAGATCGATAAAGGGCTTTTTTATCTCAAAGAGGTATTTGAGACCATTACCCGGAATTACGTGGATGAACTGGATCCCGAAGGGATGAGCCGGTCGGCCATTGAGGGGATGCTCAAGGATTTCGATCCGTACACGGTGTTTTTTGAAGATCCCGGTTCCCATCAAATGCAGATGATTACCCGGGGGAAGTATGGGGGCGTGGGGATGGAGATCGGCATTCAGAATGGCCGTATTACGGTGATTGCTCCGATGGAGGACACTCCGGCCATGCGCGCCGGGATTCAGGCCGGGGATGTGATTCTGGAAATCGACGGGGAACCGGTACAGGATATGAGTCTGGAGGAAGCCTCTCGAAAATTGCGGGGAAAAGTGGGCACGGAAGTCTCCCTGGTGGTGGAGCGGCCGGGGGTGGATGAGCCGATTTCCTTTCACCTGGTGCGAGAAGAAATCATCCTGAAAGATGTTACCTATTACAGTTTTGTGGAGCCGGGTACGGCTTATTTTCGACTTTCGGCTTTTTCCGACAAAGCTGCCCGGGAGCTGAAGGATGCCATTCGCGATCTTGCCGCGCAGGCGCCCATCGAGCGGGTTATTCTGGATTTGCGGGGAAATCCCGGGGGATTGTTAACTTCGGCGGTGGAGGTCGCCAACGTGTTTCTGCCCCCGGGAAAGCTGGTGGTATCTACCCGCGGTGCCCATGAGACGGAGAACAAGTTTTACACCCGGGAACAGCCTCTGCTGCCCCATCAACCGCTGGTGGTGCTGGTGAACGGTTCCAGCGCCAGCGCTTCGGAGATTGTGGCCGGGGCCATCCAGGATCTGGATCGAGGAGTGCTGGTGGGCGAAACCACCTTCGGAAAAGGGCTGGTGCAGAAGGTGTATCCCATCGACAAAATTTCTCAAGCATACCTGAAAATTACCACCGCCAAATATTACACCCCTTCGGGGCGGTCCATCCAGAAAGAGGATTACAAGAAGAATCGGGCGGTGTTCATCGATCTTTCCGACAGCGTGGAATACAACCCCAAAATCAACTATTACACCCGCAACGGGCGGGTCGTTCACGGGGGAGGCGGCATTCACCCGGATATTGAAGTCGGCGACATTGAATATGATCGCCTGTTGCAAAATCTAATCGGAAAAGGATTTTTCTTCCGCTTTGCAGTGGATTATCTGACCCGCCACCCGGAGTTGAAGGAACAGGGGGCGGTGAAAGTGGATGACCGGATGGTGGAAGCATTTCGCGCTTTTCTGGCCCGGGAGGAATTTCAATACGAAATCGAAGGTGAAAGGGAATTGCAAAAATTCCTGGAAGTGGCCCGGGAAAAGCAATACGACCGGGACATGGTAGATCTGGTGGCAGTGGCTTATCAAAAATTGGAGCTGGAAAAGGAGAAGCAGTTCGCCAGGGATGAGCAACAGATTCGTCGCCTGCTGAGTGCCGAATTTGCCGAAACCATCGGCGGCTCCCGGGCCAGAATCGAAAGCATGCTCTCCTATGACCATCAGTTGAGCAAGGCCATTCAGGTGCTCCACAACATGAATCAGTATCAGGAAATTCTGGCGATTCATTGAGAAAGAAAGATATCGGGATATCGAGGTATTGGGAGATCGGGGTGTACTATCACAATATGTGAGAATCCCTTAGAATCTCGGAGAAAACCATTTCCCAGAAAGACGGAAAATGAAAATGTTAAAAAGGTCTCAAAAATTCCAGCATCTCAGGTGATAGTACCCCTGATACCCAATACCTGATACCCTGATAACCTGATACCCCACTACCCCAACCTTCCCCATTTTTATCCTTGAACCTCCCAAGTCATTTCCCCGTTTTTCTTGCGGTTTATTAAGCTACCTTACAGGCATTTTCCCACAAATATGATAACAATTGGTGCTCTTTCTCGTCATCAGGGGGCGGATGGGCAAGCTGATCTCCGAGAATCTGTGAAAGGAAAATCCCGTGAAGGAATTTCTTTTCCACAGTTTGCGAAACTACCTGCGGAAGCGTATATTTGCCGC
>CAYQGB010000157.1:0-9055 GCA_964416895.1 uncultured Calditrichaceae bacterium
AGGACATTATGCCGACTTTGGCTCAACGTCTTCGGGAAGAAGCATTACAGGAAGGGATCCAACAAGGAATTCAACAGGGCAAATGGGAAGGGGTGTTATCAGGTAAGCAGGATGTATTGATCATGCTATTGACCATCCGTTTTCAGGAACTTTCCGAGAAAGAGAAGGAATTAATCCGTTCTGTCAGAGATATGGAACTGCTGAATGAGGCGTTGAAACAGGTCTTAACTGCGGAGTCCAAAGAGCGCGTGTTGCGCTTATTGCAGGAAAACCGGAATCCCAATACCGAATCGTGATACACGAGGTGCCCCATGGATCGCTCCCGTATTCCTCAATTCTATAAATATTCGGTGCTGGAACGGCTGGAAGTGCTCAAAGAGCGGGGAATTCTTTCCGCCGAAGATTTCAGAGCATTGTCCAGCGGCAACCACTTGCTGGATTTGACCGCCGCCGACAAGATGGTGGAAAACGTCATCGGCGTGTTTAGCCTTCCCATCGGGCTGGGATTGAATTTTCTCATCAACGGAAAGGATTACGTGGTGCCCATGGTGGTGGAGGAGCCTTCCATCATCGCTGCGGTCAGTTCGGCGGCCAAAACCGTGCGCCAGGCCGGTGGATTTACCAGCCGGTGCACCGATCCCATCCTGATCGGACAAATTCAGGTGGTGGATATTGAACATCCCTCCCACGCTCAAAAAGCGATTTTGCAGAACAAGGAAGAAATTCTGAACCTGGCCAATAGCCTGCATCCCCGAATGGTGGCCCGTGGGGGGGGAGCCAAAGACCTGGAAGTGATCATCCATCCCTCGGCCACCCATCGAGGCGACATGCTGGTGGTGCATCTGCTGGTGGATACCCGCGATGCCATGGGCGCCAATCTGGTGAACAGCATGTGCGAGGGGGTGGCTTCTCTGATCGAAAAGATCACCGGGGGAAAGGTGTTTCTCCGGATTCTCTCCAACCTGGCCGACCGCTGTCTGGTAACCACCGAGTGCCGAATTCCCACCAGGCTGCTGGCCGGAAAGGGCTATTCCGGAGAAGAGGTGCGGGATGGCATTATTCTGGCGAACGAATTTGCCTCGGTAGACCCCTATCGGGCGGCGACGCACAACAAAGGGATTATGAACGGCATCGATGCGGTGGCGCTGGCAACCGGCAACGACTGGCGGGCGATCGAGGCCGCGGCCCACGCCTATGCCGCCCGGGGACAGGCCTATACTTCTCTCACCCGCTGGTTTAAAGACGACGAAGGCAATCTGGTGGGCATCCTGAAAATTCCCATGAAGGTGGGGATTGTGGGCGGCCCGCTGGAATCCAATCGCACCGTAAAAATCTTGCATCGTATCCTGAACGTGTCCAGCGCCACGGAACTGGCGGAAGTGATGGGAGCGGTGGGACTGGCGCAGAATTTTGCCGCCATTCGTGCCCTTTCCACCGAGGGGATTCAGAAAGGACACATGACCCTGCACGCCCGAACCGTCACCATGGCTGCCGGGGCCTCTCCGGATATCTTTGATGAAGTGGTGGATCGGCTCATCGAGAGCGGAGAAATCAAAGTATGGAAGGCCAGAGAAATCGTGGAAGAGCTAAAATCCGGTAAAGGCAAACGCAAGCCGCGGGCAGCCCGGCCGGAGCCGAAAAAGCCCCTGGCCAGCGGCTACGGCAAGGTGATTCTATTTGGGGAACATGCCGCCGTATACGGCAGCCATGTCATTGCCGCGCCCATTCCCATCGCCATCCAGGCCAAAGTAGAGGATGAAGATGACGGCATCCATCTGGTCATTCCCCGGTGGGGCGTGGAGGAACGCCTGCACATGAACGTGGAGCACAAGCACTCCATCTACCAATCCCTGGATTTGATCCTGACCACCCTGGGATTGCAGGATAAGCACATGCGTATTGAGATTTATCCCCATATCCCCCGGGCGATGGGGCTGGGCGGTTCGGCGGCGCTGGCCGTGGCGATCATCCGGGCGCTCTCCCGGCACTATCGGCTCGATCTGAGCGATGAAGAGGTGAACCGCCTGGCGTTCGAGTCGGAAAAAATCGTGCATGGCACGCCCTCCGGTATCGACAATACCATGGCCACCTACGGCCGGTTCATCCTGTTTCGCAAAGGCGATCCCCCCCTGATGCAACCCATCGAAGTGCCCAAACCGATTCCCATCGTCATCGGGATTACCGGGGTGGAAAGCCTGACCGCCAAAATGGTCGCCAATGTGCGCGCCGCCCGGGAGAAAAATCCCACCATGTACGATCGCATTTTTCAGGAGATCGACAGCCTGACCCTGGAAGGGTTGAAGGCCATTCAAAAGTATGATCTGGAACGATTGGGCGATCTGATGAACATCAATCAGGGATTGCTCAACGCCTTGCAGGTGTCCAGTTGGGAACTGGAAGAGCTGATCGAGATTGCCCGGAAAACCGGGGCGTTGGGGGCCAAACTCACCGGTGGCGGTGGCGGCGGTGCCATGATCGCCCTATGTCCCGATGAGGAAACCGGTGAAAAAGTGGCTGCGGCCATGCAAAGGGCCGGCTATCGAGCGATGGTTACCCAAATTGGCGGATAAGAGAACATTGAACCGGAAAATCTTCAGGGAGATGTGAATTCATGACCGTGAACGATCGGCAGGTATCTTTCGACGATGAACTGCTCATTGTGGTGGATGAAAACGACAACGTGATCGGCTACAAAAACAAAGTGGAATGCCACCGGGGAGAGGGAATTTTACATCGGGCCTTTTCCATATTTATTTTTAACGATCGGGGAGAACTGTTGATTCAGAAGCGGAGTGCCCAGAAGCCGCTCTGGCCTCTGTTCTGGTCGAACAGCTGCTGTAGCCACCCCCGCAAGGGCGAAGAAATGGCCGAAGCCGCTCAACGGCGCCTGCAGGAGGAGTTAGGCTTTACCACCCCGCTGAAGCATCTGTTTACCTTTCAATATCATGCCCGCTACCGGGATGTCGGTTCCGAACGGGAGGTCTGCGCAGTCTATATTGGCAAATGCAACGGAGAAGTGCGGGTAAATCCCAACGAAATAGAAGAGTGGCGCTTTGTGGATGTGGAGACGATTACCCGGGAATTACAGGAACATCCCGAACGCTACACCCCCTGGTTCAAGCTGGAATGGGAGCGGATTCTGCGGGATCATCGGGCGGAATTAAAGTTTTAGAGGAAAGCATGCCGGGAATCGAGAACGTACACGATCGTTTCTTCAAGCGGATCTTCGGAGATGTCGCCAACGTGCGCTCGTTTCTGGAAATTGCTTTACCCGAAGAGGTGCGCAAGCAATTGGATTTATCCGATATTCAATTGGAGCCTACCTCGTATGTGTCCGAAGAATATCGAGCCTCTTTGTCAGATGTGGTGGTAAAACTACGCACTCGAGATAAACAAGCTCCGGTAGATGTGTATATCCTCTTTGAGCACAAATCCTATCCCGACCGACGAGTACTCATTCAATTGCTGCGTTACATGTTTTTGATGTGGATGCAGGATGATCGAGAAGGAAAGCCGCTACGGGTGATCATTCCGGTGGTATTTTATCACGGTAAGCGGCGGTGGAAGATTCCCCGGAATTTTGCCAGTCAATTTCCGGTAAGCAAAGAACTGCGGCGATTTTTGCTGAATTTTCGGTATATTTTGTTTGATACCAACGAACTGGAATGGGAAGACGTGGCCAATCAAGCGGTGCGGCAGAACATCACCATGTTGGCGGCGGTGTGGTTGATGAAAGCGGCGGCGCACAAAAATTTTGAGGCCATTCCCCCGATTTTGGAACTGCTCCACCGGCTGGGATTGCTTCAGGATCGGGAATTCCTTACCTTTAGTATGATCTACATTGCAGAAACTCAGGATATTGGGGTTGAAGACTTGACCAAAGTATTGCGAGAAACCCAAATAGAAGAGGAGAGCATTATGCCGACCTTAGCTCAACGTCTTCGGGAAGAAGCATTAAAGGAAGGGATTCAGCAAGGGATTCAACAAGGAATAGAAAAAGGAAAACGGGAAGGTGTATTATCGGATAAACAGGATGTGCTGATCATGTTGTTGACGACCCGCTTTCAGGAACTTTCGGAAGCGGAAAAGCAATTGATTCGTTCCACCAAAGACATAGAGTTATTGAACGCCGCCCTGAAGCAGGTGTTGACCGCGGAGTCCAAAGAAAGTGTGCTGCGATTGTTGTGGGAAAACCGGGACCAAGACAAGCCTACCGAGAATCACCCCTAGCCAGAACAAGATCATAAATGTTTGATCAAAAACCGGCTCAGATCATCATCGCCCACCGGGGGGCTTCCGGATATTTGCCGGAGCATACCCTGGCCGCCAAAGCCATGGCCCACGCATTGGGCGCCCATTATCTGGAACAGGATGTGGTCCTGACCGCCGATGACCGCTGCATCGTGCTGCACGACATCTATCTGGATGGGGTGACCGATGTGAAGAAAAAATTTCCCCGCCGGGCGCGGGAAGACGGCCGCTACTATGCCATCGACTTTACCCTGGAAGAAGTTAGAACCCTCTCCGTACATGAGCGTACCGACCCCCGCACCGGGCGACCGGTGTATCCCGGGCGGTTCCCGACAAACGCATCTCGCTTTTTTATTCCCACGCTGGAAGAGGAGATTGAATTGATTCAGGGGTTGAACAAAAGCACCGGGCGAGAAGCCGGAATCTACGTGGAAATCAAGAGACCTGCCTGGCATGAACGGCAGGGCAAAGATCCCACCCGCGCGGTGCTGGCTATCCTGCATCGCTACGGTTACCGTCGTCGAGACGATCGCGCCTTTATCCAGTGTTTTGATCCGGCCACCCTGCGGCGATTGCGGGAAGAGATGGGCTGTGAATTGCCCCTTATCCAGTTGATCGACGAAGAGGGTGGGGAAGAGGCGCCCCGGGTGGATTATGCCCATTTGCGTACCCCGGAAGGCCTGGCGGAGATCGCCGCTTATGCCGAGGGTATCGGCCCCTACCTGGGGCAAATCCTCACCGGGGTGACTGCCGACGGGCAGCCCCGGATCACCACGCTGGTAGCGGATGCCCATGCCGCCGGACTGCTGGTGCATCCGTACACCTTTCGCGCCGACGAACTTCCCCCCGGCGTCCCCGATTTTGACACCCTCCTGCGCTGGTTTCTGCACCACATCCACGTGGACGGTCTGTTCACCGATCATCCTGATCGGGCGGTAAGGGTGCTCCGGCGTTTGCCATAGTAGCCTTTCATCTTTTCACCTTATGTTCTTTTGCCAAAAAATTCCTTCCCCTCTGTATTTTTTCCCCGGAATTGGGTATATTTCTGGTGTTCCAGGACCGTAAACCGGTCTGAGCCATCGGATCTATAGCACATCGAAAAGGATTTCTGGCAACGGATTGCACTTTTGCACGGGGAATGAACCGTGTGGGCGAAGAACGTAACCTCGGCCATTCTCATCGATGGATGGCTGTTTATGCTTGCCTGTAATATGTTTCTGGGGGCAACTCCCCCGGAAGAGGCCAAACTGCGTTTTTTCCCAGAATTTAGAGGGGAATTTTTCAAGCATCTATCTGTTCCCAGCCCCCGTTATGCGGTAGGGATTGTTGAGGGTGAATTGTGGGAATGGGATGGGCGCGATTGGCATCCCTTTCCCGTTCCCTTTCCGGTGCGGTTAGGCCATGTGGATTTTTTTGAGGCTTTTTCCTCTACCTCCATCTGGATTTTCTTTCGCCCCGAGGAACGCTTTTATTATACCCGAATTCGTCGATTTGACGGCAAGCGGTGGCGCACAGTGCCGGCCGCACACCCTTTTACCATAACCACAGCTAGTTTTCTGGATTCCCTGCGGTTTGTTGCCGGAGGCCATTGGGGAGGGTTGGTATATTTTGATGGAAGGGATGCCCACAATCTACCGGCTTTTCCTTTTACCGAAGTTCGATGGATAAAGGCCTTTACCCCGGATCACTTTCTGGTGCTTATTCGTCCCCGGGAATCTGAAAAAAGATGTGACCTCATGGAGTACACGAGTGGGCGATGGCGTAAAGTTACTCAATTCCCGAACCTTCCGGTGCTCTTCAGCCTGTTTACGCCCGACTCGGGTCTCTGTGTGCTTCCGGAAGATCCGATTCTGTATCAATATTTTGATGGGAAACTCATTCCTCTGGATTCCCTCCGGGACATCAAAAACGGCTCCATCATTGAAGTGGAACATAAACTATACTTTCTCTCCGGGGGAACGTTATATAGTTGGTACGGGACACTTCGCCCTGTGGCCCGGTTGGACGATCTGAAAGGGCGCTTACATTCTTTTAATGGGCAGGATTTCTTTATCTGCTCCACGGATGGACTGTATTATTGGGGCGCCCGGGATATTGGCCTCATAGTATCCCCTTCCCGGCATCCTATTTTTGAGTTTCAACAGATAAATTCGCAGGGAGGATACAGCGGGCATCTGGGATTGGGCCTGTACCGAAATGGGAACGGCGATATAGAAGGATATTTTACCCGTTCGGATCAACGGAATGATTTTTACAGATTCTCTTCCACTTCTTCACTTCCTTTTATGAATGAATACGAACAGCGAGAATTATGGGGCGTTTTCCGAAAGGGAGGTAATAACCACTGGGATGCGGTGACCTACTTTGTGGATCTGGATAATGATGGGGATGCCGATGCCCTTTCTGCGGCTTCTCGAGGAAGTTCCCGCCTTTATGAAAATATCGGGGATGATCGTTTCCGGGATGTCACCGGGGAAGCCGATTTTCATCTCACCGGGAGAACCGTGCAGGTTTGCTGGATGGATGAGGATAACGATGGATGGTTGGATTTCTGGGCCGGCGATGAAAACGATACGTTGAGGGTTTTTCGAAATCGAAAGTTTTTTCGATTCGAAGACATTACCGCTCAACTTCGGCTGCCTCCGTTGCCCAAAGGAGCACTGCCGGCAGCTGCGGATATGGATGGCGATGGAGATCAAGACGTGCTGATTTATGCCATATCTCGCCCAATTCAACTTCTGTACAATAAAGGCGTGGATTCCCAAACGGGCCTCCCCATCTTCGTGGATGTCAGCGCCGAATCTCCGGAGTTGACCACCCGGTTTGATTTCTTTGTCCAAAGCGTGGCCTTCGGAGATTACGATAATGATGGCGATCTGGATCTGTTTCTGGCCAATCGAGTTTCTCCCTGTAAATTGTTCCGGAACGATGGCAAGGGACGGTTTCGGGATGTTAGCGCCGGAGCCGGCGTGGAGCGCTCTTTCCTGGCTTATGGGGCCAATTGGGCCGATCTGGATCAGGATGGAGACCTGGATATTTTCTTGAGCACCCTGGGGCGAAATTTCATCTTCTGGAATCACAATGGGCAGCGGTTTGAACCGGATTCCCTGTGTCTGGCCCAAAATAAACCTGCTTACACCACCGGCTCCGCTCCCGCCGATGTGGACGGCGACGGCGATCTGGATATTGTGGTGGCCAATCAATATATCGGGTTTAGCGGGGTCTGGGTGAACCAACTGGATCGGGCAAACGCCATCACCGTTGAGTTGAAAGGAAAGCATCACCATACCCAGGGGCTGGGAGGCCGGGTGTGGCTTTACGAGCAGCTCTCGGATGACAGTCTGGGAAATCTATGCGGATATCGGGAAATCTCCCTCAATACCGGTTACTACACTTCCGGCTTACCGGAAGCGTATTTTGGGGTACGGCCGGGTCGACGGTATGTGGCGGTGGTGCGGTTTCCTTCCGGGCACCTTCAGCGCTACGGCCCGCTGATCCCCGGAAAACGCTATGCGTTTACCGATGAGGTGAGTATCTCTGCTGTGGAACTGGCAACCACCTGGTTGGCTTCCATCGTCTACCGGCATCGTCGCCGGGAACTGGCCCTGCGACTGGCGGCTTATGCCATTTTGTTGGGATTGGCCTTGTGGATCATTCTTCGCCGGTTTTCCTGGACCCCGGCCAGTCTGGGGATGTATGTATTAACCTTTACCTCTCTGTATGTGCTGGCCTCCATCCCGGTTTACGGCAGTTTGCGGATGATGGCGCTGCTGTTCCCGGTATATATCAGCATTTTTCTGGGCGGAGGATTGATTGGGTTATTCCAGTGGCTGCATATCAGCCGTTTTCAGGAGGAGGCCCGGAAAGAACTGTTCACCATTGTTCAGAAATTCTATCACACCCATACGGGTATGAACCGGATGGAACATTTGCTGTTTTACAGTAAAAATATTCCCAGAGTCCGATCCCCGAAGCAAACCGAGATGATTCAGGAGTTTTTGCAGGAATTGGAATTGTTCAGGAATTATACCCTATCCCAATTGTACAGAGCCTATCGCCAATGTGCTTATTTTCGCCGTGTACCCATATCGCCCGGCGCTGCCCGCCGAAAACTCAAGGCCGTGGAACGCCTGGTGAAAAGGTTTTCCCTTAACCTTCCCCAGGGGAAATTCTTTCGGTATCTTCAGGAATTCCATCGTCTGACCGGTTCGGTGCTGGAAGACATCCGCCGAATTCGTCGACATGTGGAACGACTCCATTCCTCAGACCTGCTCAGGGTAATCGGGGAAATCACCGGCGCTTTTCCCGGTTTGCATCGAGTGCTATTGAACAACGCCACCGGACGCGACTCTCTACCGGTGATTATTCCCAGAGACGAACTGGCCCAGGTGTTGGCAAATTTGTTGAGCAACGCTGTAGAAGCGATGAAAGAAGAAAAACAGCGGGAAGTGGAAATTCATATCTCCTTTTCGGAAAACGCTACCGTGGAAGTTCGATTACGGGATCGGGGACCGGGAATTCCTCCGGAAATCGCTTCCCTGATTTTCGAGGAAACCTTTTCCACCAAAGGCACTTCCGGACTGGGGCTTTTTCATGCCCGGCAAATCGTGCGCCGCTACGGGGGAGAACTGCAACTCTGCCCGGATTCCTCCGGGGACGGCGCAGCGTTTTGCATCACCTTACGGGAGTGTACAATCACCTGAGATGTGAGAATTTGGAAAAATTCTGTTACTATTCAGTAAAGCCAACAACCCCCTGTCACACTGATTCCGCCGGGGCGGAACCCGACGCAGTCGGTGGTCGA
>CAYQGB010000158.1:0-9039 GCA_964416895.1 uncultured Calditrichaceae bacterium
TCATACCGGAAGTGCCAGGTGCCACTCAACACTCGGCGCCCATCGGGTAAAATGCTAAACAGCGTATTGCGTAATACGTATTGCGTAATTGGTTATGACACAATACGCAATACGTTTTCCGGCGTTTTGCCCCGGCCCATTGTATCGAACCCCATCTTCATTCATCTTTAATCTTTCCATCTTTAATCTTTCCATCTTTAATCTTTCTTCCCTGCCCCAAATAGCAAATCCGCCCCGTTTGGCACAGTTATTCCCCACCGGTCACAAGATAAACACACAGCCCTGAATGCGGGAGGGGATATGGGGATTTACCGACCGGGGGTTTGCCGAAAGACAAAGCGCTACCTTCTTTCCCTGCGTGCAAAAAATGAAATAAGCCACGAATATACATTCATGGCCGGTGGAATTGCGGCTCCCTGTCGAAGTGGAGCCGGTTGTGGGGCGGGCCAGAATCGAACTGACGACCTCCACGATGTCAACGTGGCGCTCTAGCCTACTGAGCTACCGCCCCAAAATCCTCGATAAAGCGGCGAAAAATTTACGCCTTACCCCTATCAAATGCAAGGAATAAATGAACATTGCTCGCCATTTTGACAGAAATCTGAAGGGCAAAATTTTTGATTATGTTCCGGTTTTGGTGTATCTTGTACCCCCATAAAATCGGAAAGTGACAACCTAATCACGGTATATGTCGCCGATGAAGTCCAAACGCCCTTCCGCTCGATCCTCCCGAAAAGGCGCCCCGGTGCCGGCAGAGGCGAAAATTCTGGTCGGCTTTGGCACCCTGATCATTCCCTTCCTGTTCACCTCCCGAACCATTGATCCGGTGCTGATGCCCCGGATGACGGCGCTGGCCCTCTTTCTGGTCGGGTTTGCCCTGTTCCTGCTGATAAAGCGGAAAACCGCCCTTCGCAAGTGGGATGCCTCCCTTTTGCGCCGCCCCATCTTCGCCGCCTATCTGCTGTTCTGGATATTCGAAGTTCTCTCCCTGACGCAGGCCATCAACCTGGCCGAGGGGCTGATTGAGGTGTTGCGGGTGGGAGTCATCGGCGCTTATCTGGTAGTGGCGGCGGTGATGATTCTGGCCGATGAGAAGACCGTGGTATATTTCGCCCGGGGATACAGCCTGGCGGCGGTGGGCTTATCGCTGGTGGCCCTGGCGCAGTATTTCGGGCTGGCAGGGGAGGCCATTCCCAGCGGCACGGTGGTGGCCGGCACCATGGTCAACAAAAATCTGCTTACCGCGGCCCTCATTCTGATGCTCCCCTTCGCCCTGTACAGCCTGTTTGTAGATCGCGGGGAATGGCGAATGCTCAGCATGGCCGCGGTGCTCCTTGGGGGCGTTGTCATCGGCATTGTACGGAATCGGGGGGCGCTGGTGGCCGTGGGCGCCGCCACAATAGTAGTGGTTATCTTCAGCCTGTGGCAGGGGAAGGAGCTATTTCCGGCTTCCATCCGCCGGGTGTATCTGAAGCGGGTGATGGCCCTGGTGGGCGCGGCGCTGGTCATTGTGGTACTGGCGACGGTGGCGACCCGAACCCGCACCGAGGCCGTTCCTCGCCTGAAATGGGGACTCCGTTCCAGTCAGGCCTCCATCGAGGCCCGGCTGGAGATGTGGAAACGCACCCTTCCCATGATCGGGGAACATCCACTGTTAGGGGTGGGAGCAGGCAACTGGAAGATCCTGCTTCCCAAATACGGGCTGGAGTATCTTCCGGCGGCTTCCGGGCGGGTGCACTATGTGCGGCCTCACAACGATTTTCTGTGGGTGCTGGCCGAAACCGGCCCGGGCGGCTTCGTGGGATATGTGGGAATCTTTTTGCTGGGGCTGTGGTATGCCTTCCGCATCGTTACCCGTTCTTCCAATCCTTCGGTGCGGCTGCTGGGATTGCTTCTGGGCGGCGGCCTGATCGCCTATCTGGCCGTTTCCCTGGTCAGCTTTCCCCGGGAGCGAATCGCCCATTCGGTGCTGATGATGACCTCGCTGGCCATCCTCACGGTGGTGTATCACAAAACGTTTCCGTATCCCCAAAAAGCCGGGGAGAAGCGGTCGCCGGGCATTCGGCTGATTCTGGGGGCAACCATCCCGGTGTTGTTGGCCGCGGCAGTGGTCGGGTCCATCCGCATTCACATGGAAATCCATGCCAATCACGCCCGGGCGGCGCGCAGCAAAGCCGAAAAAATTTCCGACCCGGCCCGGAAAGCGGCTTATCTACAATATGCCCTTCAGGAACTGACCATCGCCGAATCCCCCCTGGCGAATATGGACCCCATGGTTACCCCCCTGGCGCATTACCGGGGAGAATGCTGGGTGGGGCTGGGCAATTTGTCAAAAGCGTTTGAAGAGTTTCAGAACGCCTACCGATTGCATCCCTATCACCTTCTGGTGCTCAGCCAGCTGGCAGTCTGCTACCAAAAGCTGGGGAATTCGGAGAAATCCATAGAACTGTTTCGGAAAGTGCTGACCATAGCCCCGGCTAATGAGCACGTTCGGATCAATCTGGCGGCCATCTACTACCATCAGGGCAAATATCAGGAAGCCTATCAGGTCATCAGCAAGTGCGATCCCCGCAGCAACAATCCCCGATTAATCCAGTTGCGGCAGGCGCTGGCGGCCAAACTGGGCGCTCCGTAAAAAAGGGGTTCCTTTCCCTCTTACCGAAAACTGGAATAGTGGGTTAATTCCATCTCGAATTGAACGGCGCCGTCCTCGTTCCAGACGATGCTTTTGGCGGGAAGCGCCAGGTCGGGATCGATCCAGTACTCGGCCATCTTTTTATTCTCCTGCTGATATAACTCACACACGTAGGCGTTGACCCCGGCAATGCTCTGCCGCCCGGTGACCTTCACCAGGCCGGCTCCGTAAAAGCTCATCTTCTCCCCCACCGCCAGCTCCATCTGAGAAAAGAAAAAGGAATAGGCGGGATTCAGCACCAGAATGGGCAGGGAAATTCCATACACTCCCCACAGCCCAAAGGCGGCTTCCGGGCCTAACTTATCGGCGGGGAGAGTGCCCCGGGTGGTGTAGGTTACCTCGAACAGGGGCTGGCCGTTTTCATCGGTCTTACCGGTCTTGCGAATCTCCAGCCCGAAGTGGGCGGTCACCTTTTTCCCGCTCTGGTTGTAGAAAATCCGGTATTCATACTTCTCGTTGCCCCGGAATTTGTACGGCTCCCACTTACCGCTATGGGCGGTTTGAATACCGCTCAACAACACCAGCACTGCCAGCGAGGTTATCCAGGGAAAAGAGAGTTTCGCGTTCATAGAACCGTCCTCCAGGTTTTGGGATTGGGAGAATTTTACCGGAAAAGCGGCGAAACAATATAGGGCAGATGAAAACAGCGGCCAACGATTTTTGATATGCATCAAGACCGGGGCGAAGAAATCCCCCATTTTTGGCAGCATCCTCTCAAGGCGATCAATTCCCGGAAATTACGGTACGGGAGAATATTGCCGGTGTAATCCCGGCGCCGTTTCCGGGGAATGTGCCCGGCGAATGCGCTGCGGTGGGCATTGGTTGAGGGAACCTTGCTGCCAGGATTGGCGCATCAGGAAACACCGAGGGGAACACACCCGGGGCGGGTCAATGGGTCTGCCCCGAGGTGTATTTAACTCAGGGGGCACCCGCCAGGCGATCCCGCACCTCAAATGGGCGCATCCCCGGTAAAATGCGGGGATCATACAGCAGGCGAATCACCGCTCGATCCAGGGAAGAATAGCCCAGCGTCTCGCTGTATTCCTGATAAAAGATGCTGTCGGGATATTTGAGAGAGTCGTTCATCAATCCCAGCGCCTGGGTAAGCTCTTCCCAGATCAGGTGGGATCGCTGGCGCTGGGTAAGCCCATCGGAAGCCACCACCACCCGCGCCCGATGGATTTCCCCGATGCCGTTCCACCAGGCCCAGAAAAACCCCCGGTTAAACACCAGCCCCGGCGGTTCATACTTATAAAATTCCGCCTGAGGGATAAAATACACGTGCAGATTGGCCTCCCGGTTATCCACGATTTTTACCTGCAGAATCGGGTTCAACAGGTCGTTCAGCGTCGCCACCACCCTTTCCACAGTACGGCGATCGGCCTCGGTGGGATCGCCGATCAGGCCGATGCGCACGTCCTTCTTCCATTTTTTGATCGTGTAATCCCCCAGGCCGTATTCCGAACCAAAGGCAATCTCCAGGAAATAATCCAGCACCACCGGCGAAATGGAGGGTGGGGTAGTTCCCGGATGGGAGGATCGGGGAGGAACTTCCTTCACCGGAGGAGACACCACCGCGGCGCCGTTGTGCGTGGCAGTGCACCCCCCCAGAAGCAGAACCATGCCCGCCAGACATAAACTTCTCCATCCGCGCACATCTAAATTCATGCTCATCGTTCTCTGTTCAGGAATAAATTGCCAATTTGTTTCAATATAGCGCTATTTCCCCCTCCAATCAATTCCATTAACGAGAGTTTTTCAACCCGGCTTGAGAGCAACCGGGAAAAAAATCTCCCTGCTTTTGGCAATCCAATATACTATAATTAGGGCTTATGCAAAACGGCAATGATGCGTTAAGCTATGGAAAAATTTTCCGCTTCTGGGTGCCCCTGGCGGCTACCTGGTTGATGATGGCTGCCGAAGGCCCTTTTCTGGCGGCGATCATCGCCCGGCTACCGGAGCCGAAGTTCAATCTGGCGGCGTACAACGTGGCCTTCTCCCTGGCGCTGATCGTGGAAGCGCCGATCATTATGATGATGAGCGCCTCCACCGCTCTGGTAAAGGACTGGGCCTCCTACCTCAAGCTGCGGAACTTTACCACCACCCTCAACGCCGCCATCACCGTGTTCATGCTGGTGTTATTAATTCCTCCGGTGTTTCGGGGCGTGGCCCAGGGGTTGATCGGACTGCCCCCGGAAGTCGCCCGGCTAACCCATGTGGCGGTGGCCCTGCTATTACCCTGGCCGGGGGTCATCGGATACCGTCGATTCTATCAGGGCATCCTCATTCGCAACCACCGCACCCGGTGGGTGGCCGCGGGCACGGTTATCCGCCTGAGCACCATGACCACCACCGCTCTGTTGTTATATCAATTCACCGGGGTGGATGGAGTGATGGTGGGGGCGGCGGCCCTTTCCGCCGGGGTCACCTGCGAGGCGCTGGTCAGCCGGGCGATGGTGCACCGCATTCTGGAAACAATGCGCCGGGATCATCGTTCGGAAACCGCCGAGCCGCCACCTTCCTACCGGGCAATTGCGGAGTTTTACTACCCCCTGGCACTGACCTCGATCATCGCCCTGGGATCGCAGCCCATCGCCACGTTTTTTATGGGGCAGAGCCGCCATGCCCTGGAATCGCTGGCGGTGTTCCCGGTGGTCAATTCTCTGGTGTTCCTGTTTCGCAGCCTGGGGCTATCCTATCAGGAAGTGGTGATTGCGCTGATGAATAACCATCCCCGCAGTTACCGACGGCTACGGAATTTTGCCCTGCTGCTGGGGCTGGGAGTGGTGGGGTCGCTGGCGCTGATCGCCCTGACCCCGGCGGCGGATTTCTGGTTTGAGCGGGTTTCCGGCCTGACCGGGGAACTCAGCGCCTTCGCCCACCTGCCCACGCAGATCATGAGCCTGATGCCCGGCCTGACCGTGCTGCTGGCCTTTCAGCGGGCGCTGCTGATGACCGCCCGGCATACCCGGCCCATTACCGCCGCCACGGTTCTGGAACTCACCGGCATTGTGATCACCCTGTTGCTGACCATCCAGGTATATGAGATGGTGGGGATTACCGGCGCGGCCATTGCGTTTGTGGTGGGACGACTGCTGGCGAATTTGTTTCTGACGGTGCCGCTGCGGGGAGTCCCCGGGAAAATCACCGAAGCGCCCCCAAATACCGGAGAGCAAAGGGAAGGTTAATACCGCATACCGGCAACAAAATTTATGCACCCACTTTGGGTTGCGTGTAACTCCAATGAAACAGATTTACCCGGAACTTTCATCCCAACATCTGCTATTCGTGTACGGCACCCTGCGGCGGGAGTTCAATCACCGCCTGTATCAACGGGTGCTGAACAGGTACGCCCACTATCTGGGGGAAGCCACATTTCGAGGCAAGCTGTACGATCTGGGAAGCTATCCGGGCGCGGTGGATTCTCCCCATCCGGAGGATAAAGTGGTGGGAGAAGTGTATGCGGTGGAGCCGGAGTATCTTTCCACCGTGCTGGATATTCTGGATGAATATGAGGGATGCCATCCCGCGGAACCGGAGGCTTCGCTGTATGTGCGGGAACAGCGCCCGGTGCATCTGGGGGATCAGCAAATCGAGGCCTGGATTTACCTGTACAATCGTTCGGTGGAAGGCCGGGAGGAGATTCCCGGGGGAGACTATGTGGCCCACGTTCGCCGACAGGACAAGCTCATCTAAAACTCACGGCGACGCTTATTCCTTCCAGAAGCCCATGGCGGCGTATTTGGCGATGCGCTTTTCCACCAGCTCTTCCGGGGGAATTTTGACCAGCCGCTTCAACTCCGCCAGGATAAATTTTTTCACCGTGGCGGCGGCCTTGTCGTAATCCCAGTGGGCCCCGCCGGGCGGTTCGGGAATCACTTTGTCGATGATGCCCAGCTTCAGCAGGTCCGGGGCGGTGAGCTTCATGATCTCCGCCGCTTCCGGCGCTTTGGCGTTATCTCTCCACAGGATGGAGGCGCATCCTTCGGGAGAGATCACCGAATACCAGCAGTTTTCCATCATCAGCACCACATCCCCCACACCGATGCCCAACGCCCCGCCGGAGGCCCCCTCCCCGATAATCGTCACCACAATGGGCACCGGCAGGCGGGACATCTCGAACAGATTCCGGGCGATGGCCTCCGCCTGGCCCCGCTCCTCGGCCCCAATGCCGGGATAGGCGCCCGGCGTATCAATGAACGTCAGCACGGGCAGGTTGAATTTAGCGGCTAACTTCATCAGCCGCAGGGCCTTGCGGTAGCCTTCGGGATTGGACATGCCGAAGTTGCGGCGGAGATTTTCCTTTACATCCCGGCCCTTTTGCTGCCCCACGATGACTACCCGGTAGTCGTCAATTTTAGCCAGGCCGCCCACCATGGCCTCGTCGTCGGCAAAGTAGCGATCACCGTGGAGTTCCAGGAAATCTTCCGCGATGCGCTCAATATAATCCAGGGTATAGGGGCGGTCGGAGTGGCGGGCCAGCTGCACCCGCTGCCAGGGGGTCAGTTTGGAATATACCTCTTTGCGAAGGGCTTCGGCCTTCTTTTTCAGGCGTTTAATATCTTCGGAAAGATCCACCCCGGTTTCCCGGGCGTACTCCTCCATCTCGTCGATTTTCTTCTGCAGTTCGACCACCGGTTTTTCAAATTCTAAGATTACCCGAAACGTCTTCTTCAAGGTCTCGTCCCTGCCGTTTGTCACCGCGTATATTTTTGCGCCCTCTTCCGAGGGCAAAAAACGCCGCTAATTTACGACAGCAGGGAGGAAAATCAAATGGGCAGGAGGAATACTTTCATTGAGGGGAACGAGAGCATGATTCCGGGGGGGATTCAATCGGTTCTCAATGTGAAAATACCCCTCTCGCGTTGAAGATGCCGTTCCACTGGATGATGTCGCATCAGTTCCTTTTAGTAACTAAGGGGTTATCAAGTGATAATTGTAAATATGAGATATGTCCGCGCCATTTTCGCGAAATTCCAGATAAGTCATACCCTTTTCACGATGTAAATTATAACGCACTTGTGTGTCTAAATAGGGGATGGATTCAACCACTTCCAGGCTATCCGCAAAAGTAATGGGATGTTCGACCATTAATCTTATATCCATACCGCTATTGCTGATCGTATTCAAGAAATTATTGAGTCGGTCAAAAATCGTTGTGTGTTGAGAACATATACAGGGAGTCATTCCCAGGCGTCTATCTCGTATGGAAAAAGTAATGGTATTTATTTCATTCACATAGCTTGTTGTATCCCGTGATCCTTCATTAGCATAAACCCCGATTCCATTAAACGTAATTTGAAGTTCAAACCCATTTGTAGAAGTATCCAGATTGGTAATTTTCCAACTTTCGGTTCCACTGTAAGTTGTAGCACCACCTCCTTCAGTGTCCCCAACTATATATTCGACATCATATTGCCACTCCTTGTTTAATTCCAGAGGCAAAAAGTTCCTCAGTTGCACAAGTTGGGCATTAAAGTTTACCGTTCCGGTTATCGCGAACAGGGTATCAATTCCCAGGAAGTGATCTTTTTCGATTAAGATGCGCACTTCGTTCTGTGCTCTGGGAATTAAGATTGTAAAGTCTCCCTGGTTATCAGTTTTAAGCGTTCTGGTTACAGGAGTAACTCCCGGCTGAAAATTATATTGAATGGTGATATCCGTTTGGATTGAGTTCTGTAAACCATTAACGGTTAATTCATCCACATGCCCCATAATCGTCCAATCTTCTTCCGGAACATTCATTTCATTTTTACTACACCCCCCCAATATGATGGATAACAGAATCCACGAGATAATTATATGATAGTTCATCTTTCTTCCTTTCCGGTTTATGTTATAAATCAGGTAAAAGCATTTGAAAACCTTTTAATATGGTTTCCACCGGTGATGGGTCGTCTGGCTAATAAAAGTTGAGGGATAATGTAAATCGAAGTTTACTACTGCACTCAAGGTCTGGGGGGAAATCAGAATGCGAATGTTTTAATGTATAGACCTGGCATTATCATATTTAAAAGTTGTCAAATATTAACCCACGAACCGCTTAAAAGCAAAGGATATTTATGCAGAATTCACGATGAAGGGGGCATTCTAAAGTGTGGTGGGAATATTTAACTGCAATGGTCACAAGGAGACGCAAAGGTTGCCTGGGAATTCCCGATTCGGTAAGTCGTTGCAATCATTGCGCCTCCTTAGCGACCTTAGTGGTTAATTGTAGAGACCTGATTAGCAATTACAGGATCGAAGGGGGAGATCATTTATGTGGATGTTCTACCGCACCAACAGCATTTTGCGCACGGCGGTATAGTTTCCTGAAGTCAATCGATACAGATACACCCCACTGG
>CAYQGB010000159.1:0-9022 GCA_964416895.1 uncultured Calditrichaceae bacterium
ACGGGTTGTTATCCTGATGCAATTCATAAAGGACAGGGATTCTTCGGGCTGCCGCTTCGACACCACTCCTGCGAATGAGATCGATGTTTCTGAAACCCCCGCTTTTAATAAAGCATGCACTTCCTCGGCGGCAGCCCTCAGAATGACAATGGAGACCCGTCACCTTAAGCTTGAAAAAACAATAGTAACTTTCTCAAAAGATAAATTGCAAAATGACCGGGAAGGTTGGAGGTTGTACGATGAAATTCGCCACCGAATATCTCTGGTTTAATACGGCCAACAAGCGGGAGTATATCAACATCACCGACAAGGTAGAAGAGGTGGTGCGTAAGAGCGGGGTAAAAGAGGGGATGGTGCTGGTGAGCGCCATGCACATCACCGCTTCGGTGTATGTGAACGACGCCGAGCCGGGGCTGATCCAGGACATCGACGAATGGCTGGAAAAGCTGGCCCCGTTCAACATCAACTACCGGCATCACCGCACCGGGGAAACCAACGGCGATGCCCACCTGAAGAGCCTGCTGATGCACCACGAGGTGATCCTCCCCATCACCGACGGAAAACTGGATTTAGGCCCCTGGCAGCAGGTATATTATGCCGAGTTCGACGGTCAGCGGCGCAAACGGGTGATCATCAAAGTGATGGGGGAATAGGCCGCCGATTGGAGGAGAAAAATCGAGAACCCCGGAACCATTCCTTTCTGAGAGAGGTAAGCGGTTATCAAGTTATGGGTATTGCCTGATGAACCGCTCCCGCAATACGTAATACGCAATACGAAATACGAAATACGCAATACGAAATACACAATATCCATCCCTTAAACCAAACGGAGAAATTTCCACCACTCAAGCGACGGAAAATTCGATGCCCCGAGAATACCGCTTTCGCATCGCCTGGATTGTGGCCTGGCTTCTCAGTTTTGCTTCCCCCGTACTCCATTCCCAGTATGTGCGCCGATTTGAATTCGCCACCGAACATCAGCGCCGCTTGCAGTATGACCTGGACGATTGGGTTAGCTATACCCAATCCCGCCATTTTTCCAACATGACCGCAGATCCCACCTACATCTACTTTGCCACCCGCGACGGGGGGATTTTGCGCTACCACATTTATCAGGGGTTCTGGGATTATCCCTACACTGTGAGCAACGGGCTGCCCGGCAACCGCGTTCTGCGGGTGATTTACGACCCCAACACCTCCCTGCTGTGGGCGTTTACGCCGGGGGATCAGGCGGTATTCAACCCCGCCTCCCGGGAATGGATTCGCAAATCGGAAACGCCTGAGTGGAATTATCAGCCTCCTGAAGATCCTCCGGTGGGAAATCTCAAAGACATCCCCCGGGAGCGTTTCCTGGATCGTTCGGCCCTGAAGTTCTTGCCCACCTTTTTCGCCAACGGGGAATACTCTTTTCTGGAAGGGGGGCGGATTATGGATGGGAATTTCCAGGAATTTCCCATCGCGGGATTTTTTCGGGATCGGCTGAACCGGATCTGGTTTCTGGTGGACGGCTTTGGGGTAGGGCGAGGAGATTTTTTTACCCAGCGGGCGGACTTCTACGAGATCGGCCTCTCCGACATTGCCCCCCGGGCGCTGGCCTTTCAGGGAGATGACATGTGGATCGGGGGGCGGGACCTGCGTCGGAAGGGAGAGCGTCCGGGCATCGTGCGCTGGCCCTTTGAGGAAGAAGGGTGGCGACACTATCAGGCCCGCTGGATCAGCCACCTGCCCAGCGACGAGGTGAACGACATTCTGGTGGTGGGGGATACGGTATGGTTCGCCACCGAGTTCGGCGTGTCGGTATATGACAGCGATCGAGATCGGTGGAAGAATTTCGATCTCGGCGACGGGCTGGTCAGCCATCAGGTGCGGGATCTGGCCCTGCTGGGGGCGTATGTGTATGTGGCCACGGATCAGGGGTTAAACCGCATTCATCGGCATACCGGGATCGTGGAGCGGATTCCGGAACGGCGGTTTATCTCCCTTCCGTTCTTTCGCCTGGCGGCGGGGCGGGATACCCTGTGGGCCGGCACGCTCCGGGGCATCTTTCGGTATGTGGATTCCACCGGAAGATGGGAATATGTGAAGACCCGGGCGGCCATACAGGATGCTCCGGTTACCGCGGTCGATGTATGGGAGAACGAGGTCTGGTTCGCCTCGCCGGGAGGCATCTTTTACTGGAATGCCCGCACCGATGTATGGGAGAGCTTTCCCCAGATTGCCCCGGAAGTGGGGCCGCCCTATCGGGACATCAAAGCCGACGAGGAAGCGGTGTGGGTCGCCACCCGCCACGGGTTGCTCAAATACGATCGGGTGCGAGGCTACTGGCGGCTGTATACCACCGAGGACGGCCTGCTGCACAACAACTGCCATCAATTGCTCCTCGACGGGGATTATATCTGGATTGCCAACGATGCCGGCATCACCCAATTTTACTGGAACAATCCCAACCGCAGCGATTAGCGGGGAAGTTGTCGCCTCCTCTCAAAAATAGATGCCATACCACAGTGCCTTGCCGGGAGCGATGCGCACCGTCGGCAGGGGCATGCGCACGAAGTTCACCTCGTGCTTTAAGAATTTCAGAAAACCACTGTTTCCGGTGGGAATTTTGGTGAGGTCGAAGTCCAGTCCCAGAAAGATTTCCCGATAGCCTCCGAAAACGTTCCGGGCAATGCCTTCGGCGCCGTGGCCCACGGCAATGCCCCAGGGCTTTAACCATCCCGGCATGGCTTCCTGCCACCGTTGAGGCAACAAATCGTGAATATTGGCGGCCAGCCAGATGGTGATCCCCTCGTAATCATCCACAATGTTGCGACTGAACTGGCTGTATTCTTTCCGCTTGAATTCCGGGGAGGGCCAGTAGCTGATCTTGAAGCGGATGGCATTCAGTCGCCCGGGATGGTGGAGTTGCAACAGGGCAAACCCCACCCCCACCACATTGGCGGAAAAATCGAGAACGCTGAATCCCCAGTTTTTATAGAAGCCATCCACAATTTCCACCTGCATCATCCACCAGAAGCCGGTCAGGGCGCCGTACCAGAAGGATTTCCTGGCCGACAGGCCGGCCCAGCGCAAGAATCGGCTGGCGGTATGGGTGGAAAAATAGGCATCCATGATGTGCCCTAATTTGTCCATCTGCTGATATTCCCGGCTATCCCGGCGCCATTCGTGGAAATGAAAGTTGCTCCGGGGGGTATTATACCAGGTGTCGGCATACTTCTTGAACGCATAGGCGTCTGCCAGCAACAGGCCGCCCAAAAAAATGCCCAGCCGGGTTTTATGAATCCGGGATTCTCGATACCAGATGGTGCCGTCGTCAAGGGCCGGCGTGTACAAAGAAGGGGAATTGGCCGACAGGGGAGGGGAGAGGGAGGCGTTTTTGGCCCGGGTAGAGTCGGAGACTCCTACCCCCATCGCCCCATTGCTCCCCACCAACACTTGAAGCGCTACGACTAACTGAACAACGGCGGAGATTTTATACGTCATGGCCTGACTTCCGGTAGAGTTTATTGCATCTCGGGCTGCTCACACTCCAGCCACCGGATCAATCCCATTTCGCTCAGTGCGGGATGTTTTTTGTGGTACGGGAGTACCCGAACGGTGTATTTGTAATTCCCGCTATTGGAGGGGATAATGGTCGCTTCATACTGATATACCCCTTCATCCACGATCTTCTTGCGCTGCATATCTACCAGCTCAAAGTCACTGTTTTCCAGATACCCTTCCAGTTCCCGGATCAGAAACACCTGAACTTTGATGTCGGCGGGATCAATCGATCCCAGATGTACCCGGGCTTTGAGCTTGAACGGCTCATTGTATTTGAGCACAATCTCCTCCGAATGAAACTCCCGGTCTATATCAATGCGCACCTGCGACCAGTTCTGGGTGATGTGTTCTTTCCAGCGGGTATATTCCCGGGCAAAGGCGTAGCCATTCTGAGCAAACTGCTCTCCCTGTTGAATGGCCGGGATGTACATCTTCTGGATGTATTCTTTCACCATCCGATAGGTATTGAACACCGGCACAATGCTGGCCAGGGAGTGTTTCATCATTCGGATCCAGTTGCGGGGTAAGCCGACCTCATCCCGCTCGTAATACATGGGCACCAGATCATTCTCCAGAATATCGTAAATGGCGTTGCTATCCCAGGTGTCCAATTCCTCATAATCCAGATAATCTTCCTGATCGCCGAAGGCGAAGCCGTTTTTGCCGTTATAGCCTTCGCACCACCAGCCGTCCAGCACGGAGAGGTTGATCCCGGCATTCATACCCACCTTCTGGCCGCTGGTGCCGGAGGCTTCCTGGGGCCGGCGGGGATTGTTCAGCCACACATCCACCCCGGACACCAGATCCCGGGCCAGGCCCATGTCGTAATTCTCCACGAAAAAGACCTTCCCCCGAAAGCCCTCTTCCATGCTGATCTCGAAGATGGTGCGGATGAATTCCTGCCCGCCCCGATCTTTGGGATGGGCTTTCCCGGCAAAGATCAGCTGCACCGGGCGGGTGGGGTGGTTGAGAATCCGTTTCAGCCGCTCCTTATCCCGGAAGATCAGGGTACCCCGCTTGTAGGTGGCAAAGCGGCGGGCAAATCCGATGGTCAGCACCTCCGGCTTGAGCATCTCCTTCAGCCGCAGCAGTTGCAGCGTTCCCACCTTGTTTCGCCGGAATTGTTCCTCCAGCCGCTCCCGCAGGTGGTTCATCAGCTTCTGCTTGATCTTCATCTTGGTGTTCCACAACTCTTCGTCGGGAATTCCAAACACGCTCTTCCAGAAGGCCGGTTCATCCACGTGCTCCCGCCAGTCGCTTCCCAGGTATTGATCCATCAATTCCCGCATCTCCCGCACAATCCAGGTGGGCGTGTGCACCCCGTTGGTGATGTGGGTAATGGGAATTTCCTGCGTGGGAATGTCCGGCCACACGCTTCGCCACAGTTTCCGGGACACTTCTCCGTGAAGCCGACTTACTCCATTGCGAAAACGGGACAGTTTCAAGGCGAGCACAGTCAAATTGAAGATTTCATATCCTTCCGGCTGCACCTGCGATCCCAGTTCCATGAATTGATACCGGCGAATCCCGATGGATTCCCAGTACTGCTGAAAGTATTTATCCATCAGTTGCAGGGGAAAGGCATCGTTGCCCGCGGGCACCGGGGTATGGGTGGTGAAAATAGTATTGGCGGCGGTGGTTTCCAGGGCCTCGTAGAAATCCAGCCCCTGTTCCCGCATGAGATCCCGAACCCGTTCCAGGGCCAGAAACACGGAATGCCCTTCGTTCATGTGCCAGGCATACACCGGAATGCCCAGAGTTTTCAGAGCCTGCACTCCACCCATGCCCAGCACAATCTCCTGAGAAATGCGCATCTCCTGATCTCCGCCGTACAGCCGGGAGGTAATCAGGCGATCCTCGGTGCTGTTCTCGGGAAGGTTGGTATCCAGAAAGTAGGCGTTCACCCGCCCCACCTGCACCTTCCAGAGTTTCACTTTCACCAGGCGGGGGCCTACGGGAACTTCGATGATCAGCGGATTGCCCTGAGCGTCGGTGACCGGAAGCAGGGGCAATTCTTCCGGATGATAGGGGGGATAGATGGCGATTTGATTTCCGTGGGCATCGATCTGCTGGGTGAAATATCCCTGATGGTATAGCAGGCTGACCCCCACCAGGGGCAGGCCCAGGTCGCTGGCGGTTTTCAGGTGATCCCCGGCCAGCACTCCCAACCCCCCGGAATACACCGGCAACGACTCATGGAATCCTAATTCGGCGGAAAAATAAGCGATGGTTTTGGATTTATGGTTGGGAAAGTTTTGGGCAAACCAGGTGTCTTCGCTGTTCAGATAGGCATCGAACTGATTCATCACCCGGGTGAAGTTCGACAAATAGGCGGGATCGCCGGCGCACCGTTCCAGTTCTTTCTGCTCCACTTCCAGAAGGAACTTTACCGGATTGTGATTAACCCGCCGCCACAACTCGGCATCGATGGCCCGGAACAGCTGCCGGGCTTCGGGCATCCACGAGAAATAGAGGTTGTAGGCCAGTTCCTTCAGGCGGCCGATTTCCTCGGGCAATTCCGGAATCACTCGAATACTCCCCAGATATTGCATAGAGTTTTCTCCTATTTTAAGAGTGGTTTGCGGGACATTGTGGCGGTGTTACAAGGGCATTTTCTCTGAATCGGCTCAAATTTTATGAAATAAAGCCGGATTTGACAAGCGAAAGATTATTCCCACAGCCGTTTGCGCCGATATAAATCGGTTGCTATATTGCGCCCTGATCTGACGGGCAACCGATAAAATGAAAACAGCGCAAATCCTCTGGAAACAGAATACGTTGGCGTAGTTATGGGCACAGTGTACAGCATGACCGGCTTTGCCTCGGCAAAAACTCAGTTGAACAGCAACGAACTTTCCTGCGAAATCCGCTCCCTGAACTCACGATACCTGGAGATTTACATCAAACTTCCCCTGATGTTGAAGGATATGGAGGATTCCTTGCGAGAAATCATCCGGGAAGAGGTTCATCGGGGAAAGGTGCACTGCTCCATCTACATCTCTTCCACCGAACCGCTGCTGCAAAACCTGCGGGTGGATGAAGGCACGGTGCTGATGTATAAGAATTTGCTGGATCAGATTCGGAAGATTGCCGGGATTGAGGAGCCGGTGCGCCTTTCGGATCTGCTGGAATTTAAGGACATCTTTACCTTTGATGAAGAGACCCATATTGATGAGGTGTTTCAGAGCGCCCTGCAGGACCTGGTCAGGGAAGCGGTTGCCCGGCTCAACGCCACCCGTTCCTCGGAAGGGGCCCATCTTCGGGACGATCTGGAACAGCGGCTGGAGACGATCACCCGGCTGGTGGGGGAGATTCACGAGCTGGCCAAAGACAACGCCCGGATCGAATTCGACAAGCTGTATCAGCGCCTGCTCTCTCGAATTGATGAGAAAAAAATCGACCGCAATCGCCTGGAAATGGAGTTGGCGCTAATTTCCGATCGGGTGGACATCAGCGAAGAGGTGGTGCGGATGAACAGCCATCTGGAACTGTTTCGGCAGACTCTGGCCAAAGGCTCTCCCATCGGCAAAAAGTTGAATTTCATCTTGCAGGAAATGCACCGGGAAACCAACACCATGGCCTCCAAGAACACCATCTTTGAAGTGAGCCGCCGGATCGTGGCCATTAAAGAGGAAGTGGAGCGAATGCGGGAACAGGTGCAAAACATCGAATAGGAAAAGGGAAGTGACGGCTTATGAACGAAACGCCCAAATCACGCCGATTGGTGGCCATCTCCGCTCCTTCGGGAGCCGGTAAAACCACCATCTGCAAACTGCTGGCGGAGCGGAATCCCGATTTTCGCATTTCCGTTTCGGCAACCACCCGACCGCCCCGCCCCAACGAGGTGGACGGCCGGGATTATTTTTTCATCTCCGAAAAAGCGTTTTTGGAGAAGGCAAAACGGGGCGAGTTCCTGGAATATGAAAAGGTGCACGGCCATTACTACGGCACGTTAAAGACGACCGTGGAAGAGTTGTTGCACAAAGGTTACACCGTGCTGTTCGATATTGATGTAAACGGGGCGTTGAAGCTGAAGCAACAATTCCCGGAAGCCCTGTTGATTTTCATTCAGCCGCCCTCACTGGAAGAATTGAAACGGCGGCTTATCCACCGGAAGACCGACGATCCCGCCGAAATCGAGCTGCGCCTGAAGCGCCTGCCGGAAGAGTATGCGAAGTCCCATCAGTTCGATCACATTGTGATAAACGACAAACTGGAAAGCACCCTGGAAAAAATCGAGTCGTTGATTCGCCTTCATCAGCGCCAGGAATCCCATGTTTCCAACTGAGTTGTTTACAAATCGGCGCATCCTGGTGGGGATTACCGGCTGTATCGCGGCCTATAAGAGCTGCGAGTTGATCCGGTATCTCAAAACCCGGGGAGCGACGGTACGGGTGATGATGACCGCTTCGGCGGAGCAGTTTATTACCCGCCTGACCCTGGAAACCCTCTCCCGGGAGCCGGTGGCCGTGGAGATGTTTCCGGGGCACTTTGCGGCCACCCATCACATTGAGCTGGCCGATTGGGCGGAAGCGGCGATTATCGCTCCCGCTACCGCCAATATTCTGGCAAAGGCGGCCCGGGGCCTGGCCGACGATCTGGTCTCCACGGTGCTGCTGGCCCTCCATTGCCCGGTGGTGTTTGCCCCGGCCATGAACAGCCACATGTGGGAAAATCCCGCAGTGCAGGAAAATGTGGCCCTTCTCCGGGAACGGGGCTACCTGATCTGCGAACCGGAGGAAGGGTTTCTGGCCGAAGGATATTCCGGAGTGGGGCGGCTGGCCCGGCCGGAACATCTGGTGCAGTATCTGTATCGGGCGGCTCATCCGGCCTCCCGATCCCTGGAAGGCAAAACCGTGCTCATTACCGCCGGAGCCACCCGGGAGTTTGTGGATCCGGTGCGGATGCTCACCAATCGCTCCACCGGGAAGATGGGGTTCGCCCTGGCCTGGGAGGCCTTCGCCCGGGGCGCCCGGGTGATTCTGATCCACGGGCCGACGGAATTGACCCCACCGGCGGAGGTGGAAGCCCATGCCGTGGTTTCCGCAGAAGAGATGTATGCGGCGGTGGAGCAGCGCTTTCCCGAAGCGGATATTTTTGTCAGTGCAGCAGCGGTGGCGGATTATCGCCCCGTGGAACGGGCAGCCCACAAGCTCAAAAAAGGGAAGCAACCTCTTGCCCTGACGCTGGAGCGTACCCCGGACATCCTGCAGGCCATGAGCCGTCAGCGGAAAGCGCATCAACGGCTGGTGGGGTTTGCCGTGGAAACGGATTCCCCCCGAGAAAATGCGCTTAAGAAGCTGGAAAACAAAAACTTAGATGTTGTAGTACTCAACAATCCTCTGGAGTCCGGCGCCGGATTTGCCACCGATACCAACCGGGTCACCCTGTTTTCCCGGACGGAAGAACGCCAGCTGAAGACCATGTATAAATTGGATGTAGCGCGGGAGATCTTTAATTTCCTGCTTTCTGATCAACC
>CAYQGB010000160.1:0-9012 GCA_964416895.1 uncultured Calditrichaceae bacterium
GGAGTTTCTCGTCTCGCCTCGTTCCCATCCCGACGCTTCGGGATGGGAACGAGATAGTAGTCATTTACCCACTAAATCTGCTAAGGTTCACGCCTATGCGCCCGGGCGGGGTTTCACGGTCGATAGCCAGACACTCAGAAGCTTTGCCCGGGAAAGAAACGCGAGTTTTTATCCCGAACAAGTGTAAATGGTAACGTTTCGTTACACTCTTTCCATTTTGTTACCCTCCGGTAAGTAACGTTCTGTAGCACTTCTACTCGATATCTGCATCCGTGCCATTGATGAAATGTTACTTAATCCCATAGAAAACAGCTTGTTATGTGATGGGGTTCAAGTGTGGCACACGCTTTGCCCATTACACAGACGCCAGTCATTCAATTATCTGCGCTTTTCCGCCAGCCCAATAAGCGCAATCCAAATACAGGAGATGTTCCATGTCTCATCTGCCTTCTTATCGGGTTTTAATGTATTCCCACGACGCTTACGGGATGGGGAATATTCGGCGCACCCTGGCCATCTGTCGGCAACTTACCGAAAGCCTGCCCAACATCTCCATTTTGTTGCTGACCGGCTCTCCCATCATTCATGCCCTCCGGATTCCGCCCCGGGTGGATTATTTGAAGCTGCCCTGCCTTACCCGGGATCGCAGCGAATGCTTTTCCGCCAAGTACTGGGACATTCCCTGGAAGGAATTGATCAAAATGCGCAGTGACATCATGCTTTCGGCGGTAAAGCGATTTCGCCCGGATCTGGTACTGGTAGATAAGAAGCCCGCCGGGATCAAGCGGGAATTTTTGAAAACGGTGCAGTATATCCGCAAAAACATGCCCCGCTGTCGATTGGTGCTGGGGCTGCGGGATATTCTGGACGATCCCCGGGTCACCGTGCCCATCTGGCGCTCCAACGGCTATTTCGATTTGATCGAAAAATATTACCATCAGGTATGGATTTACGGCAGCCCGGCCATTTTTGACGCCGTTCGGGAGTATCACATGCCCGAGGGTGTGGCCCGAAAGGTGGTATATACCGGTTACCTGGGGCGCCCTCTGAATCCCTGGCAGGCTACCGCCGCTTCGGATTTGCCGGAAACGAACGGCAACCCCCTCTCCCTGGTGATGGTTGGGGGCGGAGGAGACGGCTTTCCCCTCCTGAATGATTACCTGGAAGGCGTCCTTCAAGGGCATCTCCGCCTGCCCGCGAATCATCTGTTGATCTCCGGGCCGGAGATGCCCGCCGATAAACGGGAGTTGTTGCAGCAGCATTGTGCTAACGGTCATCCCATAGGCCTCCGGGAATACACCGACGCCATCGAAAACTACCTCCGGGCGGCGGATATGGTGGTGTCCATGGGGGGATACAATTCCGTATGCGAAATCCTTTCCTTCAGGAAGCGGGCCGTGATCGTTCCCCGGATTACCCCGGTGAGTGAACAGTTTATCCGCGCCCGGCGTCTGGCCCGGTTGGGACTGATCCGGATGATCGATCCCCGGGAACTTTCTCCTCAACGATTGATGGCCGAGGTGGAAGCCGCCTACCGGGGAAAGGGACTGACCATCGCTTCTGTACAAGATTACATTGATTTGAACGGCCTTCCCAAAGTGGCCGAACTGACCCGCCGGTTGTGCGAGGAAGGCGCCGCCGCCGCTGAGAGGAGCACCGTTCCCTACCGCCATTCCCGCTCGCTTTCCGTACCGGTCATGTCGAACCTTTGCCTGGTGAAATCCCGATGAACGCGCATACCCCTGCATATCGTAACGGCGCTCCCGATGCCGCTTCCCGACTCGGGGTGGTGGTCAGCGGGTTTCCCCGAATTTCGGAAACCTTTATTCTGAACGAATTGCGGCAGTTGCAGGAACTGGGGCTATGGTTACGGATTTTTGCCCTGAAACCCGGTCAGCAGGAGATCGTTCACCCGACGGCCCGCCTGCTTCAATCCCATACCGTGTACGTGCCGGTAAAATTGACCTCTTCCTTAGTTCTGGGGGCGTTGCGTGCGGGATTTCGGTGGGCCGTCCGGGGGCCGGGCAGGTTTCTGGGCATCTTAACAGAATTCTGGCGGTCGGGCAAGAAGGAGCGGGAGTTTCCCCGGTGGAAAAGTTTGCTGCGCTGGCTGTGGCTATGCGACCGGATCGAAGGGGAAAAGCTGGAGAAAATCCACGCCCATTTTGCCCATGATCCGGCCACGCTGGCCTACTGGGTATATCGATTGCTGGAGGTTCCCTACAGCTTTACCGCCCACGCCAAAGACATTTACTGCTACTCCCAGGAGCAATTGAAAGAAAAGCTCCGGGCAGCCCGGTTTGTGGCCACCTGCACCCGCTTTAACGGGGAGTATCTGCAAAAACTCTCCCCCAACGGCACCCCCATCTACTGCCTGTACCACGGGCTGGATCCGGAGCGCCTGAGGCCGGCGGCGCAACCCAAAGCCGCCCCGCCGTTAATTCTGTCCGTGGGGCGCCTGGTGGAAAAGAAGGGCTTCTCCGACCTGATTCAGGCCTGCGCCCTGTTAGAACAGCGGGGAGTGGCCTTTCAATGCCAGATCGTGGGGGAAGGCCCCCTGCGGCAAACCCTGGAAACCCAAATTCAGGCCGGCCATCTGGAGCATCGGATTACCCTGCGGGGCGCGCTGGGACACGACCGGCTGCTTCCCCTGTATCACCAGGCCTCGGTGTTTGCCCTGCCCTGCTGCGTTACCGCCACCGGCGACCGGGACGGCATCCCCAACGTCATTCTGGAAGCCATGGCCCTGGAACTGCCGGTGGTCTCCACCCGGGTATCGGGAATCCCCGAAGCGGTGGAGCACGCCCACAACGGGCTGCTGGTGGAGCAGCATCATCCCGAAGCCCTGGCAGACGCCATCCAGTTGCTGTTGCAGGTGCCGGAAATGGCCCGGCAATTCGGCAAAGAGGGACGGCGGATCATCCTGGACAAATTCAACCTGCACCGGAATGTGAACGCCTTGAAGGAGTTATTGATCTGATGAAGCGGCAGAAAACCATCGCCTATCTGTTGAAAATGTTTCCCCGATTTGCGGAGACGTTTATCCTCAACGAAATTCTGGAACTGGAACAGCAGGGCGCTTCCCTGCACATCCTTTCCCTGAAGTATCCCAACGAAACCTTTCGGCAGGAACGGGTGAAACAGGTGCGATCACCGGTAACTTACATTCCCGAACCGTTTAAGCCGGAGGATTTCCGGATGCCGGCCCGGTGGGGGCAGTTGATGACGTTGCTGTGGGTCAATGCGGTGTGGTGTTTGCGGAATCCGGTGAAATACTGGAACGCCTTTCGCGCCTGTTGGAACACCGGTGATCGCCGCGCCCGACGACGCTGGTTAATGGTGGCCTATATCGCCCGGTGTCTGAAAAAGCATCGCATTGACCATCTCCATGCCCATTTTGCCAATGATCCGGCCACCGTGGCGCATCTGGTGCACCTGATGACCGGCATTCCCTACAGCTTCACCGCCCATGCCAAAGACATTTACCTCTCTCCGGTAGCCGGACTGCGGGAGAAAATCCATCGGGCCGCTTTTGTGGTTACCTGCACCCGATCCAACCGGGATTATTTGCAGGGGATATCTCCCAACGGTACTCCCGTTTATGCCGTGTACCACGGCCTGGATGGAGAGATATTCGGCAACGGCAACGGCAAACCCTCCCCTCGACCCAATGCCGAACACACACGTTCGGCTCCCCCGGTAATTTTAAGCGTGGGGCGGTTGGTGGAGAAGAAGGGATTCGATTGTCTGATCCGGGCCTGCCGTCTGCTCCGGGAATGGGGAGTGCCGTTCCGCTGCCAGATCATCGGGGAAGGGCCTGTGGAGGAGAAGCTGCGCCGGCTTATCGCCGATCTGGAATTGCAGGAAACCGTGCGTCTGTTTCCCTTCATGCCTCAAAAAGCCCTGCTTGCCCGATATACCGGGGCGGATGTGTTTGCCCTGCCCTGTCAGATTACCGAGAATGGCGACCGGGATGGCATTCCCAATGTGCTGGTAGAAGCCCTGGCCGTGGGCCTGCCGGTGGTGGCGACCCGGGTTGCCGGCATCGCCGAGATCGTGAAGCCGGGGCACAACGGGCTTCTGGTGCCCCCCCGGCAACCGGCGAAACTGGCAACAGCCTTGAAGAAACTTCTGGAAGATCCCCTGACCCGCCGACGGTTGGGCGCCGAGGGGATCAAAACGGCGCAGGAGCATTTCAACCTTACCGGAAATGTGGCCCGCCTGCGGCAACTCCTGTTTGAGACCGGAACGGGAGAGCGGGTATGAGCATCCAGAGCCCCTACATCGCCGGAAAACCGGGCCCAAACCCGGCCGTTTCTCCGGCCTGGACCTCAACGCCTTACTACCGGGCGCTAAACGAAGTGCCGGATACCCCGGCAATGGGGGAATTCCTGGCCGATCAGGTCATCTCCCCGGAATGTCTGCACGATTTTCGCCTCACCTGGATTAAGGTTAAACCCGGCAAAAGTGTGCGCTTGCTGTATCGGGCGCAGGGGGCGGATTTTCCCGGACAACAATATTTTTTCCACGCTCGAACGGCATCTCCGGAAACCGGTCCGGCGCAGGCGGAGGCCCTTCAGGCCCGATGCTTCACTCCGGAACATCGCCATCTTTTCGGCAAGGCCCGCCGCGCTGCGGTGTATGCTTCCCCCTGGCACCTCCTGATTCAGGTATTCCCTGCCGATCCCGGCCTACCCGGATTGCCACGAGTGGTGCATTCCCGGGAAGTCGCAAAAATGCTCTCTTCGGTGATCCCGGAGTGCGACGGCGCCTGCGCTCAGGTGGAAGCCGATGTGGTGCAGTACAAACCCCGGCGGCAGTGCCTGATTCGATATACGCTCACGACGGCATCTGTTACCGAAAGCGGCGAATGCCGGAAAATCTTTTACGGGAAGCTCTCTCCCCGGGCTTTGCCGGTATATACCCGACTTCGGCAACTCCATCGGGTCTGGTCGGGGGGAATCTTTCGGTTTCCTGAGCCGGCGGCATTTTTCCCGGAGCCGGGGCTGATGCTGTGCCGGGAGATCCCCGGCGTGCACCTGTCCCTGTTGCCGGGGGAAGCCCGCTTTTCGGAACTGTGTGCCCGGATTGGCCGGGGACTTGGAGAGTTCCATCGATCCCCGGTGCGGTTTGTTCCCCGCAAGGATGCCGCCGCCGAACTGGAAGCCCTGAACTACTGGGGAGAACGTTTCCTCCGCTGGTTTCCGGAAGAAGCGCCCCGCCTCCGCCGGTTGATGGAAGGTATCCGGATTCATTTCACCCGGTACACGTCCCCGATATTTGCCCCGGTGCACGGCGATTTCCACGTGGCCAATATTCTGGTGGATGGAGAACGCCTGGGGCTTCTGGATCTGGAGGATGGGTATATGGGCAATCCCGCCGCCGATGTGGGATTCTTCTATGCTCAGTTGAAGCTGCTCTCCCTGAAAGTGTATCGTTCTCCCGAGGCGCTAAACGAGGCCCTTCAGGCTTTTCTGGAGGCGTATTTGACCCCCGCTCCCCGGGACGTTCGGGCGATGGTGCCGGGATACTGTGCTCTGTATTGCCTGTGGTGCGCCTATTTTCAATGCTTTTTACGCCCCACCAAATCCGGCTGGTGGGAGCGCGGCCAATTTATGTTGCAGATCTGTGAAGACATTATTGCGCGAGGAACGGTATAATGCGGAAACATCATCGAAAAACGGTAGCGAGTTTTCTTGTGGAAAATATCCGGCCCCACGGGGCAACTTTAGGGGGCATTCTGATGCTATTGCTGGGGGGAATTGTCACCGAACTGCTCAAGCCCTGGCCGTTAAAGTTTGTCATCGACTATCTGACCGCCGGCAGCCTGGATCGCCACATCTCCACCGTTACCCTCCCGGAAGCAGTGACCCACTCCCTGCCGGTGTTCCTCCTGTTCATTGCCGGCGCCATTCTGTTCATCGCCGTGACCGATGGCGTTCTCCGCTATTATCAAACCTATTTGCAGAAGCGGGTCGGGAGCGAAATCGTGGCCCGCATTCGATCCCGGCTGTTTTCTCACATTCAACGCCTGAGTTTGAGGTTCCATTACAGCCGCCGAACCGGGGAGATTGTCAACCGGATTACCCAGGATACCGGGTATCTGGAAACGGTGTTCTCCGAGAGCGTTTCTTCCCTGTTAAAAGGAATTTTACAAATTGCGGGAATGGCCGCCATCATGCTGTGGATGGACTGGCAGATGATGCTGGTAGCGCTGATGCTGACGCCCCTGCTGTTCTGGATCACGGTCAATTTTACCCGGAAGATCAAAAAAGCTTCTCGCACTCAGCGTCGGCGAGAGGGCAACCTGGCCTCCATTGCTCAGGAAACCATCTCTTCCATTAAAGTGGTCAAGGCCTACAGCCGGGAGGGCTATTCGGAAAAAGTGTTTGAAAACGAGAGCCTGGCCAATCTGAAAGCGTCCCTGGCCGCCACCCATGTGGAAGCCAAGTTCATGCCGGTGGTGCAAACGGTTACCGCTTTTGGCATCGTGGTGGTGGTCTGCTTTGGGATCTATCGGGTTCAGGCCGGAATATTATCCCCCGGTGATCTGTGGGTATTCCTCTCCTATTTGCAGGCGTTTTACCGCCCCCTCAAGATTCTCTCCAAACAACTGCATCGGCTGGTACAGGGCCAGGTGCGCCTGGAAAAAATTGTTGAGCTGTTGCAAATCGAAGACTCGATAGAGGCTCACAAAGGCGCGGTGCTGACCCGGGTACGGGGCGATCTGGAATTTCGAGAGGTCCGTTTCGGCTATTCCCCGGCGGTGCCGGTGCTCAACGGCATTACCCTGCAAATCCGCGCCGGAGAAAAGATCGCCATCGTGGGGCCGACCGGCTCCGGGAAATCCACCCTGGTTAGCCTGCTGGCCCGGCTGTATGATCCCACCGCCGGACAAATCCTCATCGACGGTCGGGATATTCGAGAATTCAACCCCGACTCCCTCCGGGAACAGATCAGCTTTGTGTTGCAGGAAACCCTGCTCTTCCGCACCACCATCAAAGAAAACATCGCCTATGGCCGCCTGGATGCCTCCTTTGACGAGATTGTGGAGGCGGCCAAACGGGCCAAAATCCATGAATATATTATGAGCCTCCCTGATGGGTACAACACCGTAATTGGAGAGCGCGGCATAACTCTCTCTGGCGGGCAACGGCAACGACTTGCCATTGCCCGCGCGGTGTTGCGCAAGGCGCGCATCATCATTCTGGATGAACCCACCACCGGACTGGATCCCGCCACGGAAGCAGAGTTGTGGCAGGAGCTGAAAACCCTCATCCAGGGCAAGACCACCATTCTGATCTCGCATCAGCATGGCCTGGCCCTGGATATGGATCGGGTGTATTACCTGAATCAGGGGCAGCTTCAGGAACTGTCTTCCCATCTTCCCTGGCCGGGCGTGGAACTGGTCGGTGCCGGTTCCAACGGCGCCCTGTTGCCCTGGTCGACAGCCCATTAACCAATGCCCCGCAGGGGCAAAAACCGGAGTTTTCCGGAGAGTCTGTATCATGGCCGACATATCCCACATCGTTCACGATTCCCGGCTGCCTCAGCTCCAGAAGGTGCTGGATCCCCGGTTTATGAAAAAGTTCTTCCAGACCGGCGTCGCCGAGGAAAAACTCTCCGGGAAGCCCGGCATCCGCAAGTGTGAAATCGTGAGAATGCGCTACAAGCCCGGCAAGGAGTGTGTGGTAAAATACGTTCTCTCTCTGGGCAGAGGCGTTCCCCGGGAAGATGTGTTTGTGCGGGTGAACAATCCCCGGGATGCCGGCAAACAGCACGTGTGGTGGCAGGATCCCGGCGCCGGCATGGTACCGGAATTCAGCATGCATGTGTGGCAATTCCCCTACGATCCGGTGCTGGAACATCTGCCGGAACTCACCGATCCGGATCCTTTGCGGAACCTCCTGTTCCGGCTGGGGCTGCCCGAACTGGCGGGCATGGAGATGGACACGCCGGTAAATGTGCAGGTGCTGAAGTACGAGCCGCTCCGGCAGTGCGCCCTGAAGGTGGAAGTCAGTCGCTCCACTCCCCATGCCCCGGTGCAGTTATTTGCCAAGTTGCGCAACGATGACCGGGGGGTGCAGCTCTGGAAGGCCTTTCGAGAAATCGGCGCCGGAAAAGCGGAGCCGGGAGGTTTTCGCCTCTCCCGCCCGGTGGCCTACGATGAACGCCGAAGGGTGCTGTGGCACCAGTGGTCGGAGGGGCAGGAGTTTACCGCGTTTGCGAAACGGCAGGGGCTGATCCGGGCCTGCCGGAAGGCCGCCGTCGCCCTGGCCCGGTTCCATCAACTGGAAATTGCCCATCTGCCCTCCACCACCCCGGAGAAAAATTTCCGCAAACTCATTGAACGCACCAACCGGATGGTTCAGGTGCACCGGCAACTGAAAGAACCGGCCCAGGCGGTGGTGCTGCATCTGCGGCAACTGCCGGGATTCTGGCATCCCGCCCATCAGTGTCCCATCCACGGAGATTTCAACTACTCCCAGTTGCTGTTTGAAGGAGAGACGCCGGTGCTGGTGGATCTGGATTCGGCCTGTATGGGCGATCCGCTGTATGATGTGGCGCATTTTGTGGCCGGTCTGTACTGGCTGGAGCGCCGGGAGCGTTTTTCCCTGGGGGATGTTCAGGAGGCGGTGTATCGGTTTTGTGAGACCTATCGGGCCGGGGTTCCCTGGGAAGTTCCCGAAGATGCGCTCCATGGGCAGATTGCCCTGGCCCTGGTGTGCCGCCGGGCCTACAAAGCCCTGCGCAGCCTGGAACCCACCATGCGGGACGATATGGCTTACTTCCTGGGGCTGGCCCGGCACTATCTGGGAAAATCTACCCCCTACCGCACCTGCGCCGGGCAGTAGGGTTCTTTCAAGGATTATTTGACGGGTTTCCATGTCATTCTGAGGGCTGCCGCCAGGGAAGTGCCGATTTGATGTCAAGTGCTGCGGTCTCAGAAGCACTGGTGTTATTCGCAGGCGTGCTATCAAGGCGGCAGCCCGAAGAATCTCTTTATGAATT
>CAYQGB010000161.1:0-9004 GCA_964416895.1 uncultured Calditrichaceae bacterium
TGTTCCCTACAAAATGGGCTTCGCAAAGGGCCGCAAATTGCCGGTTGGGGTATCCTTCGACGCGGAGCGTCTGAACTTTCCTTCCGCCGCGGAGCGGCGGAAGGAGAAGGGCGGGTTGGCTACCCACCCAAATCATATAGAACCATCGAGGAAGTCGGGAAGGGAGTACAAAAAGTTGCGGTTCCGGGAATATCCCGAAACCGCAACGGCATTCGGAGGGGTTGCTCAGGAGCGAAGCTTAGTTGGCGTTGTTTGTAGCCGTATAGGCCAGTAAATACTTAATGCTCTCGGCTTTTTCTCTGGCCCGTACATAGCCGGGATCATACTTCAGCGCCTGGTGAAATTTTTCATAGGCTCCGTCATAGTCACCTTTTTCCAGCAGGGCCAACCCTTCGGAATAGGCCATCATGGCTTCCAGGGAATTGGGAGCGGTTGGCCCCGGCTCGGTCTGAGAGTAGTCGATTTTTTCCTCAATGGCCTGGCGGATTTTTTCGCTGAGTTTTTCGGTCAGATCAAAGAATTTGCCCACCTCTCCTCGAATCTCTTCCGTGAGCAAAATCTCCCCGGTTTCCACCTTGACCACCCGGGCGCTGAGCCACAACTCCTCTCCGGCGAGAATAAAGCTGCCGAACACTACCGCATGCACCCCTAACAATTTGCCGGCCCGCACCGCACCTTCCATGTGGTAGCGATCCTGAATCTCCAGTTCATCCAGAATCCACTGCAACCGCTCCCGCTCCACCACTTTCAAAGAGGTGGCTCCGTTCAGCCGATGAATCAAAATGTCGGCAAATCCCTTTTCCATGGGATCGTACTTCTCTTTATCGGTGATGGAGCGATTGTAAAAATCCATAATCGCCAGGGTTTTGATGCCGGGGTTTTTGCCTTCCAGCTCCAGGGATCCCCCGGATTTGCGCTTGCGTTCTTCGTAATAGATGCGCAACAACGGGGGCGCTTCCCGATCGGGATCCAGTTCCACCGGCGGCGGTTCCAGTTCCAGCAACTGGCGGATGGCCTGGCGGGCTTCATCCATCATTCGCCGGGCCACATAGCAACGCCCCAGATACAGCAGCGCTTCCCGGCGCTGTTCCGGCGCGATGGCCGGATCGTAAGCAATTTCTTTCAACTGCTCGATGGCGGCGTCAAAATTGGCCGAATTGTAGCTGCGGATGGCCGCCTGCAATTTTTCCGAGGCCTGTTTTTCCCCGGCCCACAGCGCCGAACTTCCCAGAAGCAGCGCCAAAAACAATACCAACATTCCCCCAACACTCACTGGCTTGCGGAACATGATTTTTCCCTCCTGACAGGTTGGTGATCGGATTTTCTAAGGTTCAACACAACGATACTTTCTGCGACCAAAGGAACAACTTCAAACTCGGTAAATTGGCCACCGAATTCTGTGACGATGGACATAACCGGGTAAAAATCCTCATCGGGAAGGGCGCTTGCGAAGGCGAAAAACCGCCGAAATCACCGTTTTTTTGTGACCGGGCGCAACTGTCACGATTTTATCCGGGGTAAGGGTTTCATAGCCGGTGCGCCGCACCGTTATCCGATGACGCCCCGGCCCTAACGTGAGATGGGCATAAGGCGTTACCAAACCGGTATTCTTCCCGTTGATAAAAATCGTGGCCCACAGCGGCTCCCCGATCTCGTTCAGGCTCTGGATGTTCACATCGGCGGCAAAATACCAGCGCAGGGTTCGGGATTCTCCGGCAGAGAGGAGCAGCCGCAGTTCCTTCTGCCCATATCGGGGATGTTCCAGATGCACCCGGTATTGCCCCGGCCGTACTCCAATCCGCAGGCTCCCTTCGGCAACCTCCTGATCGACTTCCTCGCCAATCTGCACCCGCACTCCCGGATCGGTATGCACCACCACCGTACCCGACCTCGCCGGGGAAGTTGGCCGGTCTCTGCCGATGAGCGCAGGGGGTTGCAGGGAGCGCAATCGGGAACTCGCAGAGGCTTCCGGGCTGGAGGAGGACTTTTTCGGTATGCGCACCTGTGCCCCGGAATCGGGAAGAGAAGCGTTCGGTGAAAAAGCGGCTGCGGAATCCTCCGAAACCACTCCCCTGCCCTGTCGAACAATTCCCGGTTCCTTCGCCACCGGCACCCGGATCAGGGAATCGGCCTGCCGATCCACCGATGAAGTGACCCGGTGGAAAAGGTTCCATTGAACCGCCCAGAATCCGGCAAGCGCCCCCAGCGCCACAATCAATATCGCCGCTCCCCGGGGAAGTTTTCCCCCAGTGCGGTGCTGCGCCCGGCGCTTCTCCAGGTGTTCCCGGAGCAGTTCCGGCACCGGTTCTTCCTCCCCGGAGTCGGGTTGGGAGACCGGGGGCGAATGGCGGGAAGCAAGCCTTCCGGAATCTGTACGCCCTTTCTTCGCCGCCACCCCGGTTTCCCTGCCGGAAAACGGCTCCTCCGGGGCAGCATCCTTCCCGGAGATTCCGATGGTTCCGGAAATCCCTTCAAATTCGGGGGTTTTCATCTCCGGCCCTGTCTCTTCCGGTGAGTGGGTGCCGGTGGCCTCCTCTTTAGGGAAAGCGGTGTTCTCCCCGTCGGCGCCTCTCGATTGTGCTTCGGAAAAGGCGACCGTGCTTTCCTCATCGGTGGCGTGGGGAGCACCACTTTCCGATACCACCGGAGGGATTTGCTCTCTCTTCATCCACGCTTCCAGGGCACGTCGAAATTCCACCACCGCGCCATAGCGCCGGGAGGGAACTTTTTCCAGCGCCCGCATCACCAGGGAGGAAAGCGAAGGGGGAATTTCCGGACAAACTTCATGAGGAGGAGGAATCGGTTCTTCCAGAATGGCACACAACAACTGATACTCTCCCGAATGCCCGGCAAAGGGAAGCTGCCCGGTCAGCATTTCATACAGCATCATTCCCAGAGCGTAAATATCCCCCCGATGATCCACCCGGTGCAATCCCCGCACCTGTTCCGGAGGCATGTAATGCAGGGTACCTACCACTCGCCCCAGAGAAGTGGAATTATCACTTCTCAGCAGGCGGGCCAGGCCAAAATCGGTAACCTTTACCGGATGTTCCTTCCCCACCAGCACATTGCCGGGATGCAAATCCCGATGAATCACGTCCATGCTGTGAGCATACTCCATCGCTTCCAGCAACGGGAAAAAGAGGCGCCGCACCTGAGTCAGGGAAAGTCGGGGATGACGGCGAAGCAGTTCCTTCAGGGTCTCTCCCTCGATATATTCCATCACAATGCACAATCCCCGGGAGGTTTTCCGAAGGGCGTATACATGCACGATGTGGGGGTGTTCCAAACGGGCCAGGATTTGCGCCTCCCGGTGAAACCGTTTGAGCACCCCGGGATCATCGGAAAGCTGCTCATCCAGCAGTTTCAGCGCCACAATCCGATCCAGCAGGGTATCTCTGGCCCGATAGACCACGCCCATCCCACCCCGCCGGATGATTTCCAGAATCCGATACCCATCCAGGGTTGTGCCCACCAGAGAATTCATACGCGATGCCAAAACCGGTTAAGCGGATTCTCCATTTGAAGGTTCCGGGGAAGTTCCGTTGGAATTTAGCGCCGGGAGAAGCAACGGGCGCAACGCTTCTTTTTCCAGAATCGGCCTTTCCGGATCCCGCAACTCGGCCAGGCGTTCCTGCAAAATCTGGTGCACTTTTCGCTGAAGGTGAGTGGAAAACCACTTTGCCGGTAGCTTCAACGGCCCCATGCGAAAGCCTTCCTGCTCCAGTTCCCGCCGGATGGTCTCGGGATCCAGCGCCTCGATGAGCGGCTCCAGGGCGTCGGTTATCCGCACCCGGTACAGATCCAGCACCCGCCGATACTGATCCAGCAATTCATCCAGTTGCTTCCGGATATCCTGCCGGCGCTCTTCCCGCTCTTCCGGGGAAAGGTCGGTGTGATGAAGATAATCCTGCAACTGACCGGGGGTAAAGCCCTCCAGAAACTCCTTTCCGGAACGGGACTCCATCCCCACAAATTCCCGCACGAATCTGGCATGCTCTTTCGCCAGGCCGATCACCGCCCCGGCAAACAACTCCCAGCTTTCCGGGGAAACCGCCCCTTCTTCAGAAGCAGCCGGGCCGGATTCCACCGCGGCTTCCCCCGGTTCCTTATCTTCCTCCATCGGGGTCGGAGGCGCGCCCCCAACCGGCTCGGAAGCCGCCTGTGCCGGGGCCTGTTTTTCATCCTGTAACACCGAAGCGATAATCTGGCAAATGTCCCCCCGGGGAAATTCATCGGTCATGGTTAGCAAAGCAAAGCGCAATTTGGCCGTGGCCTCATCCGGAGCCTCCTCGTTAAACTTGCGCTGAATCCGCTTGAGCAGCCCGGCCAGTATCTTCACCTCTTCCTCGAACGGATTGACCAGCACCACGGTGGCATCTTCCCGGGGACGCTCTTCCACCGGGAAAAATTCCAGAATATATTCCCCGATCTGAAACCGGTCCCCCGGATTCAGCCGATGAGGGATGTTGCGGGAAATACGGCGCTGGTTGAGATAGGTGTAATTGTGGCTGCCGCAATCGGTCAGAAAATACACGCCGTTTTCCAGGTGGAGCCGGGCATGATGCCGGGAAACGATCTTTTTGGGATCGTCCAGCCAGAGGGTATTGGAACTATCGCGGCCAATCGTGATCACTTCCTGGCCGAACTCGCGCTCATGGCGCCAATTGGGATCACCTTTCCTGGTGATAATCAGCCGGGCGGGCATATCGCTACCTCCTGTTCAACATGGGGGTTCTCGGTTACAGTGATGTTTCCCCGGAAACACCACCATATCCATTCCTGTGAGAATAGAGTAAATTTGAACATTCCCGGTGCGTCAAACTGTGCGTTCCATCAATTGCGGTGAATCTCCAGAACCGCGAATTCCGGTACTGGAATTTTCTAATTTGCCCTCGCCCATGAAGTACTCTAACTTTTTTAAGGGCAGAGGAAGAGGAAGCATCGGTTTCGGGCATGGAATAAGCAGCGTGACGAGACGATACGGGTTGCCCTCTTTCCATCGAGGAAAGCAATGTTCTTCATCATAATACATTTTAGCATCGGAGGGCAAACCCATGTCAGCGCCACAAACCGCTTCCCAGAGTTCCACCCAAACTGTTCCCGCCGGGCAATGGCTTATCGTGGAAGGCAGCACCCCGGCGTATTTTCTGTACAAGTTGATTTCCGGGCAGGTGGGGATTTACAAGGAAGGCCAAAAAATCGCCACGGTTACGGTGCATCCCGGCGCACCGCCCAGATTTTTGGGGATTCTCTCCACCCTCAGTGCCGATCGGGAACACCGGGCTTCGGTGAAGGCGGAGACGGATGTAGAGGTGGAAACGATCTATATCGATCACATCCGGGGGATTCTGGCACATGAAGTTCCCCGGGAAATCCGGCAAACCATCCAGGCCATGATTGAAGCCATTGTCATCGCGGATGAAATTAAAAGTCTGCGGAGAAAATTATCTCACATGCCGGTGGTGGAACTGGAAATTCCCGAAACTCTGGATCCGGAATTAAAGCATATCCTCACCGAATTGCGCAAGTTGTATGAATGTCTCATTTATGACCAGGAATGCCGGGAACAGTTCTGAGGTACCAGCGACATCAAAGCCCGCCCTCTCATCGCCACTCCGGGAGGAACGCCGGTGTTTGTGTCTCCTCCCGGAGTGTTTTTTTTTCCCCAATAGCTGTCGGTAACCGCACCTCATCGTGACGGGATTGCGAACTTCAGGCAAATTCTTATGGGCATAAAACCCGCGGTTACCGGGCTACAGGAGACCTACCGCAGCAAGGTCATTTTCCGCACCAGTGCCGTACTCCCCACCTGCAAGCGGTACAGATAAACTCCGCTGGCCACCGGAGCGCCGGCATCATCGGTGGCGTCCCAGGTCACCCGATGCTCTCCCGCCGGAAAGTCTTCCCGGATCAACGTGCGAATTAACCGGCCGCTCATGTCGAATATCTTCAATGTCACCGAGCTGGATTGGGGTAGATAAAATCGAATGGTGGTGCGGGGATTGAAGGGATTGGGATAGTTCTGGGCCAGTCGGATACTCCGGGGCGTCAGCGAACGATTTGGTCTTCCCGGGGCAGGGCCTCCCGAAGCAGCAACTTTTCCAAAAGCGCTGCTACCGAAGAAGTTCGCCGCCCTCAGGTGGGCATGCTTCCCCACATCGATATGTTGTGCCAGAACAGCTCCGGTAAAGTTCGTTCGCTTACCCAGTTCACAGGTGCCGTTCGGCGCGTAAAAATTCGCCTGAATCTCGCTGCGATTGCCCACATCCACCGCCGGAGGAGGCGTCAGGGGAGTTCCGTTTCCATCGCTTCCGTTGACAAAAAAGATGATCCCGGAAGCATCAATGGCCGCGCCGGTTCCCGGCCCGATGTAAGCCCTCCGGCCCACGGCCACCCGTTCGGCCACCCGCACCCGGGTGAGAGATTGAAACACCAGCCTGGCCTTCGTACCGGCGCGAATCTCACGGCAATCATATACCCCACCGGTAAACACCACGGTGGCGCTATCGCCCACGGTCAGGTTTCCGTATGGACCGGGAGCAAGGATCCGGGTGTCTCCGGGGGCCACCACCACGTCGTTCGATCCCGGTGTTCCGGTTTCAAACGCCGGAAGGGAGGAGAACACCGGCAGGGCCAGGGGGGTGTATCGGCTGCCCACCACCGTGCCTCCGAAGGCGGTATCGTTCAACGCGTTGTAATGAGCTTCCCCGTCGATGCGGGCGTCGGTTTTCATCAAGATGTCATCGGCCATGGCCCGATAACCGGTGGCGATGTTGGCCCGTTTTCCCACATACAACTCCGCTCCGCCTACATCATCGTTGAGCGTGGCGCCGGTAGCCGCCTGATTGACGATCACATCGCCGGCGAGGACATCCACCCCCTGCCGCAGCCGGATGCTGCCGTTCAGGGCCAGCAACACCACCTGACTGCGGGGTTCACTGCATCCGCCGGGAGCAGTGAACAGCGCCGCCTCGGTGAGGGCGCAGGAAGCCTCATCGGAAAAGGCTGCGGTGACATCCACCGGCAGGCCATCGGCAGGTAAATTCGTGAGCACCACCGTCTGGGGGCTGCCGGTGATGGGAAAGCTCTGCCCGTTGACGATGAGGTTGCCGGTAGCGGGAGGATTGCTGTAGGAAACAATGACTTCCTGGGTATAGGTGTTGGTGATCGGATCACAGGGCGTTTGTGTTCCTGCGCTCAGATCGGTAATCTCGCAGGCCAGGCACTGTGCCGCCAGCGCCGTGTTGGATTCCCCCGGTGTAATGCAGCGCAAACTGAAATCCTGATTGTTCACATCGGTGTCGATGCCGTCGGGAAACCGGGAGATGCCCGCCGCCTCCACCGCCGGATCATCCTCCAAGCCCACGCCGGAAGTCTCCAGGTAAGGCGCACCGGTATTTCCCTCATAGCTCACCGCATCAATTAAAACGCCGGAAGCGCGCAGTCCCAGGGCATCGGGGGCGCCGTTCTGGATCAAGTTCGTCGCCGGGGAAACGGCCAGGTCACAGTTGGGCACATTACCGGCGTTGCCGCAAATGACGTAATAATCGCCGGGATCCAGCCATACAGGGGGAAGATCAAAACTGCGATAGACGGTCGCCCCTCCCCCGGTGCCGTTGATCATCTCCAGGGTAATCGCATCCAGATTCAGGGAAATGCTGCCGGTGTTTTTCAATTCCACAAATTCGGCGGTGTCGATACCCGGTTGATCGTAATCCACCTCGTTGATGACCAGCGCCGTCCCCCGGGCAATGGGAAAGGGGATGGCCACGGCATAATCCAGCCGCCCCTGATTCTCATTCCCTCCATCGCTAACGGGAATCAGGGCATTGTAGGTATTGCCGCCGGTAGGGGTGACGTAATCCAAGCAATTGCCCCGGGTAAAATCCTGTCCCAACAGCCCGGTGTCGAACACAAAATTCTGGGGATTGGAACGATACAGGGAGAAAGTAAACACGATGGTTTCCGTACCCGGTGCGCCGCCCAGATCCGACCAGGGCACGCATCCTTCATAAGTGCCGGAAGCAGCGTTCAGGGCGAAGTTGCCGGAATTGAACACCAGCGTGGAAAATCCGTTCTGCCACACGGCCACATCGGTGCCTCCGCTGCCCGCAGTCGTGAAGATCAGGTAATCCCAGCGGGCATCGGGAACACCGCCGCCGGGGGATGAGGGGGTGGGCACCCGGGTGTCGGCGAAATTGGCCAGAAATTCTTCCGTGGCCGGGGAGGCTTCCCGCCGCAGGGTGATCTGCAATTGCAGCGCTCCATCTCCGGGGGTGTGATCCAGGTTGGCAGGAAACCGGGCCAGAAAATACAGGTTGGCGGCGTCGGCGGCCAGGCGTAGCTCCAGTAAATCCTGCTTGCCGGGATCCACGAACCCGTTGAAGTCATCGGTGCGCTGATCCCCGGCGGCATCCCGCCAGATCCATTCATCCAGACCCCCGGCAGTTCCGGGGCTGACGGCAAAGGTATTCTCTGTTGGGGGCGCCACGCCCGTCCATTCCGAAGGATCGCCATCTACCACAATCTGTCCGGAGGACACGCTTGCCCACAACATTAGCCACAGCAATATCAAAACCCTTTTCATAATTACACCTCCTGTGGGTTGATGGGAGACCGTTCAATCTATGAGGAAGACGTCTGCGTCTTGTGTGCTATTGGGGTAGATCGATTCCGGTGGGAAAGGCTATCCCCGGAAATAGAAACCGGGAATGTTCAGTATTCGGGCGGCGGCGTTCAACGCCGCCGTAGCCCGGAAATAGAAACAGTATTCGGACACCCATTCCGGGTAAATCCAACCGGCGAAAGCACAAAGCCGGTCAATGAACTCCCGACTCGATTGTATCGCTTCAATCCGATGGTCCCGGAAAGGATGACAGGGGGTGTATCACTACCCGGCAAGCGAATGAGTTTCAAAGATGTTGCGGGCATGAACAGGGGAGATTTTATAAAAAATTTTAACCAAACTCAACAGGGTTTTGGGAATTTATCCGGATTTCCC
>CAYQGB010000162.1:0-9003 GCA_964416895.1 uncultured Calditrichaceae bacterium
ATGATGGTTAAGCAATGGAAAAAGGGAGTTCACTTTATAGCAGGGATGCTGATCATGAGTTTACTTTTCATCGGAACGGCCTGCCAGCAGGAAGAGCAGACGGCAAAAGAACGCCGGGATGTGCACTCCTTTGCCAACACCGATGAGGTGGTGGTTACCCACATGCACCTGGATCTGAAGGTCGATTTTCCCACCAAAACCATCGTCGGGGTTGCCCGGCTGCAACTGAACAACAAAACCGCCACCGATCGCCTGGTGCTGGACACCCGGGATCTGACCATCGAGAAAGTCACCCTGGGAGAGGATGAACAGCCGGCTCAATTTGAGCTGGGCGAAGTGGTGGAAGAGCAACCCTATCTGGGACGCCCCCTGATCATCTCCATCACTCCGGAGACAAAAGTGGTCACGGTGCATTACCGCACCAGCCCCACGGCGGCAGCCCTGCAATGGCTGGAACCGGCCCAGACCGCCGGTAAGAAGCACCCCTTCCTGTTCACCCAATCCCAGGCGATTCTGGCCCGCACCTGGGTACCCTGTCAGGACAGCCCCGGAGTGCGGTTCACCTACACCGCCCGGGTAACCACCGATCCGGCGCTGTTGGCGGTGATGAGCGCCCGGAATCCCACCGAGAAGAACGGCACCGGCGTGTATGAATTTGAAATGGAGCAGCCCATTCCTTCCTATCTGCTGGCGCTGGCGGTGGGCGACATTGAGTTCCGCCCCCTGGGGCCGCGCAGCGGAGTGTATGCCGAACCCCCGGTGATCGCCGCCGCCGCTTACGAATTTGCCGATACCGAGAAGATGATGGATGCCGCCGAACGGCTGTATGGCCCCTATCGCTGGGAGCGCTATGACATCATCGTGCTGCCGCCCAGCTTTCCTTTCGGAGGGATGGAAAATCCCCGCCTGACCTTTGCCACCCCCACGGTGCTGGCCGGGGATCGCTCCCTGGTGGCTCTGGTAGCCCATGAACTGGCCCACTCCTGGTCGGGCAATCTGGTCACCAATGCCACCTGGAACGACTTCTGGCTCAACGAAGGCTTTACCACCTACATCGAAAATCGGATTATGGAAGAGCTGTACGGCCGGGAGTACGCCCTGATGCTGGCGCAATTAGGCTATCAGGATGTGGTGGAAGAGATGAAGCGGTTGAAGCCGGAAGACACCCACCTGCACCTGAACCTGGCCGGGCGGGATCCCGACGAGGGAATGACCAACGTGGCTTACGAAAAGGGACGCCTGTTCTTGCGGATGCTGGAAGAAACCTTCGGGCGAGAAAAGTGGGATGCCTTCCTGCGCCGCTATTTTGATGAACACGCCTTCCAGACCATGACCAGCAGCGAGTTTCTGGCCTACCTGCGGGAACACCTGGTTCAGGGAGATGAAGAACTGGAAAAGAAACTCCAATTGGAAGCCTGGGTGTACGGCCCGGGATTGCCGGACAACTGCCCGGTGCCCCAATCGGGTGAGTTTGCCCGGGTGGAAGCGCAAATCGAGGCCTGGAAGCAGGGCACCCCTGCCCGGCAACTGGATACCTCCAACTGGACCACCCATCACTGGCTGCACTTCCTGCGCCATCTTCCCGAACCCCTCACCCCGGAACAGATGGCCGACCTGGACAACGCCTTTGGATTTACCGTCTCCCGGAATTCGGAAATTCAGTGCGCCTGGTTTCTGTTGGCCATCCGGAATCACTATCAGGCGGCCTATCCGGCGCTGGAAGATTTTCTCATCCGGGTGGGGCGGCGGAAGTTCCTCAAGCCGCTGTATGAAGAGCTGGCCAAAACCCCCGAAGGGCTGGCCTGGGCCAGAAAGGTGTACCAAAAAGCCCGGCCGGGGTACCACTCGGTTTCCTATCTGACCATTGATCAGATTTTGAAGGTGGGAACGGAATCATAAAATTTCGATGTTGACCGGCGTTCCTCCGCAGAACTGCTGCACCCGGGCGGCATAGGTCTCCGCCTGTCGGCGCAACGTTTCGGCATCATAATCTTTGGGGGCAAACAGAATCAGCAGCACCCGGCGGGTGGATTCGTCTATGGCGGTGCGCCGGGAGTCGGTCATGGGGGAACCGAAGGGCCCCTCCTCATCGGCGATAAGGTAGCGCCCCTCCAGATGCAACTCCCGGTCGTTCAACGCCAGATAGGACTCCCCGGGGCGCCCCTGGCGGATGGTAATTTTCCCCCGGATCTTATCCCGATCGTACACACAAATGGGCAACAAAAATTCCAGCGAACACCAGTTGCTCACATCCACCAGATTGTTCACCGAGTAAAACCCCTTGTTTTTCAGGGCCCGGTTCAGCAGGGCTTCTGAAGAGGGTCGCCGGCGGGTGGGTTCAATGCCGATGGCCCGAAATAGCCGCCGGGCCGCCTGCACGCCTTCCACCTGCCCGGCGGAACTTTCTCCGTATCGCTCCCGATAGCTCCGGGCGCACGCTTCCAGCCGGGCGAATGCTTCCGGAGAAGCGGCGATGGTTACCGCATCCATCCAGATCAGCGCCAGTCGGATGGGCAGGGTCTGTTCCACGTTTACCGGGTTGATGCTCATAACGGATGATCCGATTTCGGTTGGCGATTTATTCTTCCTCATCCTGTTTTTCATCCCGCCGGGAGAGACATTCGTTCAGCTCTCTCAACCGCTTATCCACCAGATAGTTGATGCTCCCTTCGGGGAAGTGACCTTCCGCATCGGCCTCTCCGGCAGGCAGGCCGGTGAGAATCTCCATCCCCTGGTCGATGGTATCCACCGCCCAGATGTGAAATTTCCCCGCCTCCACCGCTTCGATCACCTCATCTTTCAGCATCAAATGCCGCACATTGCTCCGGGGAATGATTACCCCCTGATCGCCGGTCAGGCCTTTGATCTTGCACACGGCATAAAAGCCCTCGATCTTCTCGTTGACTCCCCCGATGGCCTGCACCTGTCCATGCTGATTCACCGAACCGGTCACGGCAATGCCCTGGCGCAGGGGCTTTCCCGACAGCGCCGACAGCAGGGCATACAACTCCGCCGAAGAGGCGCTGTCGCCGTCGATGAAAGAATAGCTCTGCTCGAATACCACCCGGGCGGACATGGTCAGGGGTTTATCCCGCCCATATTTCCAGGCCAGGTAGCCTCCCAGAATCAGCACCCCTTTGCTGTGGATCGGGCCGCCCAGTTCCACTTCCCGCTCAATATCCACCACCCCGTCGCGCCCCGGCCCCACGCTGGCGGTAATCCGCCCCGGTCGCCCAAACTGATAATCTCCCAGGGTCAGCACCGACAGACCGTTCACCTGTCCCACGGCGACGCCTTCGGTGTCGATGAGAATGGTGCCCCGGGCAATCATCTCCCGGATGCGCTCTTCCACCAGATTGGAGCGATACACCCGCTCTTCTAGAGTTTTTTCAATGTGCCGGCGGCCAATGGTGGAAGCGTCTTCTTTTTCCGCCCAGAAATTGGCCTCCCGAATGATGTCCACCAGCAGCCCGAAGTGGGTGGACAGCTTTTCCTGATCCCCGGCGGTGCGGGCGCTGAATTCTAACAGCGCCTCCACCGCCTCCCGATCCAGATGGTGCATCCCCTCCCGGTCACAGAAACTGCACAGGAACCCCAGAAAGGCTTTGATGTTTTCCTCATTTCGATCCATGACCGTATCGAAATCGGCCTTGACCTTGAACAGTTCCGGAAACTCGTCATCGTAGGAATGCAGGAGGTAATACAGGGCCGGCCGACCGATGAGGATAACTTTGGCGGTTAAAGGCACCGGTTGAGGGCGCAGGCTTTTGGTGGATAGAAATCCCAACTGTTCGCCCACCTCCTCAATCTGGATGTAGCCGTTGCGGAGGGCGCGCTTGAGGCCGTCCCAGCTGAAAGGGTTCTTGAGCACATCTTCTATGGGAACCACCAGATACCCCCCGTTGGCGCGGTGCAAAGACCCCCCCTTAATCAGCGTAAAATCGGTGTACAGGGTACCGAATTGGGTTTCCTTTTCAATGCGTCCGAACAGGTTGGTAAAGCCGGGGTTTAGTTCCAGCACCACCGGGGCGCCCTTGCGGTCGCTGTTGTCCACCACCACATTGACCTCGTACTTGCGCAGGGCCAACTGGCGTTGCCAGAAACCATCGGCAGGAGGTCTCTGGTGTTCCGGGGGCGTTCCCGACTCTTTGAACAGATCGATGTTCTCGATAATATCCTTCTGAACCCGCTCCAGATAGGCCACCACTTCCGGGAGATCGGCGTATTTTTCGGTCAGGTCTTCGATCAATCCTCCCACCAAAAAGAGGGTAACCTGCCGGTCGAACTCCTTAAGCCGGTTCTGAAACTCCCGCTCCATCCGGCGCACCTGTTTGGTAGAGCTTTTCAACTTCTCTTCCAGCTCCTGATGCTTCTCCCGGATCTGAGCCTTCCGTTCCTCGGGAAGCGCCTGAAACTCTTTTTCGCTCAGTGGATGCCCATCTTCCACCGGCACGATCATAATCCCCATGGGCGTGGGCTGGATGGCAAAACCGGCGGCGGCAGCTTCCTGATTCAACTGTTGCAGGATATGTTGCTCCTGCTCCCGAAACTGCTGGATCAACTCCTCCCGTCGGCGCTGATATTCTTCGCTTTCAAACGCCCTGGGGATCTCCCGTCGGATATGCTCCACCAGGTGGCGCATGTCTTCTCGCAGGGAACGCCCCTGACCGGGAGGAAGCTGCAACACCTGCGGCTGGTAGGGATCATCAAAATTGTTGACATAGCACCAATCCGGGGGCGTCTCCCGGCGGGAGGCCAGTTCTTCCAGAAACGACTGAATGGCGGTCATCTTGCCGATCCCCGGCGGACCGGCAACAAACACATTGTAGCCGATGCTGTCCATCTCCAGGCCAAAACGAAGGGCGGACACGGCCCGCTTCTGACCGATAATCCCCTGAAAAGACCTGACTTCCCGGGTGCTCTTAAACTTCCACGGCTTTAGATCAAACCTTTGCTTCAATTCCTCGGGGGATAATTCCGGATGCATGGCAACCCCTTCCTTCCGGGTATGAATTCGCTCCACTCCTGTTCAGGATTTAGGGGAAATTAGCGGTTCGGATACGCAAAAGCAAAACGGTCGTGAAAAAGGTGAAAATTATTTGTTTTCCAAATTCTTGATCGGAATCGCAACCCCGGGGCAGGATTGGGCCAAATTAGTTGCAACAGAGGGAACTGGCCCATCAAGGGACTGAGCATTGTGGCATCGCCCCGGGTCTGGGAGTGCCACATGGATCAGGGGATGTATAAACCTGATCGTCTCGCCAGGCAGGAAGCCTTCCATGAAAATCGTTGATCCAATGGTAAAGGTGTGCTCAATGCAAAGCCCAACATATCCTTTACCGATGCGGTAACCGAGGCAAGCGGTGTTGAAATGTTCGTCAATGGGGTGTCGATAACCCGGAATTTCACCTTCCTAACCCGTACGATGAAAGAACGATGCCCCACACTGTTTTTTGGGAATAACCGATTATTTATTAACAACTTAAAAATTGAAAAAATCGGTTCAAACAATATTGGCATACGACTTGCCAACAAAGTTGTGAAACCGGGACGGAGCTATTGATGGAAATCGCTACCAGGCAATTTGGTACCATACAGTACACCAAACAGTCCGTGCTGTATTTTCCCAAAGGCCTTATCGGGTTCGAGGAACTACAAAAATTCATCCTGTTTGACAACGCTGAATACGAACCCTTTCGATGGTTGATCGCCATAGAAACCCAGGATTTAGCTTTACCGATTTTGAATCCGTTTTTGATTTTTCCGGAATACGCCCGAAATCTACCGGAGAATCTGGTGGAACGGATTTTTGCTCCTGAAGAATTTGTGGATGTTTATGTGGTAGTTACCCTGAAGGGGGAAGGAGGAAAAGTTACCCTGAATCTGCGCAGTCCGATCATCATCGATCATCGCAGCAAGATGGGCGAACAAATCATTCTGGCAGAAGATCATCTCTCTGTAGCCGAGCCGATCCTTTGAAATCGACAGGAGGTATTCTCCGGGCGACCATCCGGTACCATGCCGGAAAGCCTGTAGGTTGAGATCAAAATTGAGGTACCTGGAAAAGGCCACTAAACAACGGTTCCATTTCATATAATATCCAGGAAGGATCATCATGTCTGCTCTAACAAGGAAGTTGATTCAACGGCTATGGTTTGAAAGGCGTCTGCCCTTCCGGCGGGGTACAAAAGAGACCCCTCCCATAATTCCTGTGTTTGCCGGTGTGGGAAAAACCGGCCTGTTTCCCACCGATCTGTTGGATCGAATTCGGGATTTCAATCGGGCGGCAGCGCATGTAAATCATGTGGAACTGCGAAAAGCGGCTAAATTGGTTCGGAAGTTGATAAATCATAAGTAAAGGGAGTGCTGTATGCGGTGGCAAATTGATCTGGAAGAAGCGGTAAAGCGAGTAAAAGAACTGGATCCGGAAGAACGCACCGTGCTGGGGTTGTATTTTTATGAGTCTCTGGACGTAGAGGATATTGCCCGGGTTCTGGAGAGAGGGCCGGAAGAAGTGCATGCGCTTCTGGAAGGCGTGGTTCCCAAATTGACCGGGGAGTCCTCCGATGTCGAGGGGGACGTTTCTCTCTCGAAAGTTGTCGATGGCCGATAGTCGGGAAAGGCGCTTCCGCTCTGTTTATCGGCCGGTTTACCGGTGGATAATCTTGCCGGCAAATAAATCGGGTGACGTTCTTCCACTCTCATAAATTTGGGAAGAAACGGCATAAAAACTTCCTCCTCCCCAGGTTTTTCTCTCGTTGACCTGCAACAACCGTTTGCCCCGCTATGGATGGCGGGGCATTAATTTTTCAAATTGCTAAAGTGTGCTCCAGATCAAACGATAATGAGCGTCTATAGAACGCGAAAGGACAAATGAGCATTTCCATTTTTGAATCAAAATTCGTATGTTATTTCAGGTCGGATGGAAAATGGGCGAGGTGACCGAATTGTTTCGTGGGAAGCGCCGGAGAGACCCCGGGGGGCGTTTGAGCCACATGCACAAAACAGGCCGGGACAAAAACTGGAAAATCCCTAAAGTTCATTTCGGCGGCATTCGATAGTTACTACCATTCGTCGGGGAAGGAGAGCAAACAGGATGGTTACTAAGCCTGTCTATCGCTTTGGCTTTTGGGAAAGGAAATTATGGCTCACCCAAGCAGGATATAAGAATCATGAAAATCGACGTGCTGGAAGAATCTACATTTTTTGTTAGCGTAAACAGGTCGGTTATGGAGAAAAGTGACAAAAGCAAAACTCCGGGTAAACAGCAGAGCGCTTCCAGACAGCGGGAACCGTTGACCGAGGAACGGCTAAAGTTGATCCGACAGCGGATCGCGGAGGGATTCTATGACCAGGATGAGATTCTGCGTGAAGTCGTCGCCAGACTCCTGAAGAGCATAAATCTCGACGAATTCCTCAAGAAGAAATTTCATTAGACATCGACCTTTTTTGTATCTCCTCCCCCGCAAAAAGGATGGAATGCTTCGGTGTTCCATCCTTCTTCCTTTTATAGATAAGCGCTTTCCCGTTTCTTCCTTTTCCCCTGTTCTGTGAAGTCTGGGGTTTTGCTTCCTTTGAGAGTACGGCGAGCAATCAAATGAGTAAAAAAACAAGCATATTTCTATATTTTCCTTGACAAATTCACCTCGGTTTCGGATATTTTGTCTCCTGAGCCTTTCACTTTACTAACCACAGGAGGTTTTTATGAACCGAAAGGAATTGGTCAGCGCCATCGCGGAGAAAGCCGCACTTTCCAAGAAGGAAGCGGAAAATTTTTTGAATGCCTTCGTGGAAGTAGTTTCCGAGGAGTTAAAGCGGAATGGTTCGGTGAATCTGGTGGGCTTTGGAAGTTTTAAGGTAAGTCAACGAGCGGCTCGGGAAGCGCGGAACCCCGCCACGGGCGAAAAAATCCATGTTCCCGCCAAAAGAGTGCCTGTGTTCAAACCCGGAAAAGATCTCAAAGCCGCTCTCTCCTGAGTTGGAGTAATCCAGTTTGTTCTACCAATCCGTTTGGGGTGAAGGTGCCACTTCTGTTTGCAGAGGGCACCTTCCGTTTTTCAATACCCGACGACCTCCTTATCTGGAAAATGTTACTGCCGGGTAAAGGTCGAATTTCCTTCCCGTTTATTTCCCTCCTATTGGGGTAACAATTCCTCTATTTTCAGGGGTTCAGGTTTTCGGAAAACGCTTTCGGGAAGTTCCTGAAACACGGCAATATCGCTGTGTTTGCGTTTACCTCGATCGTTAGAGAGCAGGACATTCCCGTATCGTTTCCAGTTGGCCCAGGGGGTGCTGAACAGCGGCTCTGTATCCCCGGCGTTGCGGAAAAAATCCCATTGCATCACCAGCCGGGTCTGTTTGTCCACATACACCCGATATTTATTTTGCGGGGTTACACCGACGCCCTTAAACGTTAGCTGAAGGATGTCAGCCCGGCGGCCATCCTGCGTTTTTCCCTCCCCCAGATATTTCAGGGTTACCCCGGTGTCTTTCAGTTTATAGGGCATGAACATCCAGTAGCTGTCGTTTACCCAGGCTTCGTAGGCGAATTGCAGTTTCGTTTGCAGGGAATCCGGATGAGTAATCTCCTGCCCGTTTTGCCAGGCCCGCCCTTTCCGGGTATTCAGATTCATAACGACCACCAGCCCCTTTCCATCTTCCACCCGGATGTCCCCGGTCCATTTATCCCAGATATGGCGGCGCTTACCGAAGAATTTCCAGGTGATATAGCGGGTGTTATCCCAGGCGGTGCGTCCCCCCAGGGCCTGCATTACCTCATCGGCGATGCGAACGGCCCGGGGATCGGAACCGGCCAGGTCAAAGCCCGGCGCCGGGGGATTCGCTTCAGTGGCAGTTTGTCCGACCGCCATCAGCGGTAACAACATCAACCCCAGCAAATACCCCCGAATTCGAGCCGCCTTTTGTCCCTTCGCTGCGATATAACAGTTCATGAATTGCCCTCTCCTGTGGTTTATGCCGTTAAAAGGTAAACACCTGCGTTTG
>CAYQGB010000163.1:0-8983 GCA_964416895.1 uncultured Calditrichaceae bacterium
TCTCTGGCGAAAAGCTTTGATGATAAATCCCCACTACCTCTTATGATAAGTTTTGCCGTGTATTGTGGCTCTGGACCCAAATAAAAGAGTTGTTGCAAAATTGCTTCGAGGCCTCGTCGAGAGGGAGCAGGTCGGGCATCAACTCAATCTTTGTTCTGCTCATCCCGCTTTTCTTTATAAAACCGGATCAGAAACTCCCCGTCTTTGGGAGTAAGATCGAAGCGAAGAGTGGCTTCGTTCACCAGTTGCATGATGGGCGTATCGGGATTTTCCTGCAATTTTCCCGAAATCCACTTCACTGCTTTACGCAGGGCTTCGCCTTCGGGTAGAATGGTGCTCATGGGTGTAGCCTCGGTTTGGGTGATGGGTACAGGTTAGTTTTCCCTCCCGTATTGCAGCGCCAACGTGGCATGCAAGGCCATTCCATAAATCATGGCCTCTTCATCCACATCGAAGCGGGGGTCGTGGCACATGTACACGGTGCCTTTTTGCTCATTGCGGATTCCCAGAAAGATAAAGCAGCCGGGAATTTTCTCGGTGTAGTAGGCGAAATCTTCGCCGCCCAGCACCGGCGTGCCGGGAAAGATCACCTTGTCTTCTCCCACGATCTCCCGGGAGGCCTCCAATGCCTTGTGCACCGACTGCTCATGATTGTAGCACACGGGATAGCCTTCCTCGTAATTGAAGGCATATTCGGCGCCGTGGGCGGCGGTCAATGCCGCCAGCAGGCTTTTGAGGCGGTGGCGAATCTCCCGCTGGATGGACTTATCGAATGTGCGCACCGTGCCCACGATCCGGGCGTTTTCGGGGATAACGTTGTGGGTGCTGCCGGCGTGGAATTGGGTCACCGATACCACCGCCGATTCCAGCGGATCCACATTGCGGCTGACGATGGATTGGAGGTTGCTCACAAATTGAGCGCCGATGACGATGGGATCCACGGTCTTGTGGGGCACGGCGGCATGCCCGCCGATCCCTTTTATCTCGATCTCGAACACATCCGGTTGCCCCAGAGCAGGGCCGTTGCAGATGCTGATGGTGCCGGTGGGGTGCAGGGGCCATACGTGCAATCCGAAGATTTCATCCACGCCTTCCAGACATCCATCGGCGATCATGGCCGGAGCGCCGCCGGGAATGTTCTCTTCGTTGGGCTGGAAGATGAACCGCACGCCGGCGGAAAGTTCCTCCCGCAGGGTGGTGAGAATACGCGCCGCCCCGATGAGCATGGCCGTATGGGCGTCGTGACCGCACATGTGGGCTTTCCCGTCGATCCGGGATTTGTAGGGGGGATTGCCCAGTTCCTGCATGGGCAGGGCATCCATATCCGCCCGGAGGGCGATCCGCCGGGTCGCCCCGGGGATATTCAGATCGGCCACCACGCCGGTTTTGCCCACCCCGGTGCGCACCTCCAGACCCAATTTTTCCATTTCCCGGGCGGCGATGCCGGCGGTGCGCTCCACTTCAAAGCCGATCTCCGGGTGCATGTGAATGTCCCGGCGAATGGCGACGATGTCCTCAAAGTATTGCCTGGCCAGTTGGTGAACACGTTCTTTCCGGTTCATGGGAAAAACTCCTGTGCTTGAATGGGGCAATTGTACGCACGGGGCAGTCACCGAACAAGCAGAAAACCGATAGAATTATCAAGTACCACTTGACAATGGCGATGGCGTGTCATTAATTGCTTCAACTTGAATGAAAGTTGGGGAATGAATTGTCAATGGTGAATGGGGAATGGCCTGTGTTATCCCGTGCCATTATGAGAGTTTTGTAGAACTATCCGACAACAGATGACTGTAGGCGTGAAAGGCCAACCATGCGTATTGCGTAATGCGTATTGCGTAACCTGCTCTATCAAAATACGCACTACGCACTACGCAATACGTTTTTTATACAGGTGAAAAAACACTTTAACCACAGGCAACTATATATTGAAATCCACATTCAGCGAGGTGTGTATGTGGCGCAGAATGATCGCCCTGGTATTTATTCTGACCATGTTTTCCGGCTGGGTATGGGGCCAGTCGGCGGGTACCACCAGCTTTGAGTTCCTGAAGGTGCAATACAGCGCCCGGGGGGCGGCCATGGCCAATAATCTGGTGGCCGTGGAAGGAGATGTGAACGCTATCTTCTACAATCCGGCGGTGCTGGCGAGTATTGAAGGGGCGCAGTGGACCATCAACTATGTGAATCATTTACTGGATTTTCAGGCCGGACAACTGGCCTATGCCCGGCGGTTGAATCGCTGGGGCACCGTGGGAGTGGGATTGCTCTATTTCAATTACGGAGAATTTAAAGAGACCAACGAGTTCGGCGAGGAAACCGGACGCACCTTCGGAGCCTCGGAGTTTGCTTTAGCCGCCACCCTCTCCAACACACTGGGAGAAGGGTTTGATTACGGACTGAACCTCAAGTTCATCTATTCCGCTCTGGAGAACTACAGCGCCTCCGGTGTGGCGGTGGATGCGGGACTTCAATATACCGTTCCGGGCATCTCCAATTTACGCTTTGGGGTATCCCTCTCCAATTTAGGGTTCGTGCTGGATCATTACACCGATGTCAAAGAGAAGTTGCCCCTGTATCTGCGGGTGGGCTTTTCCAAAAAGTTAGAACACCTTCCCCTGCTGTTTACCGCCTCTTTGAACGACATTACCCTGAAAACCGGCGACAACATCGATATTTTGAAGCGCTTCAGCGTGGGCGGAGAGTTTGACATCAGCGAGAAGGTCAAATTTCGTATCGGATACGATAATAACGTCAACCAGAACGTAAAGCCTCTGGAGCAGCGCAGTTTTGGGGGCATCTCCGCCGGATTGGGTATTCTGTGGCGGAAGTTCCGCCTGGATTATGCCTTTTCCTCGTACGGCGACCTGGGCAGCCAGAATCGCCTGGCGGTGACGGGGTCGTTCTGATAAAAGGAAGCCGGTGTATTTTACCCCATCTCATTGGCCACCCGTACCGCCCGCAGGATGGCCTCGCTGACCATCATGGCGGCCACTTCTCCCACCACGTTAATATCCGCACTCACATCGCCGCAGCTTAACGCAAATACCACATCGCCGTCATACATGGTGTGCGCCGGGCGGATGCATCGGGCAATGCCGTTCTGAGCCATCTGGGCCACTTTATTGATCTCCTCTTTGTTGAAACGGGCATTGGTGGCCACCACCGCCAGAGTGGTGTTGGAGGGCGCCTCTCCCTCATTTTCCCGATCGGCGGGCAGGGGGCTGCCGAACTGCCCCTGCATGGCCAGACGGAAGGCGTCGGCAAAGCCTTCTCCTTGGGGATTGCGGGCGCCGGCGACAATCTGCCCCGTGGCGGGATCGACAATATCCCCCAGGGCATTGACCACCGCCAGGGCGCCTACCCGCACCCCGCCGGCGATCTCCGTGGCCGCGCTGCCCACGCCCCCTGACATGCAGTGTTCCAGGCCTAACAGCTTGCCCACCGTGGCCCCTCGCCCGGCTCCCACCCGCCCTTCGGCGACGTTGGTGCCCGAGTTTCGGCAGGCCTCGTAGCCCATCTCGGTGGTGGGGTAGGCCGGATCCCGCCCCTCTCGTAAATCAAAGATCACCGCCGCCGGGATGATGGGAATGATAAAGCCCCGGGCGTCGTAGCCCACTCCCTGTTCGGCCAGGTACTGCATGGCCCCATCGACGGTGCGCAAGCCAAAGGCGCTGCCCCCGGTAAGCATCACCCCGTGGATGTGGCGGATCATGAACGTGGGGCGAAGCAGATCCGTTTCCCGGGTGCCGGGTGCCGAGCCGCGCACATCCACTCCGGCCACGGCGCCCTGACGACAGAGCACCACGGTGCATCCGGTGGCCTGCGTGGGATGGGTGGCATGTCCCACTTCGATGCCGGAAATATCGGTGATTTTGCCCATAAGCGACTCCCTGTGTCAGGTTAGAGTGTGGAATGGGTTTTCAGCCCGTCGATTTATCCCAAGTTTGCCGTTACGGCCAATGCTCCGTGAAACGTGAAGAAACCGTCACGCATCACGGATCACGTTTCACGGTGGGTAGTGAAAACCCGGAAATCTTAACATCCCGAAAAATCTCATATTATGCCACAATACAGGTAAACGCCCACACCAGCGCCGAGGGAATGAGTTGCAAGGTCGTGTTGTCCCAACCGTGAGGGGACACGGCTTCTACCAGGGTACAGAGTGTGGCGATCGCAGGAAAAGCCGTCCAGGGGAAATCGGTCACAGAGGGGGCAGGGAGCATCCATACTCCCAGGGCAAGGGCGCCCAGCGAGGCCAGCCATACTGCCAGGGAGCCTTCCAGGCTGCGGGTGGCGGGAACCGCTTTCAGAGAGGGCACGCGGTAGAGGTGTTTGCCAAACCGGGTGCCCACCGGTTCGGCGATGGCGTCGGCCAGCCCGGTGACCAGATAGCCCACCATTGCCGCCGGGCCAAACAGAAGATTGCTGGCAATTCCCCCGACCAGAGTTGCCACATAGGGGATGAGGATGAAATAGGTTCGCCGGGGGGCATCTTTCTCCCGGGCGATGGCCTCATACAACAGATGCCCTTCACCCTGCCAGACGGCGTAAAAGATAACCAGAGAGGTCATCCCCCCGAACAGGCATACCCCCCGCAATCCCCATTGCCATTGGATACAGGCGGCGGCACCAAAGATGAGGAAGTGGAAGATTTTGCGGGTGTAACCGGTGGGGAGATGGCGGTGGCGCTTCAGCCAACCGGCCAGATACAGGCTTCCGTAAGCCCAGATCAATGCCGGAGGCCCCCCCAGAAGGATCTCCAGGGGGGAGGGAAAGTTGGTGATGAAAAATTGGATAAAGGAGGTCATTTATCGGGCACTTCGCGTTTACGCACCCACACCTGTTTGCCGTCGAAGGCGACGGCCAGGGTTCGGATGTGCTCAATTCCCCGCTGGCGCAACTCCGCCGCATAATCCCGGGCCTCAATCTGCTCAAAGGCCTTCTCCAGGGCCTGCTCCGGCGTCTCCTGCCGACGACGATTCACCCGCTTGAACTCCATGAGAATCCCCACCTGCGCGGGATCCCGGGGAATCAGCATCACATCATACCGCCCGTAGCCCGACTCCCGGTTGCTCTTCACCTCATACCGATCCGATAGCCACAGCAACAATCCCACGATGAATGCCTGATATACTTTCTCGGCCTCTCCGCCCCCGGTATCCCACACGCTGAGGCTGTTTTCCACAAAATCGGCCAGCAGTTCCTCGAACGTTTCCACATCCCCGGTTAGCAAGGCGGTGAGCAGGTGTTCCAGTTTTTGGGGAGCAATTCGCTGTTCAAACCACCGATCAATAAAATCAATAAAGATTTTGCGTACTTCCCGATTGGGAATCGCCAGCCGGCATCTCAATTGCTCCGCAGTTTCTTCTGTGTAACAATGAGTGTATTTCAAATATCCCCCAAAGAGCAGGAAGCTCCACAGCAATTCCTCCCGGCGCTCCAGATCCGGAAAGACGATGTTCTCCTCTACAGGCTTCTCAATGCTCTCCCCCCGAATTAAGCTCTCCAGTTCCTCCCGCAACTCCCTTCCCCCACGGGTCAGCAACTGCTCCACCACCGCATTATCCGAGGTGTTCACCCAGTAGGGATAGCAAAGGCGGTCCATGCTGTTGAAATAGTTCACCAGCGACCAGGGGTTGTAGATCACCCGCCCTCCGAAAATGTAGCCGTTATACCACCGCTCCACCTCTGCCAGACGATCCCTCAGCCCCAGTTCATCCCCAATCCGGGTCACCTCTTCTTCGGTAAAGCCGAATTTATCGGAAAACTCCGGGCGGATCAGGGTAAACACCGCCAGGTTGTTCAGGCCGGAGAAAATAGACTCTTTGGCTACCCGCAAGATCCCCGTGATTACTCCCTTCTCCAGATAGGGGTTATCCTTTAACCCCCCGCTGAGCAAATTGCGCATGAAGCTGATCACTTCCTCATAATACCCGTTCACATACCCCGACTGAATGGGCGTATCGTATTCATCAATCAACAATATCACTTTCTGTTGGTAATGGCGATTTAAAAAGGCAGAGAGATTCTTTAACGCATCTTCAAATTCCGGTTGCTCCCCCTGCAACGAGAGTATCCGTTCATAAAAAACCGCCTCCTCCGAACCCGAAGGGAAAGAGACCCCCATCCGCTTATGCCGGGAATATTCTTCCTGAATGACCCGCCGAAGCTTATTCAACGTGGAAGACCAATCCCGCTCCTTGATGTCTTTGAAGGTAAGAAAAATCACCGGGTACCGGCCGAGATGGCGAATATATTCCTCCCCTTGCTGCCAGATCTGCAATCCCTGAAACAGGTGGGAACGATCTTCCCCGGTCTTCTCGAAAAAATACCGCAGCATGGAAAGGTTCAGGGTTTTGCCGAATCGCCGGGGACGGGGCAGCAGCAGCACCTGCGCCGGATGGTCGAGAATCTCCCGAATCAGCAGGGACTTATCCACATAGTAGAAGCCCCCTTCAATTACCTGCTGAAAATCCGAATAGCCTACCGGTAACTTGCGCATACATTCCTCACGGCTTTACTCCACGACAATGTACCGCTCATTTTGTCGATGGGCAAGGGAGAAGCGCTTCTGTTCCCGGGCTGGTGCGGTTAAAGAAGTCGCTATTTGCGTTAAAGATCAAAGATTAAAGGTCAAAGACGAAAGAGTTTCGAGCAATGCTTCCGGGCGGGTCAAAAATTTCCCCCTTTGCCTGAATTCCAATTCAGGCCTATATTTTGCCCGGTTTGCATTACCAAAAGCCACGGAGTCGCCGACTGCGGCGTTATTCTTGTTGCCATCCGGGAGACGATGTATGCACAGGCCCACCGAGGTAGCACTGATTTCCGTGTATATGGATCTGGGAGCGGGGCGTCGGGGAGTGGATATGGGGCCTTCCGCCATTCGCATTGCCGGCATCTGCGAAAAGATCGAGCAGTTGGGAGTTCGTATTCGGGAGATGGGGGCCATCCACGCCCCGGAGCCGGAAATCTCCGTTATAGGTGAGGGCAACGCCCGGTATTTGCGAGAAGTTGCCGAAGTGTGCCGCCAGGTTAAGAACCAGATGCTTTCGGCGATGGAGGCAGGGTGTTTTCCTCTGGTGTTAGGGGGAGATCACAGTATTGCCCTGGGGAGTGTGGCGGGATTGGCGGAATTTTACCGACGGCAGAATCGGCGTATCGGCCTGATCTGGGTGGATGCCCATACGGATATGAATACCCCGGAAACCTCCCCCAGCGGCAACATCCACGGGATGCCCCTGGCGGCGCTGTTGGGCCGGGGAGCGCCGGAGTTGATCGCCCTGAACGGCGATGCCCCCTCGGTATTGCCTCAGAATGTGACCATCATCGGAGCGCGGGATGTGGATGTCACCGAGAAGCCGGTGGTGCAGGAATCCGGCGTGCGGGTGTTCACCATGTCGGAGATTGACGAGCGGGGCATTGCCGCCTGCGTGGATGAAGCGATCCGGCGGGCAACCATGGGAACCGCCGGTTTTCACCTCTCCTTCGATATGGATGCCCTGGATCCCCATGAAGCGCAGGGGGTAGGCACCCCGGTGGATGGCGGCCTGACCTACCGGGAAGCCCATTTGATTTGCGAGAAAGCCTCCCGAACGGGGGAGCTGCTCAGCTTCGAGGTGGTGGAGGTGAATCCGGTGCTGGATATCCGCAACCGTACCGCCCGATTGGCGGTGGATCTGGTGCAAAGCGCACTGGGAAAAACCATTCTTTAGCCCGGCAAATTGGGTAAGGTTTGCTATCGGGAGATAGAACTCGGAGGAGAATGGCCATGTGGAAACACACCGTTATTCAATGGGGAAAACACATGATGATCCTTTTGGGTGTGGGAGTTTTGATTGCCGGCTGCGATAGCGGGGAAGCTCCTGCTTCTAAACCGGCCTTTGGGCTGGTGATCCACGGAGGGGCAGGAACGATCAAAAAAGAGAACATGACCCCGGAAAAGGAGGCCGCTTATCGCCGGAAATTGCAGGAGGCGCTGGAGGTCGGTTATACCGTGCTCAAGAACGGAGGCAGCAGCCTGGATGCGGTGGAGCAGACCATTCGAGTGCTGGAAGACTCTCCCCTGTTCAACGCCGGGAAAGGGGCAGTATTCACCAACGCCGGCACCAATGAACTGGATGCTTCCATCATGGATGGGGCGACTTTGCAGGCCGGGGCGGTGGCGGGCGTGAAGCGGGTGAAGAACCCCATCTCTCTGGCCCGGCTGGTGATGGAAAAATCCCCCCACGTAATGCTGGCCGGCGATGGCGCCGACGCCTTCGCCAAAGAGAACGGGCTGGAACTGGTGGATCCCCACTATTTTTACACCGAACAGCGGTATCAGCAGTGGCAGCGGGTGCTCCAACGGGAGAAAGAAAAGCAGCAGAGTCAATCTCAGGCAGCGCCGGATGCCGCTTCTTCGGAGGCCGATGAACCGCTCCTGGGCACGGTGGGGGTGGTGGCGCTGGATAAACAGGGCAACCTGGCCGCAGGAACTTCCACCGGAGGAATGACCAACAAACGCTGGGGACGCGTGGGAGATTCCCCCATCATCGGGGCGGGCACCTACGCCGACAATCGCACCTGTGCCGTTTCCTGTACCGGGCACGGGGAGTATTTCATCCGCCTGAACGTGGCTCACGACATCTCCGCCCTGATGGCCTACAAAGGGCTGTCGGTGCAGGAGGCCGCGGAAGAGGTGATCCTGAAAAAACTTACCCAACTGGGCGGTACCGGCGGAGTCATCGCCATTGATCGGAACGGCAACATCGCCATGCCCTTCAACACCAGCGGGATGTATCGGGGATATTGGCTGGAAGGCGGGGAACCGGTGGTGAAGATCTATCGGGAATGACGTGGGGGAATGGTGAGTGGTGAGTAGTGAGTGGTGAATGGTGAATGGTGAGTGGTGAGTGGTGAGTGGTGAATGGTGTGTGGTGAGTGGTGAGGGGTGGAGAAAATTGGGAATGGAGATTGCAGAGTACAGATTGCAAGTAACTAT
>CAYQGB010000164.1:0-8935 GCA_964416895.1 uncultured Calditrichaceae bacterium
GGAGCTGCCGGGGTTCCCGGAGTACTTTTTTCCTTGACAGATCACCGCCGTCACTCTATATTTGGCACGCTTTTTTGAAGCCATCGGCCTCAGAAAAGTCTGGCCCCGTAGCTCAGCCGGTAGAGCAGCGGACTTTTAATCCGTTGGTCGGAGGTTCGATTCCTCCCGGGGTCACCCCAGATCAGCCCATTTCCGGATACCGGGATGGGCTTTTTGCTGTACCCAACGGCATCGGCGAGGCATCCTCACGGCATGAACCATCGATCCCCCCGCATCGGCGCCCGGATCACCGGGCTTCTTGTACGATGGAAGCCGGCGTTCACGGGAATGCTCATGGGGTTCACCTACCTGATCACCGGGGTCTCCGCAGCGGTGGCCGTGGCCTGTTGGGGACTCCGACAACTGGAGCCGATGCGGTTTCTGAACATCCCCCATCAGCCGATAGAAGTTTACTCCCAGCTCTCCCCGGAACGCCTCTCCACATATAGCCATGGGCGATTGGTGGAACGGGTGGAACTCTCCGCCGGCGCCGCCGGGAGGTTTCGCCTGCGAATCGGCCGCCCGGCGGATGCAACCGCACCTCTGCCGGTGATCGTGCTGTTAGGGGGTATCCGTCAGGGAGACCGGGCCATCCGGTATGTGGAAAATCCCGGCCCGGTGGTACTGGTGGGATATGACTACCCCCTGGAAAAGCAGGCCTGGTATGAGGATCCCCACATTGAGGACATCGCCGATATGCGCCGGGGAGCTTTTCGGGTACCGGCCCAGGTGACCGCCGCCTTGAAGTGGGTATCCCGGCAACCCTGGTGCGATTCCACCCGGGTTACCCTGGCAGGATACAGCTTCGGCGCCTTTTTCATTCCTGCCGCCGCGCGACTGGCCCGGGAACACGGGATTCGTCTTCGGGGGGTCATCATCGCTTATGGGGGGGCGGATTTTACCGGGGTTATCGAGGCCAATCTTCGGGTAAGGCCGGGAGGACTGCGCCGGGCCGTGGCCTGGGTGCTGGGGAGTCTGCTGTATCCTCTGGAACCGGCGCATCACCTGCCTTATATGGAAGGGAGGATGCTGATCATCAACGGGCAATTGGATGATCAGATTCCCCCGGAATGCGCCCGGAAGCTACACCGGCTGGCGCCGCCACCACCGGCGAGTACCATCCTCTGGCTCCGGGAAGGGCACATGCATCCTCAAAAGGAATCCCTCACCAAACGGCTGATCCGCCTGACCCGGGAGTGGCTCGCCGGGCATGGAGGAATCTGAACAACGGAAAAGCGCTCCGAAGTCAGGAGACCGAAGAGGATTTATTCAAAGCAATCCAATTGGTGAAACAGGTGGAGTTAGGAACCAGATACAGGGTATTCCCGGCATCCAATGTAATATACCGGAATCCAATATCAATTACCGTGCCTTCACAACCGGCCACTTTGATCTGATCCCCACATCGGAAGGGTTCATAAAACAGAATCAGTACTCCGGCGAGCAAGTTTGACAGAGCATCCTTCAAGGCAAAACCCAGAGCAAAACCGGTCAGCCCCAAACCGGCCACCAATGCCGACACATTCACTCCCAGGGTTCCTAAAGCGGTAATGATCCCGACGACCACAAAAGTTGTCTTGAGGGTAATTCCCAACAGTCGGAGTACCCGACTTCGCTGTTCCGTGGAGCCGCCCGTCAGGCGCGATAACAATTTATTCAGCACCCAACCCACGCTGTAGAAAGCCACCAGGATAATCAGGGCTACTCCAAGATCGGGCAGAAAATTCACCACCTGCATTCCGGTATCTCTGATCATCTGACGAATCAACGCTTTCATGGGGAATTACTTCTGCCGTTCCAGAATCATCTGAATGTCCTGGATTTTTTTGCGGAAGCGCTGGTTGCCGGGGTCTTTTTCCAGGAGTTGCCGGAACACCTCGATGGCTTCCTGATACCGCCCCTGGGCGACATAGATTTCCCCTAACGTGGGAGACAGAATGGGGGGCTTGCCGAAGCGGGTGGTTTCTCCGGGCGTGGAAGCAGCCTCTTGCGCGCCCGGGCGGTCGGGTTGGGATGGTAAATGGGATAAGTCGGGCACGGTATTCTGGGCATCCCATTGAATGGAATCCGCCGTCGTTTCTTCATCTTCAGGGGGCGGAGCAGGCGCTTCACCGGAGGAGGCATCCTGCCGCTCGGCGATGAAGTCTTCCACCGCAGCGGTAAAATCCAGCAGATCCTCCTCATCGGAAGTCGTTTCCTCCGGTTGAGAAGGGGGTTCCTCGCCGGTCTTCCCGGAAGGAGTGCTCTCGTCGAAAATATTGCCGAAGTCGATCTCATCGTCATCAGGCGGGGAGAAGGTCTCGGCCTGAGATGGAGGCGGTTCGGGAGTTTCTTCCAGATCGGCAAACAGGGACTCGAAATCGGTATCGGTATCTTCGGAGAATTCCCCTTCTTCCCTGCCGCCCGGCGCGCTTTCCGCCAGTGTGTCTCCGGCGGTTTCCTCAGGCAGGGTGGGTTCCGAAGGCGCCGCGCGATCCTCCCCCGCCCGTTCGGAGGTATCCTCCCAATCCGATTCCAGAGAAATATCTCCCAGCGTCTCTTTGAACACCTCCTCTACCTTCCGGGAAATATCAAAGTCTTCTCCACTCGCCTCTTCCGGGGTAAACAGGTCATCAATGTTGGCGCCTTCGTCCACTTCCAGGCGATCGGTCCCCTCATCGAACAGGGTTTCATCCCCGGTGAATTCGCTTTCCGGCACTTCCCCTTCCGGCTGTTCAAATTCATCAAACTGCAACTCCTGCTCCCGTTGATAGCACTTTACCGCTTCGGGATTGAAGGGATCCAGCAGAAAATAGTGCAGATAGCTCTCCTCGGCCATGATGGGCAGATCCAGCTTTTCGTTAATCTCCCCCATCAATTTGCAGGCCCGGGGATTTTTCCGATCATAGGCCAGGGAAAGTTCCAGGTGGGTTTTGGCTTTAATCAGGTCGTTCATGTGATAGTAGCACAACCCCAGCACATAATGCCCATAGGCATAGGCCGGATGTCGCCGAACCCCCTCTTCGGCAATGGCCCGGGCCCTGTCCATGTATCCCAGCTCCACGTAGCGATAGGCCAGATGCGCAAACAGGATGGATTCGGGATGCTCTTCGCAAAATTTTTCCAGGCGGCTGAGTTCAAAAAAATTGCCCATAGCGACCTTCCTCTCCCTTGCCCCGCTACCAGGCGGCAACGGTGCGATTGACGATACTTTCTACAATTTTTTCCACCGCTTCGGCGATGGCCAGATCATTCTCTTCCACCGATCCGGTGCCGCTTAACACCCCGAATTCGGTAACATTCCCACTCCACAACGGCTTACCGGTATGCTGATTGATGCATTCCACTTTTACATTCACCACCAGGCGCTCCTCTTCCACCACTTCCTGGGCGGTAATGGCCGTGCGACGCCGCTGTACACTCAGGATCGTGCCTTTGAGCAATAGATCGGCATCTTTTTCCGATTCGATGACCTGCAATGTGTTATCCCGGATAAATGCGTCGATGACATCCCGGGTGAGTTGTTCTTGCAGGCCCACCCAGGCCGAGCGATCTTCAAACAGGGGGATGGCGATGGTCTGGATATCCGAGGGCAAAGCCCCCCGGAAGGAATACTTCACACACCCCAAACCGGACAGGAGCAATAGAATCGCCCCGATGGTTTCCCGCTTAAGAAACCAGCCCATATTCTTTAATTTTCCGATATAAGGTTCGCTCGCTGATGTTCAACGCCCGGGCCGCCCGGCGGCGATTCCCATGAAACTTGCGCAGGGCCTTTTCGATCATCTCCCGCTCCATCTCTTCCAGCGGCTTGATCTCTTCCTCCTCCACCGGGTAGCTCTCCACCGGCGCATACGAGACTCCCGGTTGTTGTCCATCCAGTTTTTCGGCCATCTGCATCAGAGCGGCTTTCATCTCCTTTACTTCTATCCCCAGAGAAACCAGCGCCTTATAAATCAGCTCCCGCTCGGCCTCTTCCACGGATCGCTCCATGGGCATGGGCAGCGCAGTGGATACCTGTACCGGCTCTTTATAGTGGCTCAGATGTTCCCGAACCATGGCCGCATCCACCTTCTGCCCCCGGGCCAGCACCACAATTGTCTCCACAAAATTCTTCAATTCCCGAACGTTGCCGGGCCAGTTGTAATTGTAAACGATGTTCAGGGCCTCTTCGGTGAACCCGGCGAAGTCGATCTTTTCCCGCCGAATCATCTCCTGAACAAAATGCTCCAGCAGGAGGGGAATATCCTCCCGCCGTTCCCGGAGGGGAGGAATTCGCATCTGCACCGCCTTCAGCCGGTAGTAGAGGTCTTTGCGAAACAGCCCCTGCTGCACCATCTGCCCCAGATCCCGGTTGGTGGCGGCGATCACCCGCACATCCACCTGGCGCAACTCTCCGCTGCCCACCCGCATGAATTCGCCGGTTTCCAGCACTCGCAGCAACTTGACCTGAGTATGCACCGGCATCTCCCCGATTTCATCCAGCAGGATGGTGCCCCCATCGGCCAGCTCGAAGTAGCCTTTTTTGGTGGCAACCGCTCCGGTAAAGGCGCCTTTCTCGTGACCAAACAGTTCGCTTTCCAGCAGCCCTTCGGGAATGGCGCCGCAGTTCACCGTGATCATGGGCTTATCCCGGCGGGGGCTGAGGCGATGAATGGCTTTGGCGAATACCTCCTTCCCGCTCCCGCTTTCACCGGTAATCAACACGGAAATTGAAGTTGGAGCGATGGAAATCACCAGTTCCACCAGCTCCCGGATCTGCTCCGATTGCCCGATAATGCCCAGTTCTTTCTGAATCTTCACGTACTTATTCAATATGGCCAATGTTGAATCTCCCACTATTCCCCTGGAAGTAACATCTTGAAAATTAAGACACTTCACCGCCGAAAGCAAGCAACTCTGCAATTATGGCAGACTTTTTTGTGAACAGAAGGTGTGTAGGCTGTAGCTGTTCAGGCGGGAGGGTTTACTCTCCCGTCACATTCGAGAGGATTCATAAGCACGTTGAGTGTGTTGGACATCTAAGGCCATGTGGGTAAAACCTCTAAAGTTAACGCCAATGCAATCGGTGGGAGCAGGGGTCTGATCTACAGCCTGTAGCCTACGGCCTAAACTGCTGGCACTAAAACCACTCCTTGAGTTTATCCCAGAACTCCTCTTCATCGGCCAGGATGATCGGGCGCACCGGCAGGGATTCCAGAAAGATACGCCCGTAGAGCTTCTTGACCACCCGGCTGTCCAGCACAATAACCGCCCCGTAATCGGAGCGATGGCGGATCAGCCGCCCGAAGCCCTGGCGGAAGCGAATCACCGCCTCGGGGATGGCATACTCCATAAACGGATTGCCCCCCCGCCGCTGGATCAGTTCCGAGCGGGCCTGGATCACCGGATCGGAAGGCACATCGAAGGGCAGGCGGGCGATGAGCACCAACTCCAGGGCCTCCCCGGGAACATCCACCCCCTCCCAGAAGCTATCCGTGCCCAACAGCACCGAGGTGCGATTGGCCTTAAACCGGTTGATCAGCGAGTGACGGCTCCCGTCGATGCCCTGGGCCAGCAGTTCCACCTTTTCCGCCTCAAACGCCGGGCGTACCGCGTGATAGACTTTGTGCATCATGGAATAGGAAGTGAACAGCACCAGCGTCCCCCTGGGGAGTTCGGCCACCAGCCGTTCCAGCAACTGCTGCACCCGGGGGATAAATTCCGGGTGCCCCGGCTCGGGCAAAAACGAGGGCACTCCCAGAAAGACCTGCTCATCATAATTGAACGGCGATTCCAGCAGGCACACCTCCAGCCGCTCCGGAGCCACCCGATCCAGCCCCACCCGGCTGAGGAAATAATCGAACTGCCGATTCACCGCCAGGGTGGCGGAGGTGAACACCGCCGTGCGCAGTCGGGCATACAGCCGCTCGCTGAGGATGTTTCCGATCTCCAGCGGCGCGGCGTACAGGCGGGTATCGTCGCTGTCCTGGCGGTTGGGCAATTCGTACCAGTACACGTAGGTATCCCATTCGGCGGTGAGCAGAAATTCCAGATTGTCGATGACCGCCTGCGCCTGCATATACTGGGCGCTGAGATCTTGAAACAGCTGGCGCTGGTATTCAAACCGATCTTCGGGCAACTCCTTCAAATACTCGATCAGATTCCCCAGCCCCTTTTGCAGGGCGGTGAATTCGTTTTTGAGATTCCCGAACGTTTCCATAACCGGATCGAACAGGCGCTGATCCCGGATATAGCGCACCCGGGTGGCATATTCGTTATCCGCCGTGGGCGTATGCCGGCGCAGGTGAGCGGTCAGCTCCCGGAAAAACTGCTGGGTGGTTCGCCAGCAGGCAGCCACCTGATCGGTGAGTTGATCCACCGATTTGATCAGCGCTTCCAGGTGGGTTTGCTTCAAATTGCCCGCCTGCACCCGCCGCTTCAACTGCACCAGCACTCCGGTCTCCATGCGCTCCCGCTGATACAGCTTGTGGTAAAAATCCCGGAACTGCCACAGGGTGCTCTCGATGCCCAGATACTCGGTGGCGGTTTTCTCGATGTTGTGGGCTTCGTCCAGGATCACATGGGCATAATCCTGCAACACGGCGTTGTCGGCGGCCAGATCGGAAAACAGCAGGGAGTGATTCACCAGCACGATGTGGGCGTCTTTGGCGTTGTTGCGGGCTTTCATCAAAAAGCAACGGTCGTAATACTTGCAGGATTTTCCCGGGCAGTAGTTGTTCTCGGCGATGAGCTTGCTCCACAGGCCGAGGTTCCGCTCCACCCGGAAACCGTTGTTCTCGGCAATATCCCCGGTCTCGGTCTGCTGCACCCAGAAATAGAGGGGAAGAATGTTCACCCGTTCCCGGGCGTTCAGGCGGTACTGCATGTCACTCATTACCGTTACCCACTTGTCCAGGCACAGGTAGTTGCCCTTGCCTTTCAGCAGCACGGCTTTGAACTTCTCTTTCATAATGCTGTGGAGCACGGGCAGGTCTTTGAAAAACAGTTGCTCCTGCAGATTCTTGGTATTGGTGCTGATGATCACCCGTCCTTCCGGACCGGGGTTGTTCACCGCCCATTTGATGGCCGGCACCAGATACGCCATGGACTTCCCCGTGCCGGTGCCGGCTTCGATGACCAGAAACTGCCCTTCGTTGAAGGCCTGAGCCACCTTTCGGGCCATCTCCACCTGGGGCGCCCGGGGTTCAAACTGGCGAAATTCCCCGGCCAGTTCCCCGCCCTCCTCAAAAAACGCCGCCACCGCTTCCTCATCGATGGGCGTGAGGGTGGTGGTGGCAGAAGTCGGCCCTTCATCTTCCCCGATGATGTTGTAGTGATGGGCCTGGATGGTGAACTTATCCCGATCCAGCCCTTCCGGCAGATGATATTTCCCCTGAGACAGGAAAATCGCCAGATTCTCGAAAAACGTTTTGATCGGTTCGTCGGTGGGTTCCAGGATGCGCAGAATGGCCTGCACGTCGGAGAATTTGGTGCGCAAGGCTCGCTCCAGCAGTTCCAGAAACAGCCGCCCGGCGGCTTCCGCATCCGGCAGCGCTCGATGGGCATAGTTAAGGGAAAATTGAAAATACTCCACCAAAGCCCCCAGACTGAAGGCGTTCAGGAAGGGCAGATACATCCGGGAGAGGATCAGGGTGTCGATTTTGGGATTGGGGAAGTAGTGATAGGTGGGGTTGCGTTCATCCCACCCGGTGAAGTTGCCCTTTGCCCGGCGGGCATGATATTCCAGGAAAGAGAGATCGAAGCTGACATTGTGGGCCACGATGGGATAATCCCCCACAAAGTCCCGGATTTCGGGCAGGCGCTGCTCGAACGGCCGGGCATCCCGAACGTCCTCGTCGGTAATCCCGGTGATGCGGGTAATATGGGGAGGAATGGGTTTGGTGGGGCGCACAAAGAAGTTCAGGTGCCCTTTGATTTCCCCCTGGTGGAAATGCACCGCGGCAAACTCGATGATGTCTTCCTTCTGGCATTCCAGCCCGGTGGTTTCGATATCCACCGCCACAAAATCGGAGAGGTTTAGCGCTGCCAGTATTTCCGGAGTAACGGTGGTTTCCACGTTCATCCCTGTGTCCCATCGGCGAAAGTTTTTTCAACCCCCTAAATTAAACTGTTCCTTCGCCATAAACGACAGAAAAATCGTAACCCTGCACTTTGATGGGCATCATACTCTGCGTGATGCGTGAAGGGCAGTTGTTGCAAAAAGCTCGTTTCTATAAGCACATAAACCAATTAATGGAGGAATTGCCATGAGCTACTATTTCGCCAGGACCGTGGATATGTCCTTCGAGGAGGCCATTGACCGGGTCACCGAAGCGTTGAAGGAAAAAGGCTTCGGGATTCTCACGGAAATTGACGTGAAGGAAACGCTGAAGAAGAAGCTGGACGTGGACTTCCGCAAGTACCGCATTCTGGGCGCCTGCAATCCTCCCTTTGCGCACAAAGCCTTGCAGGCGGAGGACAAAATCGGATTGATGTTGCCCTGCAATGTGGTGGTTCAGGAAACCGAAGATGGACAGGTGGAAGTGTCGGCCATTGATCCCGTGGCCTCCATGCAGGCGGTGAAGAATCCCGCTCTGGAGGGGATCGCCAACGAAGTGCGGGGCATGTTGCAGCAGGTCATCGAATCGCTGTAACCGGGGGGTTTTTATGCTTTTCACCGCGGAGACGCGAAAACGCGAAAGCAGATTTCATTGAAATAGCGCCGAATTCGATATTAGGATGCCCGGGTGGGGAAGGTTCGTTCCTACCCGCCTGAGGCTTCGGTTACCAAACATAAAATGGGTTCCCGGGATCAGACCTTCAAACCTTTCGATGTGATCCCCATCACAGCATTTTTACCCCCCCCTTCCTGACATCCTTACAGACTGTCTCAAGGAGGGACAGGAGAGCATTGCCCGGATGGCCTCATCGTTCA